>JAVVHL010000066.1:0-6603 GCA_032249575.1 Candidatus Calditenuis sp. | reverse complement strand
TGAGGGACACGAGGCCGAGGGACCTGCTCTGGAACTCGGTCGCCGACGTCTACGCGGCGATAACCTCACACCCTTTCATCAAGGGCCTCACGGACGGTTCCCTTCCGATGGAGCGGTTCAGGGACTACATAGTGCAGGACGCCCTTTACCTGAGCAGGTTCTCGAGGGCCGTAGCGCTCGTCGGGATCAAGGCCCCTGATGACGGGAGCTCGGTGAGGTTGCTGGAGAACGCGGTAGGAGCGCTGAAGGTGGAGAGGGCCTCGCTCCACGAGTTCCTGATGAGGGAATGGGGCATGAGGCCTGAAGACGTCGCGTCGGCCGAGCTGAGCCCGGTCAACCTCGCCTACACCAACTACCTCTTGGCGACAGCTGCTACGGGTTCCTTCGAGGAGGGCCTCGCTGCCATACTGCCGTGCTTCTGGGTCTACTACGAGGTGGGAAAGGAGCTGGTCAGGAGGGGCTCGAACGTGCCGGTCTACAGGCGCTGGATCGAGACCTACTCCTCTCCTGAGTACGAGCGGGCAGTGATGGGGGTCGTCGATCTGGCGGACGAGCACTTGAGAGGGCTGGAAGGCCCCAGGCTCCGATCGGTCCTCCACCACTTCAGGACCTCGACCGTCTACGAGTACCTCTTTTGGGACGAGGCCTACCGCGGATGGCGTTGGCCCTTCAGTCTCAGGCCCCTCGGCGAGCCTTTATAGCGTGAGCCAAGCCGGTTGGGTGGGAGATGGGGAGGAAAAGGAGGAAGATCATCAGGCGTCCTCCGAGGAGGATCCCGAAGGTCTTCTACTGTCCGATCTGCAACCAGCAATCGGTGACCGTCGTGAACGTCACGGCCTACAGCGCCGAGGTCTCCTGCGGCAGCTGCGGCACAACCCACACGGTGCCGTGGTACAGGAGCTCTCTTCCGGTCGACGCCTATTCGACTTGGTACGACATCGTCACCGGCAGGAGAAGGGTCGAGGAGGTCGAGGCTGAGGTCGAGAAGCTCCGCCAGCTCTATGAGGGCATTCCGGAGGAGGTGATTGAGGCCGTGGCTGAGGAGGGCTCAGGCGAGGCGGTGGAGGAATCATCGGCATCTGAGGAGGGAGGGGGACAACCTGAAAGTTTTGAATTGAACCGGCAGGAGGAGGCCGGAGGCGAGGAGGATGAAACAGACGGTTAGGATCAAGCTGGCCTCGACGGACCTCGAGAAGCTGGAGAGCCTGTGCAGGGAGATCAAGGAGATAGCCACCAGGACCGGTGCGAGGGTGGCGGGCCCTGTGCCTTTGCCGACGCAGAGGCTCGTCCTTCCGGTCAGGAAGAGCCCGTGCGGAGAGGGGACGAAGACCTGGAGGAAGTGGGAGCTCCGCGTCCACCGGAGGCTGATGGACCTGACTGTGAGCGATCCGAGGGTTTTGAGGGAGATCATGAGGATCCAGCTGCCAGAAGAAGTCGCCATCGAGATGCGGGTCACGACGACCTGATCCCCTTCGGCCCCCACGGCTCCAGCCGGATAAGAGGTTTTCAGCCCTCAGGAAGCGGTGAGTGAGGATGCTCGAAGAGGAGCGCTACAGGAACCTGTCCTGCGACGAATACGAGCAGGCCGTAGGGATAGGGGCTTACCTGACCGATTTCAGGGGGATAGGCGGGCTGATCAAGGTCCTCCCTGAGGACTTCGAGGTCTGGGAGGTCCTCAACGGAGGGCTCGATGCTCGTGAGGCCTTTGAGAACTGGAGGCCGCCGGCAATACCGCCGCTGAAGCGCGCACTGGTCGTCGTCAGGAAGAGGGACAGGGAGACCTTGAGGGTCGCTGCAGACCTCGCTGAACTCCTGGGCATCAGGCTAAGGGCCGTAAAGACGTACGGTCTGAAGGACAGGAGGGCCGTCGCCTGGCAGTTCATGGCCGTCCCCGCCAGGAGCGTCCTCGATAGGATGGAGGGGCCGATGGCGCTGAGGCGTGCGATGGCCCTTGTCGTCGGTGAGGCCCACTCGGTCGAGCTCCGTGAGCTCCTCTTCAACAGGTTCAGGGTTCTGGTGAGGGAGGCCGAGGCCGATCAGGAACTTCTTGACTGCTTCGTCTCCGAAGTCACCACCAGGGGCGTTCCGAACTTCTACGGCCTCCAGCGCTTCGGCGTCTCGAGACCCATCACCCACGTCATCGGTTACCACATGGTGAGGGGTGACCTCGATGCGGCCGCGAGGGCCTTCGTCGGCCTCAGCACGCCCTACGAGCCGGCGCACGTCCTGGAGTTCAGGCGCTCCTTCGCCGAGTCGGGCGATTGGGATTGGGCGGCGCGAAACGTGCCCAAGTCCCTGGTCTACGAGAGGGCCCTGCTCTCCCATCTCGCCCAGAACCCCGGAGACTTCGTCGGAGCCTTCAGGAGGCTGCCCCTCAGGATAAGGAGGCTCTTCGTCGAGTCTTACGCCTCCTACGTCTTCAACAGGGCTTTGACAGAGAACGTGAGGGACGGCCTTCCGCTGGACGAGCCCCTGGAGGGAGACCTGGTGGCGAGGCTGGACAGGTTCGGCAGGCCCGAGCGCAGGGTCTACTCCGTCAACAGGTGGAACCTCTCTGAGGCCGCGAAGAGGGTGAGGGAGGGGACGATGGCGATCTTGATGCCCCATCCGGGTCACTCGATCAGGCTTCCGCAGAACGAGCGTGGCAAAGCGATCCTTAGAATTCTGGAGGAGGACGGTCTGAGGCCTTCCTCGTTCAGGCTCAAGGAGCTCGCCGAGGCCGGGTCAAGGGGAGGTTACAGGCCTGTCCTGCTGAGGCCCCTTCACCTCTCGGCAAGGGCAGTGGGCGAGAGGGAGGTCCTCGTGGAGATGGCCCTTCCTAGGGGCTCCTTCGCGACGGTGGTCCTGAGGGAGCTGATGAGGCAGAGGTGTGCCCTCTCCTACGTCGGGAAAGAAATGCACCGTTGAGCCTCAGGCCCTGACCTCGGCGACCTTCCTGAACCTCGGCTTCAGCCTCTCGAGGATCATCGGCAGCGTCGTGTACTCCATCTCCTCGTGCCCCAGCCTCGCCGGCTCGAACTCTCCCATGGTCCTGAGGTAGACGGCCATCTCGGCGGCGATCCTCCTGCTGTACTCGAAGAACGGATCGTCGAAGAGGTCCGCAGGCTCCTTCCCCTCGACGCCCACCAGCTTCCCGTCGGAGACCTGCCAGCCCATCGCGATCACCCTAGGCGGCCCGTCGAAGAAGGTCACCACGTTCTGGCCCTTCCTGAAGGATACCGGCATCAGGGGACCCCTGTGGGACCCCCTCATCCAGCCGCTGACGATCGGAGGCACCGCGAAGGCGCTCAGTATCTCGCCCACAGCGGGGAAACCTGCCTGGGCCCTCACCAGCATCACAGGGTCGTCCTTTCCGACGTACCTTCCGGCGATCAGGCTTAGCCTCGTCGTGCTCGCCGCTGCAGCAGGCTCGTCGTCGATGGCCCTGTAGACTTTCGAGACCGCGTACCTTCCGGGCGTGCCGAGCAGGGCCACGAGGTCGTAGAGCTCCTCGGGGACCTTCAGCGTGACGACCTCCGACTCGATCAGGTCCATCACCTCGAACTTGAAGCCGGCGTGGAGCTTGGGGTCTATCACGAGGCCTGCTGTGTTGTCGGGCGACGCGAAGATCCTGTAAAGGGGCAGGTTCCACGCTCCTGGCTCGGTCTTGTCGGCCGCGAAGACCACGATCGGCTCCGAAGGCCTCTCCTCGAACTCGAGCTCCGCAACGCCCGGCCCTAATCCCCTGACGTTGCCGCTGAAGGCGTCGCTGAGGAGGTCCTGACCGGCACCGTAGAGCTTCAGCCTCTTAGCCACCTTCTCCGTTATCTCCTTGAAGGTTTTCCATGCGAGGCCGTGTATCTCCGGGTCGTTCTCTCCCCTCGTGTGGGTCATGACGAGGATTATGTCGTCGCCGCAGTGCGTAACGTAGCCCGACCCGATCAGCCCTGTCTCCTCTGCCTCGGCGAGCTTCTCCTGCGCGTACCTGAGCATATCGGCGTGGGGCCTGTGGTGCCCTGCGACGCTCCCGACGTCCGCCTTGATCACAGAAACGGTTACCCGCATGACGTTGAGAGACCTGTGCGGAGCAATAAAATCTAATCGTCTCTATCCGTTCTCCTTAATGCCGAGGACCGAGAAGCCGAGGACGAGGGCCCCCATCAGGTGGGCCAGCGTGCAGAAGACGCAGACGCTCCCTATCACGAAGAATTCGAGGTAGACGAGGTAAGCGACCCCTGCCATCCCGACGGCTCCCCACCAAGCGAGGTAGCGGAGGAACTGTGGTCTCCTCAAGGAGCGGAGGGAGAGCGCAATTGCCGCTGCGAACCACACGGCGCCGTACGCGGCCACCGGAACGCCGAGGAATTTCGAGTGCTCTCCCGTGACGACCGGCCCGCAGGAAAGGAGCTGGTTGATGGCGCAGTAGGGGCTCGACGTCACCTGCTCAGGGAAGAGGAGGTAGACGCTGACGAGCAGGCCTGCGAGGGAAGACGCGGTCGCTCCTACAGCTCCCCTGTTGACCGGCATGTCAGGTCTTCAGCGCCTCCTCGATCGCGGCCTTGAGTTCCTCATACGGCCTCTCCCCTATCAGCTCCTTGACTATCCTCCCGTTCTTGTCGATGACGAAGTAGGTCGGTGTTCCGGTGACGCCGTAGAGCTGGAAGACCGACATCCGCTCGTCGTAGACGGCCGTCCAGCTGACGCCGTGGTCCCTGAGGAACTTGGCCGTAGCCGAGGGGCTGGAACCGCTGCTCCCTGCGACCGTGACGAAGACCACTCCCTTACCCGAGTACTCCTCGTGGAGGCGCTTTATCGTGGGAGCCATGTTGTTACAGTGCGGGCACCAGCTGAAGACGAAGTCGAGGAAGACGACCGATCCCCTCGTCGAGGAGAAGGTGAACTCCCTGTCGGTCAGGCCGTCTGGGGTGATGATCTTGAGCTTGAAGTCCTTCGCCTCCGCAGGAGAGCCCTCCGTCGTCTTCGACCCTGGCGGCAGAGGTGCTGGAGGTATGGAGAGGAGGTAGGCGAGGAGTCCTACGAGGAGGATCGCGGGGATGAAGGCTACGAACGTGACCCACCTCGACCCCTCCTTCTGGCGCTTCTTCCCCTTCGCCATCTCCGGTTTCCTCTTCCCTCCTCCTCAATATCCTTTCCCGGCCTCAACGGGCGCAGAATGCCTCATCTCAGCGCGCTGTTCGGAATGCCTTTTGACGGGGAGGCTTTACGGGCTTAGGGATGCCGCGGCTGATCTTCTGCCTGAACGACGGCTCCTTCCTCTCCGAGCCGAGGCACGAGGTGACGTGGGAGGCCGTGACTGAGCTGGCGTGCGAGCTCCTCTCCGACAGGAAGGACGTCCTCAGAAGGTGGATGCGAAAGCACGTCGCCACGAAGGAGGAGGTTCAGGCCTGGACCGAGGCCTACTTCAAGGTGAGGAGCTACGTCCCCTCCCAGCCCGACTTCGACCTTTCGGAGTTCCGGACGCCCTTCGGTTACGACCTCGAGAGGTTGGCGAAGAGGTTGGGGACGAACGTCAGGGGCGCTTCGGTCTTCGTGAGGAAGCTCGACAAGGCGCTGATGCTCGCCGCTGCTGAGGAGATACTCGGAGGCGTGAGGCACAGCCACCAGTTCGCCCACAAGGTCGAGCTGAGGAAGGTCAGGACCTGATAGGTTAATCGAAATGCGCTGGGGACTGGTTTCAGGATGACCACCCCGGAGCAGGTGATCTACCTGAACGTCCCGGTCGATAGGATAGCCGTGCTCGTCGGCACAGACGGCCAGACGAAGAGGCTGATCGAGGAGACCTTCGGCGTCACGGTGAAGGTGGACAGCTCCTCCGGTCAGGTCGAGCTTAGGCCGCGTCAGGGTGGAGGCGACCCGACGGCCCTGCTGAAGGCGAGGGACGCCATCGTCGCCATCGGCAACGGCTTCTCTCCGGAGAAGGCCCTCCAGCTCTCGAGGGACGAGGTGGTGCTGGAGGTGATCGACGTCTCCGATTACGTCGGAAAGGACCCCGAGGACCTGAAGCGCGTGATGGGCAGGATCATCGGCGCCCAGGGGAAGACCAGGCGGATCATAGAGGAGACGGCCCACGTCGACCTGGCGATAACCCGCGACAAGGTCTCCATCATCGGCCACCCTGAGGACGTTGACGCTGCGAAGAGGGCGGTTATGATGCTGATAGAGGGGGCTATGCACAGCACGGTCTACAGGTTCCTGGATCAGTACGCTCAGAGGAGGAAGTTCAGCAGGCGCGGGCTCTTCTGATCCCGGTATCGTCAATAGAAGAGCTTCAGGTTGTGGCGCTTGACCCTCAGGACCTCGACGTTGATCACGTTCGGCTCCATGGAAGCCTCGTCGCCGAACTGGTAGGTCCCCCTCAGTCTGTTGACGTGGACGAATTTGGCACTTAGCTTCTCCTTGAGCCTGACGAAGTAGACGCTGACTACTCCGCCGAGCCCTCCCAGCGAGATGAAGAGGACCCCATCCTCCTCGGAGTAGTTGACGAAGGGTGCAGGGAGCATGGAGGCCAGCCTGAAGAGGTCTCCGGGATCCGCCATCTCGAAGAGCAAAAACCTCGGAGCGGTTTCCTCGCCCACGCCCTGACGCTTCTCTCGCCTTATATGA
>JAVVHL010000065.1:0-6917 GCA_032249575.1 Candidatus Calditenuis sp. | reverse complement strand
TTGCGACGGGGTGAGCGGAGGGGGTAGGTATGGGCCGTGCGACTTCGGTGAGCTTCGGCTTCACGGCCTATACCTACTTCTATTTCTGGGAGGGATAATGGAATTCCTCCCTCCCTCGCCCCCTCCGCTCGCGTCTCTGTTCTGGAGGTGTCTCGAATGGGCAAGTTGAAGGTGTGCGTTTTGGGTGCAACAGGCATGGTCGGGCAGATCTACCTGCAGATGCTCGCTGAACATCCGTGGTTCGAGGTGAGCGCCGTGACCGGGAACACGACGGTGGGCAAGAAGCTGATCGAGGCCTACGCCGGGAAGGGCGACCTGCCGAGGAAGTACTGGGAGATGGAGGTCCTTCCCTCTGATCCCAAGAAAATCGATGCCGACCTCGTCTTCAGCAGCCTTCCGACCAAGGCGGCGAGGGAGCTCGAGCACAAGTTCGCTGAAGCCGGATTCCCTGTGGTCTCCGACGCCTCGGCCAACAGGTACCAAGAGGACGTGCCTCTGATCGTGCCGGAGATCAACCCCGACCACCTCGAAGCGATAGAGGTCCAGAGGAGGAGGCGGAAGTGGGACGGCTTCATAGTTACGACGCCCAACTGCACGACTACCGCATTCGTCCTGCCCCTGAAACCGCTCCTCGACGAGTTCGGGCTCAAGCACGTGAACGTCGTCACGATGCAGTCCGTCTCGGGCGCTGGGTACAACGGCGTGCCGTCGATGGCGATCCTCGGCAACATCATACCATACATACAGGGAGAGGAGGAGAAGGTGGAGCAGGAGCCGAGGAAGATACTCGGTTCCTTCACGGACGGAACCTTCAAGCCAGCGGAGGTCGTCATAGACGCCACATGCACGAGGGTGCCAACCCTTGTCGGACACTTGGTAGCTGTCACTGCGACGCTCTCCAAGGACGCATCGGTCGAGGAGGTGGCTGAAGTCCTTGACGGGTTCAGGGGCCTTCCGCAGCAACTTGAGCTCCCAACAGCGCCTCCGAGGCCGATCGTGGTGAGGGAGGAGTTGGACAGGCCGCAGCCGCGCCTCGACGCCGGATCGAACGACAGGTCGGGAATGGTCGTCCACGTCGGGAGGCTGAGGAAGGGCTCCCTCGAGAGGACGGTGAGGTTCGTGAGCCTGACCAACAACCTGGTGCGGGGAGCTGCGGGGATCGCCATACTGACCGCCGAGCTGCTCAAGGCGACAGGGAGGCTGGGATGAGGATGGTCTGGGGGAAGGAGGTCAGGATCTCGAGGATAACGGAGAACGGCAAGATGATCTGCATACCGATGGACCACGCCGTCTCCTCCGGCGTCATGAAGGGGCTCGACAGGATCTACAGGACGATCGAGCTGGTGGAGGAAGGTGGTGCGACGGCCGTCCTGACGAACAAGGGGATCCTGAAGCACATGCCCAGGCCTCCGAGGGTCGGGTTCATCGTCCACCTCTCCGCCAGCACGTCGCTCGGCCCCGATCCCAACTGGAAGGTCAGGGACGGAACCGTGCTGAACGCTCTGAGGATGGGAGCCGACGCCGTCTCGGTCCACATCAACATCGGCAGCAAGGCCGAGCCTTACATGCTGAGGAAGCTGGGGATGGTGGCCGACGAGTGCGACGAGTACGGAGTTCCCCTGATAGCGATGATGTACCCGAGGGGAGAGAACGTGAAGGACCCGAGCGATCCGAGGGTGATAGCGCACGTGGCGAGAGTTGGGGCTGAGCTGGGAGCCGACATAGTGAAGGTACCGTACACTGGCTCTCCGGAGACCTTCAGGGAGGTAGTCGAGTCGTGTCCCGCGCCTGTGGTGATGGCAGGGGGGCCGAAGGCCGAGAGGGACGAGGACGTCCTTGAGATGGTTTGGGGAGCGATGAGGGCGGGTGCGATGGGTGTGACGATAGGTAGGAACGTCTTCATGCACGAGAACCCTAAGGCGATCGTGAGGGCGATCAGGGCCATAGTGTTGGAGGGGAAGAGGCCGGAGGAGGCGCTGCTCCATGTCAGGCGTTAGGCGCAAGGAGGTAATCGTCGAGGTCAGGAACGAGGACGAGCTGAGGAAGGCGATCGAGGCCGGTGCGGATGCTGTCCTCGGTGACGTGAAGCTTCAGGAAGGTGGTGTGAAGGTCTACCGTCCGAGCGCCGTCAAGGTCTTCAGGATCAGGGACCAGGGCGACGTCGAGTCTTTGGCCCGATCGATGGATCAGGGGACGGACGTGGTGCTGGTGGAGCCGGAGGACCTCAGGATCATAGCGCTGGAGAACGTGATCGCGGCGCTCCAGGGGAGGAACGTGACGCTGCTGGCCAGGGCTCGGAACCTCCAGGAGGTCGAGGACCTCGCCCACGTCCTCGAGAGGGGCGTCGACGGGATCGTGATAGCCCCGGACCTCCTCCCGGAGCTGAAATACGTGAGGGACCTGATAGATACGCCGAAGAGGCTGGAGCTGAGACCTGCGAAGGTCAAGGATGTGGTAGGGCTTGGGCCCGGTGAGAGGGCCTGCGTCGATACCAACTCCCTGCTGAGGGTCGGCGAGGGCCTCCTAGTAGGCAACATGGCTCGGATGCTCTTCCTCGTCCACAACGAATCGATAGGGAGCAAGATGACGCCTCCCAGGCCCTTCAGGGTGAACGCCGGGTCAGTCCAGTGCTACGTCCTCGGTCCAGGTGGGAGGACCAACTACCTCTCAGAGCTCAGATCGGGCAGCAGGGTCCTGATCGTCTCGGTTGACGGGTCCACGAGGATCGTATCGGTCGGCAGGGTGAAGGTCGAGAGGAGGCCGCTTGTGAACGTGGTCGCCGAGGTCGACGGCGTCGTCGGTTCCGTTGCTCTCCAGAAGGCCGAGACCATCAGGCTCGTAAGCCCGAAGGGAGAGGTGCTAGACGTCACGTCGCTCTCGCAGGGGGACGAGGTCCTCGTCAGGCTCTCAGCAGGCTCAGGGAGGCACATGGGCATCGCGGTCGAGGAGTTCATCGAGGAGGTCTGAGCGCTTGAGGTTCAGGGTCTGCGTCTCCGTCGCTTCGAAGAGCCACAGGAGGATGGTCGAGCTGGCGAGGAGGGCCCAGCAGGAGGGAGCCGATCTAGTGGAGCTGAGGGTCGACTGGCTCAGGAGGCTCGACCAGGCCGAGTACGTCGTCAGAGAGGTGAGGTCGATGGGGATTGAGACGGTCACGACCCTCCGGAGCTCTGCTGAGGGCGGGAAGTTCGAGGGAGGGCCGGAGGAAGCCGCGTCGGTCCTGAGGAGGCTCGGCCCGAGATCGGACCTGATCGACATCGACTCCACGGCCCTGAGCCACGTCCAGGTGAGGGAGGTGGTGGCCGAGCTGGGGAGGTCGAGGGTGATCGCGTCCTCGCACTTGGGCCCGGATGGTTTCAGCCGGGAGAACCTTGCATCGGTCGCCGAAGGCCTGAGGGAGTACGGGGAGCTCGTCAAGGTCGTCACGAGGCCCTCTTCGCTGGAAGGCGCCCTCACTACTCTCTCGCTCTACAGGGCCCTGCGTTGGGCGAAGGGGAACCTGATAGCCTTCTCGGTGGGACGGGAGTACGCTTTCACGAGGCCGATGAGCCTACTGCTCGGCGCCCCGTTCACCTACGCCGCCCTTAAGGGCATGGCCGTGGCTCCAGGACAGATGACGGTCGAGGAGACGAAGAGCGCTGCGAGGTCGCTCGCGGAGCTGTTGGCGTGATGGCGCTCCTCGGCCTGATAGGGCATCCGGTGGAGCACTCGCTCTCTCCCGTCATCCACTCGGTCACGTGCAGGCTCCTCGGCCTCCCTCACAGGTATGTGGCCGTAGACGTCGCCTCCCAGTCGGCTGTCAGCGAAGTCCTCAGGGCCCTCCACTCCTTCGGCTTCCTCGGCCTGAACGTCACGATACCGCACAAGGAGGAGGCCTATCGGTGCTCGGTCGAGAGGTCAGAGGAGGCCGAAGCCATAGGCGCGGTGAACGTCCTCGTCAGGTCGGAGGAAGGGTGGGTGGGTCACAACACGGATTGGGCCGCGGTCGCCGATGCGCTGTTCGAGAGGGATGCCTCTGGGCTCGGGAAGTGCGTTCTCGTCGGTGCTGGAGGCGCTGCGAGGGCAGCGGCTTACGCAGTCGCCAGGCTCGGCGCCTCTGAGCTGGTCATCTCCAACAGGTCAGAGTCGAGGGGACTTGAGCTGTTGAGGCTCTGCACCGAGTGGTTCGGTGTGAGGGCCCGGTTCGTTCCGCTCGACCGGATAAGATCGGAGGTAAAGGGCGCTGAGCTTGTGGTCAACGCGATACCAGCAGGCCTCGTGCATGGAGCCGAGTTCCCCTTGAGCTCCGAGGACCTGAGGGGCGTCCGATTCCTCGTCGACTTGGTCTACTCGAGGAGCGGTGACCCTCCGGCGACTCGGGTTGGCAGGGCAGCGGGGTGCGTGGTGATCGACGGGATCGAGGTTTTGGCCCGGCAGGCAGTCCACTCCTTCAAGCTCTGGACCGGAGTCGACCCGGGGTACCGGCTGATGGAATCTATAGCGAGGGCCTTTGTCGGGTGGTCAGGCGGATGAAGGTCGTCAGGGTTGTGCAAAGGGGAGAGGTATTCGGGGACGTCTTCGCTCCACCTTCCAAAAGCTACACGCACAGGGCCGTCTTCGTCGCCTCGCTCGCCGAGGGCACATCGGTGATTAACTCCCCTTTGATCTCGAGGGACACGAGGGCTACGATCGGAGCGGTTATGAGCTTCGGCGCTTCGGTCGAACAGCAGGAGTCCTCGCTTCTGGTAGAGGGTTTGAGGAGGCCGAGGGTTCCCGAGAACGTGATCGACGCGATGAACTCGGGGACGACGCTCCGGATAGCCACTGCGGTCGCCTCCCTCGCCGACGGCGGATACACGGTCCTCACCGGAGACGAGAGCCTGAGGAGGAGGCCGATGGGGCCGCTCCTCGAGGCGCTGAACCAGCTCGGCGTCGAGGCCTGGTCGACGAGGGGCAACGGCTGCGCTCCTGTCGTCGTGAAGGGTAAGGGCAACATCGCAGGGACCTGCTCGATACGCGGCGACGTCAGCAGCCAGTTCGTCTCAGGGCTCGTCGTCGCGGGCTCCGCTTCCGAGGGCGGGCTGGAGGTGAGGCTGACAGGCGACGTGGTCTCGAGGCCCTACATCGAGGCCACGTGCGAGGTGGTCAGGCGCTTCGGCGGCCGGGTCTCCTTCGAGGGGAACGAGGTCAAGGTCGAGGGCGGAGGGCTGGAACCGAGGGAGTTCACAGTGCCAGGCGACTTCGGTCTTGCGTCGTTCCTCATGGCAGTACCGGTGCTGATGGGAGGGTCTCTGAGGGTCTGGAACCTGGACAGGACGTTGCCTCAGGCCGACGCGGCGATCCTCGAAGTCTTGAGCAGGATGGGTGCGAGGTTCAGGACGGGGCGCGACCACGTGGAGCTTTACGGATCCGAGCTGAGGGGAGTCGAGGTGGACCTGAGGGACGCTCCGGACTTGCTCCCCGTCGTCGCTGTCCTCGCGTGCTTCGCAGAGGGCGAGACGGTCGTCAGAGGGGTTGAGCACGCCCGCTACAAGGAGTCTGACAGGATCTCGGTCCTGGCCAGGGAGCTGAGAAAGGCAGGCGTCGATGTCGAGGAGCTCAGCGACGGCCTCGTCATCAGGGGCTTGACCTTGAGGGAGGCCGTTCTGGACCCAGAGGGAGATCACAGGCTCTTCATGGCCTTCTCGATACTGTCGCTCGCATCGCAGGGCAAGATAGCGACGCTCGGCCTCGAGTCCGTCGACGTCTCCTATCCCGAATTCCTCAAGGACCTCACTTCGATGGGTTGTGAGGTGGAGGTGCGGGATGCCGGGTAACGTCCTCGGCGAGAGGTTCGTCGTCGTCAGCTTCGGCGAGAGCCACGGCAAGTGCGTGGGCGTCGTAATAGACGGATGCCCAGCTGGCCTTCCGCTCTCGGAGGAGGACGTCCAACCTCTCCTCGACTTAAGGAGACCGGGCCAGTCGTCGATATCGACGCCCAGAAAGGAGGAGGACAGGGTCGAGATACTGAGCGGCGTCTTCAGGGGCCACACGACAGGAGCTCCTATAGCGATGGTGGTCTGGAACCGAGACGTCGACTCGAGGAGCTACATGAGGTTGCTCGAGACGCCGAGGCCAGGGCACGCCGATTACTTCGCCAAAGTGAAGTACGGCGGCTTCAACGACTACAGGGGAGGGGGGAGGTTCTCGGGGAGGATAACGGCCGGGTTCGTGATGGCAGGGGCCGTCGCTCTGAAGCTGCTGAGGGAGACACTCGGGGTCGAGGTGATGGCCTACGTGAAGCAGGTGGGAGACGTTGTCGCTCCTGAGATGCCCATCGATGCGATCAGGGAGAGGAGGTACTCCAACGAGGTCAGGTGCCCTGACGAGGAGACGGCGAAGAGGATGGCCGAGTTGATAAGGGAGGCGAGGGCGTCGGGCGACAGCGTCGGAAGCCTCGTCGAGTGCATCGCCGTCAACGTCCCCCAAGGGTTGGGCGAACCTGTCTTCTCCTCCCTCGACTCGGACCTCGCAAGGGCCCTCTTCTCCATACCGGCTGTGAAGGGCGTCGAGTTCGGCCGCGGGTTCGGAGTCGTCAGGAGCAGGGGCTCGGAGAACAACGACCCTCTGACGCTGATGGACGGGAAGGTCCTCCCGAAGACCAACAACGCCGGAGGGATCGTAGGAGGCCTCTCCACAGGCCGGGAGATCGTGGTGAGGATCGCCTTCAAGCCGCCCGCCTCTATCTCGAAGCCCCAGAGGACGCTGAACCTCTCGACGATGAGGGAGGAGGAGGTAGTCGTGACTGGCAGACACGATCCGGTGATAGGGCCGAGGGCTGTGCCGGTCGTCGAGTCCGTGGTAGCCATCGTCCTCGCCGATCACGCCATCAGGGCCGGACTCATACCGCCGGTCCTCAGGACCCCAAGCCCAGAACGTGACGCTTAGTGGCAAGCAGGTCC
>JAVVHL010000064.1:0-6966 GCA_032249575.1 Candidatus Calditenuis sp. | reverse complement strand
CGTCACTGTTCCCCAAGTGCTTCCTTGATCCTTTGGACGTGGGACTCCAATTGGCCGACGAGCTCAACAACTCGGGCCCTGACCGACGTGAGCTTCTCGACCTCTGAGGAGAGAGCACCGACCTTCTCCTCGAGCTCCTTGACCCTGGCCCTGAGCTCCTCCAGCTCCTTCACGCGCTGGTCCTCGGCGAGCGTCTGTTGTACGCTCCTGAAGATCTCTGGCACCTCGATCTTGACGCCCTCCCTCAAGAAGCGCTCGTAGGTCTCCCTGACCAGCTTCCCGGCCTTCGTCCTGCCGGAGAGGTGGGACCTGATCGTGGCCTCTGTCCTCCCGAGCTCCTCCGCTATCTGAGAGACCGGCATCTTGGCCCTCTCCCTGGCCAGCGCTGCAGCGGCTACCGCGAGGCTGTCGACCCACGTGAGCCTCCCCTCTGGGTTCCTCAACTCCTCTATCGCCTCCTTGCTGAAGAGCGAAGCTATCAGGAGCGCGGCCTCGAGCCTGTGGATCTCCTCCCTTCCGACCGGAGACAGGGGCACCTCAGACATCTCCCTCACCCTCCGCTCTGACCTCCTCTACAACGGCCCGCCTGGGCGCTGCGAACTTCTTCGTGCTGTGAACGACGATCCCGTTGTCCGTTATCTCGATCGGGTGCCTCGACATCGAGTGGGCGGTACCCCTCATCTTCCAGACGATGATGCTCCTCTTCAGCTCGCCGTCGATCTCGTCGAGGTCGAGCCTCACTATCCCGTCAGCCGCGTGCTCGACCCCCGGTCCCCCGAACCCTCTCTCGGTCACGCTGACCTGCGATATCAAGATCGAGGTCACACCCATCCCGGAGAGGACCTTCTTCAGCTGGAGCACTATTCCCCTCGCGGCCGCTGGCTTCGTGATGTAAAGCGTGGTGACCGAGTCGATCACGCACCTCACAGCCCTCGTCTCCCGCAGGGCCTCCCTCAGGACGTCGACCAACGCCATGTAGTCGTCGGGAGCCCTCACGACGTACCTCTCCCTCTTGGCAGCCTCTCCGATGCCGGCCGTGAAGGCGTCGACGATCGCGAAGGTCCCATCCTTCTCGTACTCGGTGACGTCCCACCCGAACTGGGACATGGAGACCCTGACCTGGACCGGGTGCTCCTCCAGCGCCACCAGTACCCCAGGTTCTCCCCTCTTCAGGCCGTTGTAGAGGAACTGGTAGCCGAAGATCGACTTGCCAGTCCCAGGCCCTCCGCTCAGCAACACCACGTTGCGCTTCGGTATCCCTCCGTTGACTATCTCGTCGAACCCCTGGATGTAAGTCCTCACGCGCTCGATCGGCATACTACCACACCCACTGCAAATGTTGCGGTCGCTCTGATTTTTCTCTTTCATCAACTGTATCGAGGACCTACTGCTGCCGTTCCCTTCCCTTCTTGGAGAGGATCTCGACCCAGGGGTTGTCTCTCAGGAAGCTCGGCAGCTCGAAGCCTTCCGATGTGTCTGCAGTAATGGAGGTGGGCCTCTCCACGGCTGGTGGAGGTACGGCCACCTGTTCTCTCGTAGCTAATGCGGACAGCTGCTTCGCAAGGGACTCGACCCGCGCCCTCAGAGCCTCCACCTCGGTTACCAACCTCCTGAGGCCCTCGAGCGCCGCAACCCTCGACTCGAGCTCCTGCAGCCTCCTGAGGACCTCGGTGACCTCCAGAACTGTCTCCGTAGAGTGCGGTTTCTCCCTCGCCTGGACGCCGGTCGCGACGCGCACCTCCAGCCCCTCGACCTTCCTGAGGATCTCCTCCAGCATCGAGATCATCTTGGTCATGAGCTCGACCGTGGCGCCCTGCTGGCTCTCCTTCGGCCTCTCCTCCACGTCCTCTACCCCCGTTCGGTCGCGGAGTTCGGGTTCGCGCAGCCTCGGCGAGATGACCTCCTCTACGTAATCGCCGCTGTAGGTCAGGAGACCTAGACCGTAGAGCCTGAAGACGTGGATGCCCAAGCGGTCGATCAGGGCAGAGGGCGCGGCAACGTATGCGAGCATCCCCTTCGTCGAGTCGTGGTACGCGTCCAGCGTAGCCGAGAGAAGGTCGGCCATCGTCCCCTCCTCCTCAACGACCCTCACGGTCCCGATTATCCTGCCGGACCTGAAACTTACGACCGATTCGCCCAACTCGACCTCATAACCCTCGGACTCGAGATGCCGCGCGATCCGCTGGTGGATCGTCCTGATGCTCCTCAAACGTCGGCACCATCACCCGTTCACGGCCTGCTATCAGCCTTTTTCAGGACCTGTCACGCGGAGTGGGAGAGGAAGTCGATCCTGCCCCCGTCGACGGTGATGACCTGCCCTGTGATGAAAGAGGCCTTGTCGGACGCGAGGAAGGCCACGACGCTCGCCACCTCCTCCGGCTTCCCTATCCTCCTCAGGACTGTTCTGGCCTCAGCCCACCTGATCGTCTCCTCCGCCTCCTTCGCAGGCCTCCCCAGTATCATCTCGGTCGCTATGACGCCTGGTGCCACCGCGTTGACGGTGATCCCGTACTCACCGAGCTCAAGCGCAAGCCTCTTCGTCAGCACGACTATTGCGGCCTTCGTCATGGCGTAGTACGTCGTGTTCCTCGCTGAGGTCCCGAGGCCCGCGATCGAGGTGATGTTGATGATGCGCCCGTACCTGTTAGCCATCATCACCGGAACGACCGCTGCGGTGCAGTTGACCACGCCCTTGACGTTGACCGCGTACAGCTTGTCGAGGATGCTTATGTCGTCCAACACTCCACCCCTCATGAAGACGCCAGCGTTGTTGACCAGGATGTCGATCCGGCCGAACCTGTCGAGGGCTTCCGAGACCATCCTGTCGACGTCCTCCCGCACCGATACGTCGGCCTTGGCCAGAAGCACCTCCCTCCCCAGCTCCCTGATCTCCTTCGCCGTTGCCGTCGCGTCCTCGTCCCTCGAGAGGTAGTTGCAGATCACGTCGCACCCCTCGCGCGCCAGCTCTATCGCGGTCGCCCTCCCTATGCCCCTCGACGCACCGGTGACGAGCGCGACCCTTCCAGTCAGGTCTCCCACGGTTCTTCTGCTGTGTCGGTCCCTCATATCGGTGAGGTCCTTTCTGGGCACCGCTGCCGGGCGATGAGATTTTTACGTGAGGCTGCGTATGCTGATTGAAAAGCGATGAAGCGGTACGTGTACCTCTTCGAGGAGGCCGTCGGTCTGACGAGGTTCGAGCTGGGAGGGAAAGGCTACGGCCTTGTGGAGATGACCTCAGTGGGCCTTCCAGTTCCTCCGGGCATGGTGATAGTGACCGAAGCTTGCAGGGAGTACTACAGGAACAACGGAAGGGTTCCTGAGCAGGTCCTCGAGGAGGTGAAGGTCAAGCTCGATCAGCTGAGCGCCAAGGTGGGCAAGAGGCTCGGCGATCCAGAGAGGCCCCTGATCGTCTCCGTCAGGTCAGGAGCGCCATACTCGATGCCGGGGATGATGGACACGATCCTGAACGTCGGCCTCAACGACCTGATCGTCGAGAGGCTCGCCGAGAAGACCGGGAACCGAAGGTGGGCCTACGACGCCTACAGGAGGCTCCTCCAGATGTTCGGCCGCATAGTGATGGGCGTACCGGGCGAGAAGTTCGAGGAGGTTCTGAGGCGCTACAAGGAGAGGGAGGGCGTGAAGCACGACCACGAGCTCTCGGCTGAGGCGCTCAGGTCCATCGTCGAGGAGTTCAAGCGGATCATCAGAGAGCACACCGGAAAGGAGTTCCCGCAGGACCCGTGGAGGCAGATAGAGATGGCCATAGAGGCGGTCTTCAGGTCGTGGAACAACCCGAGGGCCATCGAGTACCGGCGCTACTACAAGATCAGCGACGACCTCGGGACCGCAGTCAACATACAGATGATGGTCTTCGGGAACACGGGCCCCAACTCGGGGACCGGTGTAGGCTTCACACGCGACCCCTCTACTGGAGAGAAGAGGCTCTACGGCGAGTACCTGCCCAACGCCCAGGGCGAAGACGTCGTCGCTGGCATCAGGACCCCCCTGCCGCTTGAGAAGGTGGACCCGAAGATCTACGAGCAGCTGAAGGAAGTGGCCGAGAAGCTCGAGAGGCACTTCAGGGACATGCAGGACTTCGAGTTCACCGTAGAGGACGGGAAGCTGTACCTCCTCCAGACGAGGAACGGGAAGAGGACCGCTCAGGCGGCCGTTAAGATCGCGGTTGACATGGTTAGGGAGGGGCTGATCACCGTCGAGGAGGCGCTGATGAGGGTCTCGCCTTCGGACCTGAACCAGCTGCTGCACAGGCGCCTCGATCCGAAAGCGAAGGTCAACCCGATCGCGAAGGGCCTCAACGCATCGCCCGGGGTCGCCACAGGCAAGGTCGTCTTCCGGGTCGAGGACGCCGTCGAGATGGGCAAAGCTGGGGAGAAGGTGATCCTCGTGAGGCCGGAGACGACTCCAGACGACATAAAGGGGATCATAGCCGCTCAGGGCGTCCTGACCAGCAGGGGAGGGATGACGAGCCACGCGGCCGTCGTGACGAGGGGTATGGGTAAGCCGGCCGTGGTAGGGTGCGAGGAGATCACGATAGACCTTGAGAAGGAGCAGTTCGTCACCGCCTCAGGCGTTGTGGTGAAGAAGGGAGACGTGATCACGATAGACGGCTCAACCGGTTACGTCATGCTCGGCGAGGTGCCCACGATAGAGCCGGAGATGACGGAGGAGCTGAAGGTCCTGCTGAAATGGGCCGACGAGAGGAGGCGGTTGGGGGTAAGGGCGAACGCCGACACGCCGGAGGCAGCCAGGAAGGCGAGGGAGTTCGGGGCAGAGGGGATAGGGCTCTGCAGGACCGAGCGGATGTTCAACGCCCCTGACAGGTTGCCGATCGTGAGGGAGATGATCATGGCTACGACCGATGAGGAGAGGAGGGCGGCGCTGGAGAAGCTCTACCCGATGCAGCTCCAGGACTTCAAGGAGATCTTCAGGGTGATGAAGGGCCTACCGGTGACGGTGAGGCTCCTCGACCTGCCGCTCCACGAGTTCCTCCCGCCAGCTGAGGAGCTGATCAAGGAGATCTACGAGATGAGGATGAAGGGAGCGAGCGAGAAGGAGATCGAGGAGAAGCTCAGGGTCCTCAGGAAGGTCGAGGCGCTCAGGGAGCACAACCCGATGATTGGACACAGGGGATGTAGGCTCGCGATCACCCACCCCGAGATCTACAGGATGCAGGTCAGGGCTATCCTGAGGGCTGCGATCGAGGTCCTCGAGGAGGAGGGGGAGACGGCTGAGGTCCAGATCATGATACCCCAGACGGCCTTCGCGAAGGAGCTGGAGATCATCAGGAAGCTCGTGGAGGAGACGGCGGAGGAGGTCTTCGCCGAGACCGGAAAGAGGATACCCTTCAAGTTCGGGACGATGATCGAGACGCCCAGGGCCGCCCTCACAGCATCCGAGATCGCCAAGGTGGCCGACTTCTTCTCCTTCGGCACCAACGACCTGACCCAGACGACCCTAGCCTTCAGCAGGGACGACGCCGAGTTCAAGTTCCTTCAACCCTACCTCGAGAAGGGGATCTTGAAGGAGAACCCGTTCGAGGTGCTTGACAGGGAGGGCGTCGGAAGGTTGGTCAAGATAGGGACGGCTGAGGGCAAGGCTGCCAACCCGAGGCTGGAGGTGGGCATCTGCGGAGAGCACGGCGGCGAGCCGAACAGCATCATGTTCTTCCACGAGGCAGGCCTCGACTACGTCAGCTGCTCACCGTACAGGATCCCGATCGCGAGGCTTGCTGCTGCTCAGGCTGCAATCAAGGAGAAGGTGGAGGCTGCCATCACGGTCTAAAACCGCAGCTCAGATTTCCATTGCTCACAATTTCTGAAATTCCACATCCAAAAAGAACAGGGTTGTTCGTTCTACCTGATCATCAGCTCCTCGAGGAACGGAGTTATGTCGGCCACAGGCTTCAGGGACTTGGTCCTGATCGGCTGGAAAGCTGGGGGAGCCTGGAGGTAGCTGGGAGCGATCTTCGCGATCCTCTCCTCGTAGCTCGGGACGAAGGGGTTCGCGTAGAAGACGCCCACAGGTATCCTGTCGCCCCACTCGTAGGCCTTCGCGATGGCCTTCGCCTTCTTCTCGATCACCTCTTCCTCCGACCCGGTCCTAACGACGCCGTCGTAGCCCGTCTCCTCGAGCTTGTAGATCCTCGGGATGGGCTTACCCGTCACCGGGTCGATCCTGTCCTCACCTCCGTACCACTCCTTAGTGTGGACGTCGTTGTAGGTCGGGCAGGGCTGCAGAACCTCGACAAGCGCTGTCCCCTTGTGCTGGATCGCCTGCTTGATCAGCTCCTTCAGGTGCCTCGTGTCGTAGGCGTAGCCCCTTGCCACAAATGTGTAGCCCGAGACGATCGCAAGAGCGACCGGGTTCACGGCGTCGTTGATGTTCGGCTTGGCGAGGGCCTTGGTCTTCATCCCCAGCTTCATCGTGGGCGAGGCCTGTCCCTTGGTGAGGCCGTAGACCTCGTTGTTGTGGATGATGTAGGTGAGGTCGACGTTCCTCCTTCCTGCGTTGACGAAGTGGCCCGCCCCTATCCCGAGGCCGTCGCCGTCTCCGGAGACCGCGATCACCGTCAGCGAGGGATTGGCCAGCTTCGCGCCTATCGCGAAGGGCAGAGGCCTGCCGTGGACCGTGTGGATGCCGTAGGCGTTCACGTAATGGGGGAGCTTGCCGGAGCATCCGATTCCCGAGAAGATGGCCGCCTTGTGGGGCGGGATCTGGAGCTCAGCGAGGGCCATCTGGATCGATGCGAGGATGCCGAAGTCACCGCAACCAGGGCACCAGTCGTTGGTCAGGGGCGTCCTGTAGTGGGCGAGGGTGAGCCTCTGCTGAGCGGTCATGCCTTCGGTAACGGAGCGGCGATGTCGGTATTGAAGTTAAGCTCGAAATCCTCCAACGTGTATTTCGGTGACCTCATAAGGGCCTGCATAAAACGCCACTCCCTTGCCA
>JAVVHL010000063.1:0-7043 GCA_032249575.1 Candidatus Calditenuis sp. | reverse complement strand
TTTATGAGGTGGCTATAGCGGTGGATGCCAGGTGATCTGAGATGGCCCTATCTGGGCAACCCGTGATAATCCTGAAGGAGGGCACATCGAGGACGAGGGGAAGGGCAGCGCAGAGGAACAACATCGCCGCGGCGAAGATCATCGCCGAGATCGTCAAGACCACGCTCGGCCCGAAGGGGATGGACAAGATCCTCGTCGACTCGATCGGTGACGTGGTCGTCACCAACGACGGCGCCACGATCCTCGAGAAGATGGACGTCGAGCACCCCGCTGCGAAGATGATCATCGAGGTGGCCAAGACCCAGGACAAGATGGTCGGCGACGGGACCACTACCGCCGTCGTCCTAGCTGGCGAGCTGCTCAGGAAGGCGGAGGAGCTGCTGGACCAGAAGATCCACGCGAGCACCATCATCACAGGATATCGTAGGGCCCTGCAGGTGGCGCTGAAGAGGCTCGAGGAGGTGGCGAGGCCGGTCTCTCTCGAGGACCGGGAGACGCTGAGGAAGATCGTCAAGACCTCCCTAGGCAGCAAGTCCCTCGGCTTCGCGACCGACCACATCGCCGACCTGGCTATAGAAGCGGTCCTGAGCGTCGTGAGGGAGGTCAACGGCAAGAGGAAGGCCGACAAGGACGACATCCAGATCGTCAAGAAGATCGGCAAGAGCCTCCTCGAGTCCCAGGTCGTCAAGGGGATAATCGTCGACAAGGAGGTGGTCCACCCTGCCATGCCGAAGACCGTCAAGCAGGCCAAGATCGCGCTGATCGATGCGCCCTTCGAGATAGAGAAGACCGAGTTCAGCGCCGAGATCAGGATCAGGAGCCCAGAGCTGATGAAGCAGTTCCTCGACGAGGAGCACAGGATCCTCCAGGAGATGGTCGACAAGGTAGCTTCGGTAGGCGCCAACGTGGTCTTCTGCCAGAAGGGGATCGACGATGCGGCGCAGTTCTTCCTGGCGAAGAAGGGCATACTCGCGGTCAGGAGGGTGAAGAGGAGCGACATGGAGAAGCTCGAGAAGGCGACTGGAGGCAGGATCGTCACCAACTTCGAGGACCTCGAGCCCAAGGACCTCGGTTATGCGGAGCTGGTCGAGGAGAGGAAGATCGGAGAGGACAGGATGGTCTTCGTGGAGGGCTGCAAGGACCCGAAGGCGGTATCAGTTCTGATCAGGGCAGGTCTCGAGAGGCAGCTCGACGAGGCTGAGAGGGCCCTGAACGACGCCATCATGAACGTCATCAACATCGTCGACGACAACAGGTTCGTCCCAGGCGGAGGAGCGGTCGAGGTGGAGCTGGCTAAGGCGGTGAGGGAGGAGGCCTCCAAGTACCCGGGGAAGGAGCAGCTGGCGATGCTGGCATTCGCCGAGGCGCTGGAGATCATCCCGAAGACCCTTGCCGAGAACGCAGGCCTCGACCCGATCGACATCATGACTGCTCTCCGGAACAAGCACGCCGAGAACGGCATCTCCTATGGCATCAACCTCATGACCGGAAAGGTCGACGACATGTTCCAGGTCGGAGTGATCGAGCCGCTGAAGGTGAAGGTTCAGGCGCTGAAGTCCAGCTTCGAGGCGGCTGCGATGATCCTCAGGATCGACGACGTCATCGCCGCGAGCAAGAAGAAGGAGGAAGAGAAGAAGGGGAAGAAGGAAGAGGAGACCGAGACAACCGAGTTCGACTGAACTCGTTCCCGCCTCGCTTTTCTTCGCTCTTCACAACCTCCAACTTTTTCAGCGCATATTCCTGGAGGAGTTCATGGTCTCCGCTCACCATTCACTTATAGCAAGGCCGGATCGAGTCCAAACGGCATGCAGGGCAGCTCCGACGTCGGCGTCTTCGGGCTCGGTCCGATGGGCGAGAACTTCGCGATGAACCTGCTGAGCAGGGGCTTCTCCGTCTCGGTCTACAACAGGACGCCTGAGAGGACCAGGGCCTTCCTCGAGAGGGCAGGCAGCACGGCGCGTCTGAGGGGGACGTATTCCCTGCAGGAGTTCGCCTCGTCCCTCTCAAGACCGAGGAGGATCTTCCTCTTCGTGAAGGCAGGTAAGCCGGTCGACGAGGTGATAGCGCAGCTGAGGCCTCACTTGGAGCCCGGAGACGTCCTGCTGGACTGCGGCAACTCACATTTCAGGGACTCGGACAGGAGGTACGAGGAGCTCCTTAGGCAGGACATCGACTTCGTCGGGATGGGCGTCAGCGGCGGCTACGAGGGCGCCTTGAAGGGGCCTTCGATGATGGCCGGCGGCTCGATCAGGGGTTACGGGTCGGTGGAGGAGGTGCTGAGGGAGGCTGCGGCGAGGCACCACGGCGACCCCTGCGTCTCCTACTTCGGACCAGGAGGCTCGGGGCATCTGGTCAAGACCGTCCACAACGGCATCGAGTACGCCATGATGGCCGGGATCGCTGAAGTCTACGCCGTCCTCCGGAACGGGCTCGGCATGGGCCCCGACGAGGCATCCTCCGTCTTCGAGAGTTGGTCTGGAGGCGAGCTCTCCTCTTTCCTGGTGGAGGCCACCTACAGGGTGCTGCGGTACAGGGAGGAAGGGTCGGAGGAGCCGCTGATAGAGAAGGTCCTGGACGTCGCCGAGCAGAAGGGCACCGGGATCTGGACTGCCCAGCTCTCGCTGGACCTCGGCGTCCCAACGCCGTCCATAGCGGAGGCGGTACACGGCCGCTTCGTCAGCGCCATGCGGGAATTCAGGAAGAGGGCATCGAGGTACGCATGCACCGCTTCCCTGCTCCGGGCAGAGGGTGACGTCGTCGAGGCGTGCAGGTGGGCCCTTTACCTCACCTTCGTCGCCTCATACCTCCAGGGATCGCTGTTGCTAGAGGTCGCTTCCAAGTCGCTCGGGTACGGCTTCGACGTGGCTGAGGCCTTCAGGGTCTGGAGGGCTGGCTGCATCATCAGGTCGAGGATCGTGGAGAGGGCCTATGCTGCGATGAGCGCCGTCGAGGGGGATAGCAGGACGTTCCAGCTGATGGAGGAGTTCCAGAAGGACTTCAGGGAGCACTTCTCCGAGTGGGGAGGGTTCGTGGCGCTGGCGGCACGGCTCGGCGTCCCAGCACCTGTAACTTCCTCCGCCCTCAACTGGTACCTGGCCATCACTTCGAAGCGACTGACGGCGAACCTAGTCCAGGCGCTGCGCGACTACTTCGGAAAACACGGCTTCCAGAGGACCGATATGCCTGGGACCTTCTCATCCGACTGGGGCAGGAAGTGAATGGAAGTATGGGTGCCTTGGGACGAGACTGAGCTGCTGGTGGAGCTGCCGAGCGAGGCGCTCGTCGACCTGCTGGACCCTGCTGAGCCTGACCCTACCTCGTTGCGGCGGGATCCTGTGCTCGACCGAGAGCCATCGGTTGCGGTAGTCGACGTGACCTTCTCCTCGCCCTCATCGGTCGGTGACCTGATCGGCAGGCTCCCCTCGGAGACGATTTATGCGGTCTCGTGGGTCGACCTCGATTCGCCACATTCTGGAGCGAGGCTTCTGAGGGCCGTCGAGGAGAGGGGCGCGATCCCTGTCAGCGGCGGATCCGACCTCAGGGCTCTCAGGGAGAGGCTTTTGGGGGTAGAGGAGGTTCTGCTGGTTGTGCCTGCGGTCAACTCGGTCTTCCACTCGCTCGACGACCTCTCGTTGGCTGACGCATTCTTCAAGGCGATCGAGGTGCCGGTTGGGAGCCTGAAGGTCCAGGTCCTGCGATACGTGCTGGACGCGAGGGGCGATTTCCTCGGCTTCGTCGAGCAGCGAACTCCTGCGCAGCGACCCGACAGAAGATACGACTTGGTCGTCTGCTCGCCCGGCGGGAGGCCCTTTGACAGGACCTTCGTCGGATCCTTGATGGTGGCACTGAGCTTCTCCGATCTAGCAGATGACGGGAGGGTATTGGGGCTGGTGTGCGGATGCGGCGAGGGCTTCGGTTCGAGCAGGGCCCTCGAGCGGATGGTCGTCGAAAGCCAGGACGTCGCAGGTGACACGTACTCGCTCCTGGCCTCTAGGTTCAGGGGCGAAAGGTCTAGAGTCAGGCTTCTGACGAACGCGCCTTTGCCCCGTGCGATCGTTCAGGACCTCCTCGGCCTCAGGCAGGTCCAGAAGGTCGACGACTTGGTCCACGCGGCCACCCGCTTCGTCGGCAGGGAGATCAGGGTAGCGGTGATACGGAGGGCGGCGCTCGGCTTCCAGCAGGTCTGACCTCGCAGCTGCTGAGCTGGCCCTTACCTCATCGACCTAACGCCTGAGCGGCAGGGGGAACGACATCACGACGAAGGTCACGACGATCATGGCCATCACACCAGCTACGGCCAACTTCCTCCCCCTCGAGAGCGGCGAGACGTTGTCCAGCACCGGAATGTCGGACGGGATCCGCATCATAAGCAAAAGCAGGATCGCGAAGAAGAAGTAACCGGTGAGGGCAAGGAGGGCCACGCAGACGTAGGAGGCGATCAGGTGGGCGCGGCGAGAGAGGAAGCTCCTGAAGATCCTCCCTCCGTCCAGCTGCCAGATGGGGAGAAGGTTGAGACTCGTAACCACCATGCCAAGCCACGCCGCGAAGCCGAACGGCGGGAAGATCGGCACGAGGTTCTCCCTGCCCATGAGGGCGTCGAAGAGCTCGAAGATCAGGGGCGCCCCCAGTACCGCAACCTTCCCCTCCTCCACAAGCCTCATCACCTCATCGGCCGGGAGCCACGTGGCCGTCGAGTACGAGAGGTAGGTGACGACCAGAGCGACCGCGAAGCCTGCGACGGGCCCGCTGACTCCGAGGTCGAAGAGGTCGTCCCTGTTGGCGATGGGGCCGCGCTGGAAGATCACCGCCCCGAACGTCGGTATGGTCCCCGGAATGCCGGGTATAAAGTAGGGGAGGCTCGTCTCGATGCCGTCTATCCGGGCCGAGATCTTGTGGCCCAGCTCGTGGATCCCTATTATAGCCATGACGGCTGCTGCATAGACGGTTGCGCTGAAGAGCGGGTCGTTGTAGGGCGGCCTCAGGAGGTCGCCGCCTCCCAGCGACCTGAGGTAGCCGTCGAGGAAGGTGGTCACGAGGGTCACCAGAAGCAGAACCAGCGGCGTCAGGCTCCTTCTCCACGTAGCAGTCTGAAAACGGTAGACCTTCACCTTGACACCTGCCTCGTCGCGCTCCGAGACGGGAACGTAGCCCGCCCTCGAGAGTTCGCGGTACAGCGACTTGAACCTCTCCTTGATCTCGGTCTCGAAAACCCTGAACGTCAGGCTCCCTCCCTCGTAGAAGACGTCAGTTACGGTGAAGTGCCTCGATACGAGGGCCCTGACCTCCTCGACCTGCTCAGCAGGAACCTCCAATCCCCACCTATCCCGCATGCTCTGGATTTGGACCTTTTGCGCGTGAGGGCTCAGGTACCCTCGCTGACCTGCTTGAAGATCTCGAAGACCTCGTCGTCGTCCACCAAGAGCTTCAGCTCCTCGAAGTCGACCTTCTCGCCCCTCGAGAGCTTCTCGAGCGCCTCCCGCTTCTTCTTCTCCTTTATCGCGGAGATCCTCCGCTTCAGGTACTCCTCCTTCTCGGCCCTCAGGGCCCTCCTCAGGTCGAAGACCCTCGACGCGAGGAGGATCACCTCGGCCTCATACCTGTCCCAGACGTTCTTCACCTGCGCGTACTTCTGCTGGACCTCCTCCAGCTCGGCCTTGAGCATGTCGAACCGCGCGTTCAGTGAGTTCATCTCCGACGTGATGGCGGAGAGACGGTTGTTGAGCTCCTCCAACGCCGCCCTCTTCTCGTCTAGGGCCTTCTTCTTCGCCTCGATCTCCGGGTACATCTTCAGCAGCTCCTCGTTTATCCTCAAAGCCCTCTCGTACTCGTTCAGCATCGCCTCGAGCCTCGATGCCTCCTCGAAGAGCCTCCGCTCCTCCTCCCTTCTCACCCTGTGAGCTGCGAGGTACAGGTCGATCTCGTCCAGCCTCTTCCTGATCTTCTCGACGTCTATCCGCTTCAGGGTGCCCTTGATCTCGCCCCTCTTGCTCCTCACCTCGAAGACCGCGTTGAGCAGCTCCTCCCTCAACCGCCTCACCTCGCCCCTTAACTGACGCGCCGCCTCGAGGAGGCTGATCTTCTCCGCCTTCAGCTCGGCCACTTTCTCCTTTATCCGCTGGAGCTCGTCGCGCAACTCTCTCCTCCTCTGGTGATACTCCAGCGCCTCGGTCTTGACCTCCGCTATCTTGTCCTCGAGCTCCCTGATCCTCTCCTTTATCGCGTAGATCTGCTCCTCGAGGGATCCGCTATCGTATCCGCTCATCTCAGTTCGTCCTCCCCCTCTCCGAAGAGGCGTGTTATTACCATGTGCAGGGCCGGGAAACCTTCGAGCGTCTTGGAGGAGAGCATCACATAGGGTATCATGGACCTGATCTCGCCGACGGCCCTGGCCACCTCCCTCGCCATCAGCATCGTGACGCCACCAGAGCTCAGCTCGAGGTCCTGCTCGAAGTACTCCTGCGACTCCATCCAACGGGCTATACGCTTCATGTGCCTCGGAGGGACGATGTCGATCTTGGTGACCGCCATCAGCATAGGCATCGAGAACCTCAGGAAGACCGAGGCAGCGAGGAACATCGAGGCGGCGAAGGACCTCGGACCGCTGGCCAGCACTGGGTCGACGAGGTACATTATCGCGCCCCTCTCCAGGGTCAGGGCCTTCGCTATCATCGGCCCCTCCTTCCTGAAGGCGAAGATCTCCATCTGGCCAGGCGTGTCGACGAGGAGGTAGTCGACAGCGAGGTCCCTTATCTCCTCGACGAGCGCATCGACGTTCCGGGCCACCTCCCTTATCGAATAGATGAGGGCCGAGTTGGGGCCGACACCCCTGACGGCCATTATTTGCTCGTAATCGACCAGCTCCCTGACGTCCACGTCCGGCTCGTAGGGGAGGCTGATGACTGCAGGGTCGAGGTTAACTGTCGCCACCGACTGCTCGTTCTCCTTCAGCCAGTCCGCCAGCGCCGACGTCAGCGTCGACTTCCCCGAAGAGGCTGTGCCTATCAGGAATATCGTCCTCAACCGCCCTCCACCCATCCGCTCTC
>JAVVHL010000062.1:0-7048 GCA_032249575.1 Candidatus Calditenuis sp. | reverse complement strand
TCCTTCTGCAACCTGAGCATCAGCATGAGATAGCTCGCACCCGTTCCGAACCCTTCCACCATCTCCTCCTCGAGGCTTCCGGTCACGATCCTGAAGGTCTTGAACTCGCCCGTCGGCTTCTCCTCGTGCACCTCTATCCGCTCTACGATTATCGGCTCCTCCTTCACCTGTATCCTCGCCAGGAAGTCCTCCAGTTCCTTATCCTCGCCCTCCGCCACTATCTCCACCCTGCCGTCGTCCAGGTTCCTGACGTATCCCTTCACGTTCCTCTCCCTCGCCAAGTTGGCCACCACGTACCTGTATCCTACCCGCTGGACCCTGCCGTCGACTAGCACCCTCACGCGCCTCAAGCCATCACGCAGAACGTCTTGCCCCTGTAAAAATTTGCGCTGCCCCTTGCGTTTGCGTCGAGGAGGACTCAGGTGCCGAACGCGCTAACCCCGAGGGCTCTCGGATACCGTGCGCTTGAGGAGAGGGTTAACGATGGCCTCGCTCATCCGATAATGACAGGATGAAGTCCCGTAAGGGCCGAGCGCAGGAGAGGGAGGTGCTGAGGGAGGAGCTCGAGAGGTTCTTGGGCCTTCTCAACGACCCGCAAACCACCGTGGTCGTCGAGGGCGAGAGCGACAGGAGGGCCCTGATCGAGTCAGGCGCAACCGTCAGGGTGATCACGCTCTCCGAGTTCGAGAGGGAGGTCGAGGGGATGTACGGCCAAACGGTCTCCCTTCTGATGGACCTGGACCGTCAGGGCGACGAGCACGTCAGGAGGCTTGTCATGCGTTACGGAGGCATCGTCAGGTTCTCCACCACCGCAAGGGACTACCTCAGAACCACGACCTCCTACAAGAGAGGGATGAGGAGCGTCTACGAGCTCCTTCGGTTCTACGCGAGATGCGTTCTATAGCGTTAGCTCGTCAGCTTAGTCGAGCTTTCGAGGAAGGCCTCAACCGCCCTCCCTATCTCGACCTTTCTGCCGGTGAGGTCCTCCAGCGTCCTCCCGAGCGCCACTATCGTCGGTATCAGGTACCGGGCTGTAGCGGTGATGCCCATGTGGCCGACCCTTATTGCGCTGTCGACGAGGTTTCCCAGACCGTTGGTCACCATCACCCTGTATTTCTTGAGCATGTGGTGCACGAACTCGTCGGCCCTTCCACTCAACTCGTCAGGCAGCTTAAGCGACGTGACCGTCGGCGAAGCTACCTCCTCCGAGGCAGCGACCTGCTTGAGCCCCAGGACCGATGCGGCCCTCCTGAAGGCCCTCGACGCCTCGACGTGCCTCCTGTACCTCTTCTCGAGTCCCTCCTCGAGTGCCGACTCGGCGGCCAGCGCGAACGCCATGACGGCATACGGGTTGATCGTCGTGTGGTACGGGTGCCCCTCCTCTGACCAGAGGAGGTAGTACCGCTTGAAGGCGGAGGGGTTGGAGATCCAGCCTCCACCGATCTCCGACGGATCTATGCCATCCCAGAGGTCAGGCGAGATGTGGAGCGGTGCCACGCCGGGCATACTGTTCAGGCATTTGTTGGGGTGGCCGACGCACACGTCTATCCCGATCTCCCTCACCATAAGAGGCACGGCGCCGTACGAGGCTATCGCGTCGCAGATCACCCTGAGTCCTTTCTCCTTCGCAAGTTTGACGTAGGACCTAAGGTCGTGCATCACCCCTGGCCCCGTATCGACGTGGACCAGCATCAGCGCCTCCGCGTCCGGGTTCCTCCTCAGCGCTTCCTCGACCTCTTCCATTTCTGGAACGTTCCCTTCATCCGCCCTCACCTCCACGACCTTCGCGCCCAGGCTCCTCGCCAGCTCCGAGAGCCGCTCGCCCCAGAAGCCGCTGTTCAGCACTATCGCCTTCTTCCCCCGCGAGAGGACCGTCCTGCTGCCCAGCTCCAGCGCCAGCGAACCGGGTCCAGGTATGAGGAAGGTGTTCTCAGGTCTCGAACCGAATAGCGCCGCGGCCAGCTCCCTCGCCCTCTCCACCTCGACAGCCCACTCGGGGCCGTAATGGGGAAGGGACCTCTCCGAGAGGACCTTCCTGACCCTCGGGTGCAGCTCGGTCGGGCCCGGTATCATCAATATCGCGTCTCCGGTCCAGAGGTCCTCGCCCAACGGCCCACCTCCTCCGCTGCAGTAAGGTCTCAGGCAAAAATCTGACGTGGGCCCGTCACGTCAGGCCTCCAGCTTCTCCCTGATCTCCCTGCCCAAGACGACGAGGATGCCGTTCCTGCCTGCGACCTCCCTCAGGTAAGAGCTGACCTCTTCAGAAGCGGTGGCCACCACCAGTACAGCCAGCATGACCCTCCTGCCGTATCTCCCCTCGACGAGGGAGACCCTGCTCCTGAGCTTCTCGACCTCCGATTCGGCCTCGTTCCTGGACTTGATGTAATTGGTAATCTCTCCGACCACGAGCGGGTCCTCGCAGAAGGCATCAACCTCCACCACCTCGCCGTCCACAGCGAAGTGCTTCACGCTGACGCTCGCTTCCGGGTACCCCATCTCGTCCAGAAGGACGTCGATGAACGCCCTCGCAGTCGCCTCGAAGGTCACGCCCAGCATCTCCCTCAGCTCTCTGAAGCCAGACTTCACGTACCTCCAGAGTCTGTTCTGTCCCTCCTCGAGGCCCTTTACTGCCTCCCAGAGCTTCCTTTGGTTCTCCTCAAGTCTCTTGACGGCCTCCCAGAGCCTCTCCTGATTCTCTTCCACCCTCAGCATCCTCTCCTCGAGCTTCAACATCCTCTCCTCGAGGGCCAGCATCCTCTCCTCCATCCTGTCCATCCTCCTCAGAACCTCCGAGAGGCCGAGGTAGCCTGCCACCGTGTACCTGAACTCCTTGTCCGTCTCCAGCAGCTCGATGAACTCGCGCTTCAGCTTCTCAGCCATTCCGTTTTACGATCGTCGCACCAGAGTTAAAGGGGTTTACGGAGTTGCGGGTTTGAAGGGTGACGACCTCTACCGGGCCGCCGGTTGCTGGGTGTCGATCACGGCTCAGGGAGCCAACCTGACAGGCTCGCTCCTGTCGCCGATCTCGCCTGCTATCCTCGTCAGCATCAGCCTTCTGACCTCACCGAGGTCCGAGGACCTCTTCAGGGCCCACATCAGCTTCACCAGCGCCACCTCAGGGAGCATGTCGTCGAGGGGTGTGACGCCTGCAGCAAGGAGGTCGCGGCCGTTGTCGTAGACGTTCATGTTGACACGACCGAACCTGCACTGCGAGCACATGCCTACGAAGACCCCATCACCCACGAGGCGCCTGATCACTGGTATCCAGGAAGAAGCCACGTGCCCGAGCCCAGTCCCTTCGATGACGAAGCCCCTGACGCCCTCGGAAGCCAAGTGCTCCAGGATCGAAGGGCCCATCCCTGGCCAGAACTTCAACAGGTACGCCCTTCCGTCGAACCCAGGCTCGTACCTGTAATCTCCGGAGCCCCTCGGATTCAGCCCCTCCGCGAGGACCTCTACGCTCCCTTCCCTCACCAGAGCGATGGGACCGGCGTTGACGCTCCTGAAGGCGTCGCGGCTGCTGGTGTGGAGCTTCACCACCCTCGTCCCCCTGTGGACGGCTATGACGTCGTCCGAGTGCCAGTGGTGCATCGCAACGCAGACCTCCGCGAAGGGGGCCCTCGCAGCCACGGTCAGGGCGCCTATGAGGTTGGTGGCCGCGTCGCTCGACGGCCTGTCGGAGCTCCTCTGGGCCCCCACCAATACGACAGGAACAGGAGGGCGCTGGAGGGCGAAGCTCAGGGCCGCTGCCGTGTAGTGCATCGTGTCGGTCCCGTGGGCTATCACGACGCCCTCGTAGCCCTCCCTGATCTTCCGGTCTACCCTCTCCGCTATCAGCTCCCACTCCTTGGGTGTCATGTTCTCGCTGTAGACCGAGAGGAGGACCTCAGCGTCGATCCTCGCTATCTCGAGCACCTCCCTCACCACCGAGATCAGGTCCTCGGTCGTCATGGCAGGCCTCACCGCTCCTGTCCTGTAGTCGACGCGGCTTGCGATCGTACCCCCTGTCCCAACGAGCGCTACCTTCGGCAGAGAAGGGTTCTGAGGAGGTATCTCGCCCCTCGTGAAGGCCGGCGGCCTCCCCGCTGCGACCCTCCTGACCCTCGTGCCCTCCGTGAAGGCTATCCCGACGTTGTATCCGTTCCGGAGCTTGATCGTAAGGACGTCCTCGTCCGCGTACTCAGGCCTCGAGATCAGGTAGCCGACGAAGGTCTGACCGTCCGGAGTTACGACCTCCAGCTCGTCGCCCTCCTCCGCACCGATCTCCTCCAGGACCTCCCTCAGCCTTCCCCTGTAACCGGAGAGCCTCAACCCTCGGTCCACCGCTCAGCCGTTGCGTCGCCCTCTTTTCTCCCTTGCCATCCGCAAAACCGAACGGGTTACAGTAATAGCTTATCGAATCGGACTATTGCCGAGGGGAGATGCCCATCACCGTCAGGGTCCGGGACGTGATGGAGACGAACGTCCCCACGATCGATGCCAAGGCCACCGTGATGGAGGCCGTCCAGAGGATGGTCAAGGAGAACGTCTGGTCCTTCCTCGTCACGAAGGAAGGCCTTCCTGTCGGCGTCGTGACAGAGCGGGACATCCTGCGCAGGTGCATCTCGAAGGGCTACAGCCTCAACATGCGGGTCGAGGAGATCATGTCCTCTCCGATCATCACCATCGGTCCAGACGAGCCTATAGGGAGGGCGCTGCAGATTATGGCCGAGAAGAACATCAGGAGGCTTTACGTCGTCGAGGGAGGCAAGGTCATAGGCCGCATAACCCAGACCAAGTCGATGGAGTCGCTGCTCGACGTGCTCCTGACGCTCCAGAGCCTGCCATATCAGCTCTGACGCTCCGTCCTTCCCAACCGCTCTTCCATTTTTCACCGGTTTTCTGAACTTTCTGCCGAGGCCGGCGGAGTTGAATCCTCCCTATCGCCTGTAACCTCTCGGCCCCGATCCCTCTGCCTCCCACGCACAACGTACCTCACCGCGATGTGGACGAGCTCGGCTGCGATCAGCACTCCGAGGATCACGGGTCCCCAGGGAGGTAGGATCTCTCCCCTCAGGAAGAGCGTGAGGTAGCCGAGCCCTGTCCAGTGGGGTATCATCAGCCCAGTCCACCTCCCAACAACGGCGTCGGGAGGAACGGGGAAGGGATCGGGTGAGCTGTTGGCGTCGCCCTTCGTGATCAGCGCGCTGGAGGTCTTCGCTATGGCCCTGTGGACTATCAGCCGGCCGTCGTAGGGCCTCCGGTAGACAACTATGTCGCCGTCGACGGGCGATGCCCTGATCTCTTCGAACCTCACACCCTCTATCAGCAGTATGTCTCCCTCGTGGAGGACGGGCCTCATGCTCCCCGAAGCCACAACGACCAGTGGAGTCCTTGTGTCCAGCGCTAGGCCGAGTCCGACGAAGAGCGCGAAGAACGCCAACAGGAGCGCGATCAGCGGCAGGGCTCCCCTCAGTTGCCTCGAGATCCCTCTGCTGTAGCTCATATGTTCCGCCTCACCCTCCTCCTCAGATGCTCCCTGGCCTTCTTCTCCGCCGGCCTCCCCTCCGCTCCACCCGTCACCTCCTCACTTCCGACCCGGCCTCCGGCTCCCCTCCTGATGCTGAGGGATTTGAGGATCCCGATGGCTGCCACGGCCACGAGAGCCGCCGAGACGATGTAAGGCACACCTCCCTGCAGGGTCCTCTGCGGGACGAGCGCGATGTTCCTCGTCCCGGGCCCGTTGACCTCGAGCCCTGCCTCCTGCGTCCAGGAGGTCGAGTTGAACCTGACCAGGTACTTGCCGGCAGGGATGATCGCGGTGCCCGCACCTGAGGGGTCGAGGTGCTGCTTGAGGACCTGCTTGAAGCCGCCCTTCTGCTGGAGCAGCAAAAACGTCGCCGTCAGGTTGCCGACGGGAGAGCCCTCGACGTCGAGGACCCTGTAGGAGACCTCGTAGACCGGCAGCTCAACCTCCTCCTCCAGCCGCGCCATGTGGCTCACCTCCTTCCTGCTCACCTCCACGCCGAGGTAACTGTAGACTACAACGTACTCCGATGCAGGCAACAGCGCCACGGCCCTTCCCCTATCGTCGGTGGTGACGTTGGCGATCAGCTCGTTGGACCCCTTCAGCCTGTACTCGACCCTGACGCCGCCCAGGCCCTTCCTGTTGCCCTCGAGGTCCAGATAGAGGACTTCGGCTGCCCTCGTGAAGACCTTCGTCGCGAGCTCGAGCCTTTCGTCCTGCTCGTCGACCTTCTCCTCCGATTGCCTGACGAGTACCCCCTTGAAGTAAACCGTTACCCTGACGATCCCTCCGGGCACTAGCCTCACGGTAGCCCTTCCCTGCTCGTCCAGCTCGCCCTCAGACCTGAACTCGCCTATCTCGATGACGTACCTACCTTCAGGAAGGGGAGACTTCTCTCCGGTGAGCGCGTTCAGGTGGACCCTGAAGACCCTCGTCTTCGAGATCATGACCGACTTCTCCTCGAGCCTGTACTCGACCTCGGCGCCGTAGACTTCGACGCCCTTGTACCTCACCGTGACGTTGGCCTTGCTGTATGGAACGTTGCTGAAGACCGCCTGCCCCGTCGCGTTTGTCGCCTTCAGGTCCCTGTACCCTCCGACCTGCAGAGCGACCAGCGCTCCCTCCAGAGGCACCTCTCCGTCGTAGTCCAGCACCCTGACCGTCAGGTCCAGGACCCTCACCCTCAGCTCGACCCTCCCGCTCCTGAGCGCGTCCTTGGAGATCTCGCCCTCAGCCACCTGAACGCCCATGTAGATCGCCCTGTAGCTGTAACTCAGCGGCACAAGTCCCTGGACCCTCCCTCCCTCCGCGGCCAGCTGGACCCTGCCCACCTCGGCGTTGCCGATGCTGATGACCAGCGTCCCTGAGACCGGCCTCCCTTCGAGGGATAGGAGCCTGACGTTCAGGTCCAGCGTCTCGGGCCTCACCGTCAGGAGGTCGCCGTTCCGCTGGGGCCTCAGCGTGCCCTCGCCGATGACGGAGCCGAGGTAGAGCAGCTGGTACCTGTAGGGAACCAGGGGGTGATCGGTGATCAGCGTGCTC
>JAVVHL010000061.1:0-7218 GCA_032249575.1 Candidatus Calditenuis sp. | reverse complement strand
TCTCCGACCTCAGCGGCCCTGTGCCCTACTCTCCGCCCTCCCTACGAGGATCCCTCCCACGAGGCCGATGAGGAAGGTGGCCGAGCCGTTGAAGCGGTGGACCGTCTCGACGGGGTTCTCGACGTGGTAAAGCAACATCGCCAGCCCGAGCGCACCCTGAAGGCCCGTGAGGACCGAGAGCAGGGCTCCCAGCGCAAGGGCGGGCCTGAATCTACGGCCGACGTAGGCGTATGTCACAGAGACGGCGAAGGCCACTGCTCCGAGGCCGACGTGGAGCGGCAACAAGGTCAAGGCCATTCGCATCTCGCCGATGGCTACGTTCACCAACAGGACTACAGCGAGGACCGCGCCGAGGACCGTTCTGGGGTTCATGGGCGCCCACCGCTGACCGCAGGAAGTATTAGAACTTCATCTCCGTCCCTCAAGGGCCTGTCCTCGTCCCAGCTGACGAGCGTGTCGTTGACGTAGAGGTTGACGAACCGGCGGAGCCTCATCTCCTCGTCGAGGAGTCTGTTCCTCAGCTCGGCACCGAACCTCTCCACCAGCTTCATCACCAGCTCCCTAACGTCCTTTGCCTCGACCTCCACCTCCCTTTGCCCTCCCATGTGTACCGCGAGGGGGGCCGTCACTACCACCCTGACCCTTGCCATGCTGGCCGGATCCTCCAACCCCTGGAGAAAAACCTGACAGCCGAATCGAGGGGCCTCTCCTCAGCGGGATCATCCTTTAGAATTCGCTGGGTGCGGGTGCGTGGGATAGCGGATGGGTCACAGGAAGTGGTCGGCGCCGAGGAGGGGTTCGCTGGCCTTCGCTCCGAGGAGGAGGGCTAAGACGCTGCTGCCTACTGTGAAGTATTGGCCGAGCTGGAGCAGCGATCCGAAGCTCCTCGGCTTCATAGGTTACAAGGCGGGCTCAGTCACGGTCAGGTACATCGACGACGTCCCGGGCTCCCTGACGCATGGCACAGAGGTCGCAGCGCAGGGAACGGTCATCGCCACGCCTCCCAACTATCTCGTCGGGATCACCGTCCTCGTCCCTGACGTCTACGGCGAGCCGAAGGAGGTCGGGAGGGTCTTCGCGAAGGAGCTGCCGAGGAACCTGGTTGAGAGGGTGAGGGGCATAAGACCAGGAGCAGGAGACCTCGCTTCGCTGGAGCGCCAGATCGGCAGGGCTTCCGAGGTGAGGGCGATCGTGGCCTCGATACCGGCCGAGGCCGGACTTTCGCAGAAGAAGCCCTTCCTGCTGGAGGTCGGCGTATCTGGATCGCCTGAGAGCGCCTTCGCCTTCCTAAAGGAGCGCCTGGGGACACAGATCACGGTGGACCAGGTCTTCAAGCCCGGGTCCTTCGTCGACGTGATAGGCGTGACCAAGGGGCACGGCTTCACGGGCGTCGTAGCCAGGCACGGCGTCAAGATCCTTCCGAGGAAGCAGAGGAAGACGAGGAGGGCAGTAGGTGCGATAGGAGGCAGGAAGCCCGCGTACGTCACGAGGTTCGTGCCGAGGGCAGGTCAGTACGGGTTCCACAAGAGGACCGAGTTCAACAAGAGGCTGATGATGGTCCTGAACGACGGCTCGCCCCTCACGCCTCCAGGTGGCTTCCCGCACTTCACGGTCCTCAGATCTCCGGCGGTCGTCCTGCTCGGATCCGTGATGGGGCCTCCGAAGAGGCCGGTGATACTGAGGGAGCCGGCTAAGCCTCCGTCGTACCAACTGGGAGCCCCGAAGATCGTGGGCGTCCTCTACTCCGATCACGTGCTGGAGGTGGCTGCGACGTGACGGTCGTCCACAGGGCGCTGTTGAGGAGCGCGGAAAGGGCCATCAGGGTACCCGTCTACTCGCTGAGCGGCGAGAAGACAGGTGAGGTCCAGCTCCCCTGGTTCTTCTCGGCCGACCTGAGGGAGGACCTGGTGAGGAGGGCGTTCGTCCACATCTCCACCCACACGCTCCAGCCTAAGGGCGCTTGGAAGGGTTCTGCTGCCAAGTACTCGGCCAGGTCGCTCGGCGTCGGCCTCGGGATCGCGAGGATAGCTCGGATCATGGCATCGGGCACAGGCAAGGCGAGGGCTGGAGGCTGGGTGCCGTCGGCGGTGGGAGGGAGGCCTACCCACCCACCTGTTCCTGAGAAGGTGATACACAAGGAGCTGAACGAGGAGGAGAGGAGGGCGGCAACGATCGTGGCGCTCGCCTTCACCGCATCCCCGGAGCACGTCAGGAAGAGGGGTCACAGGATCCCTGACGGTCTCAGCACACCGATCGTCGTCGAGGACCAATTGGAATCGGTCAAGAGGGCGAAGGACGTGGTCGCTTTCCTCAAGGCCTTAGGGCTAGGCGAGGAGCTCGAGAGGGCCTCGGAGACCGGCATTAGGGCTGGAAAGGGGAAGAGGAGGGGGAGGCGCTACAAGCGGAGGAAGGGGCCGCTGCTGGTGGTGGCGAGGGACGAGGGGATATCCAAGGCCGCCTCCAACGTCCCAGGGATCGACGTCGTGCTGGCTAAGGACCTCAGCGTCCTCCACCTCGCACCGGGAGGGCACCCCGGCCGCCTCACGGTCTTCACACTCTCGGCCCTCAAGGAGTTGGAGCGGAGGTTCGGAGCCGCATGAACCCGGACGAGGTCATACTGGCGGTGGTCAGGACGCAGAAGGCCGTCTCCCTGATCGAGAAGGAGAACAAGCTGACTTTCATCGTGAGGATCGAGGCGACGAAGGAGGACGTCAAGCGGGCCGTTGAGAAGCTCTACGGCGTCAAGGTCGAGAAGGTCAACACGTTGATCACGCCACGGGGCGAGAAGAAGGCCTACGTCAAGCTGAAGCCCGAGTACAAGGCGTCCGAGCTCGCCGTCAAGCTGGGAGTCATCGTGTGAACGTTTTTGAAACAGGGGTCCGGGATGACCGGGGGATAGGAGATGCCCAAGAGGACGATGGCCCAGAGGATCGGACACGGCTCCCCAGTTTACAGGGCCAGCATCCAGAGGAAGTTCGTCCTCGGCTATCCGAGCCACCTCTTCTCAAGCCAGACGGTGAGGGGTAGGGTAGTGGAGCTCCACCACGACCCTGGACGTGGCTATCCGGTCGCTGAGGTGGAGGTTGACGGGACGACCTTCTACGTTCCGGCGGTAATGGGCCTCTACGTCGGCCAGCTCATCGAGGCAGGTCCTGAGGCCACGCCATCGGTCGGGAACATCGTCCCCATCGGATCGGTGCCGGAGGGCGCATCGGTCTCATGCATAGAGTTGAGGCCAGGAGACGGCGGGAAGCTCGTCAGGAGCTCAGGGACCTTCGCTGAGGTCGTCTCCCACGTCGGCGACCGGACCATCATCAGGCTCCCCTCCAAGAAGCTGAAGGAGTTGGACAGCAGGTGCTTCGCGATAGTGGGGGTGGTCGCTGGACTCGGAAGGACCGACAAGCCCTTCCTCAAGGCCGGAAAGAAGTTCCACTGGATGAAGTCGAAGCACAGGCTCGGCCGCTACCCGAGGGTGAGGGGAGTGGCGATGCAGCCTGTGAAGCACCCGTTCGGGGGCGGTGCGGGCGGCAAGCTCAGCAGGCCGGAGCCGGTGAAGAGGACGGCGCCTCCGGGACAGAAGATCGGTCTCATCGCAGCAAGGCGCACTGGAAGGAAGAAGAAGTGATGAGAGAGGATCCGTTAGTTTCGGTCGCTCAGGTGCCGAGCCTCCAGTCGGAGACGTAGCGGACCTGTTCCTCGGTCATCCTGTCGATCTCTATACCCATCGTCCTGAGCTTCGTCGTGGCCACCTCCCTGTCTATCTCCGTGGGGACGTCGTGGACCTTGACCTCCAGCCGACCCCTGTTCCTCACCAAGTGCTCGACCGAGAGGGCCTGGAGCGAGAAGCTCAGGTCCATCACCTCAGGCGGATGCCCCTCAGCGGCGACCAGGTTCACCAGCCTCCCTTCGGCAAGGAGATAGAGGTTCCGGCCGTCCCTCGTCTTGTAGCGCTTCACGTACTGGTTCACCTCCTCCACCTCGACCGATATCTCCCGCAGGTCCTTCAGAGAGATCTCGACGTCGTAGTGCCCGGCGTTCGCCAGCATCGCTCCGTCCTTCATCACCTCCATGTGTTCCCTCCTGATCACGTTGATGTTCCCAGTGGCCGTGATGAAGACGTCCCCGACCTTTGCGGCCTCCAGCGAGCTGCAGACCCTGAAGCCGTTCATCGCAGCGCTCAGAGCCTTCACCGGATCGACCTCGACCACGATCACCTCGGCACCCATGCCCCTTGCCCTTGCAGCGATCCCCGAGCCGACGCGGCCGTATCCAAAGACGACGACCTTCTTCCCGGCCAGCAACGTCCCCGTCGCCCTGAGGATCGCGTCGATCGTCGACTGACCGGTACCTATCGGGTTGTCGAAGAGCGACTTCGTAGGGGAGTCGTTGACCGCAATTATCGGGTAAAGCAACTTCCCCTCCCTCTCGAGGGCCCTGAGCCTGATGACGCCCGTCGTCGTCTCCTCGGTCCCACCGGCTATCCTCCCCACGTCCACCTTGTCCGATCCCAGACCTCTTCTCACCCACTCGAGCTCCGGCGAGGGGATGCCGTGTGCGAGCTTGTGGACGGTCACGGTCAGGTCTGCTCCGTCGTCGACCGTCACGTTCGGCCCTAACGCCAGCGCCCTCCCTATCGCCTCGTAGTACTCCTCCTCCCTCATGCCCCTGAAGGCGTAGACCGAGACGCCGTCCTCGACGAGGGCGGCCGCCACGTCGTCCTGTGTGCTGAGGGGGTTAGAGGCGCAGAGCGCTACCTCAGCTCCGCCTGCCATCAAGGTCCTGACGAGCGCTGCAGTCTCCTTCGTGACGTGGAGGCACGCCGACACCTTGACGCCCTCCAAAGGCCTCTCTCTCCTGAACCTCTCCCTGATTCTCATCAGGACCGGCATCCTCGCCTCAGCCCACGATATCCTCCTCATCCCCTCCGCCGAGAGAGCGACGTCCCTGATCCAGCGGTCCGCCATCTTCTCCAAGACCCCTCCCTGCCCCATCGAGGGCCCTTCTCATAAGGTCGCTCCCGTCCGACGGATGAGGTCCCCAGCTTCGAGCGGGTGAGGACTAAAATCCTCCTTGACTACGGATTCCCGGAAATGGACGAGGAGGTCACCATAACCCTCGAGCTGACAGTAGGACAAAGGCTGAAGGTGACCGTGACAGGCAGCAACCCTCAGAGCGTCGTTCGGGCAGCGAAGGAGGTCCTCGACACGATTTACGTGGAGCTCGCACCGCCTCAGGAGCAGCAGCCGCGTCAGCAGACCATACCGCCGTCCGTTATCGAGAAGCTGCCGAAGATGAGCAACAAGGAGATCGTGCTGACCTTGCTGTACTTCGAGGGAGAGATGAGCAAGGAGATGATAAACCAGAGGAGCAGGGAGCTGGGCAAGGAGGTCTCGAAGGAGTGGCTGGACAAGAAGCTCTACACGGAGATGGAGGGCCTGATCTCCTCGGTCGAGTCCGGTGAGGGCCCCAAGCTCTACCGCCTTACGGTCTACGGCAGGCAGAAGGCTGAGGAGGTCCTGAGGTCCCTAGGCATCACGTTGCCCTGAGAGGAAGGAGCGGAGGCCCTCGAGAAAGGAGGCGACCTCGGCCCTGAGCGTCTTGTCGCCGTGTCCTGTAGAGTGCCAGGCCTCCAGCTGATCGGCCACCGATCTCAGGAAGCCCTCCGGGTCCCTCAGGACGACCTTCATCACCTCCTCAGGAAGGTCCTCCGGCCTCACCTCGGCCACCTGGGTCCTCATGAAGGGGCCGAACTCGTCCCTCGAGACCCTGACCACGGTCACAGTCCCTCCTCCGACGAGGTACCTCGTCCCTGCCACCGAGACCACCTCGACCCCCCACTCGACGCCGGGCGGCGCGATCTCAGCGAGGCTCGAAAGCACCTCCCTCACCGAATCGACGTCCCTCCTCCTGAGGAGCTCCGTGCAGGCCCTCAGAGCCCTCTCGGCCCTCTCCGGCATGACGCCTCCTTTTCAGCGAGGAATGCCCGAATAAAACCTGACCTTCAGGTCCTGCCTCTTCTGTAGGCGAAGAGGATCCCGACCGCGACTGCGACGGCGATTGCCGCGAAGATCCCCAACGTCATCGGGTCGAAGAGCTGTTCTCCCCTCCCTCCAGGTGCTGGAGTCACCGTTACGGCAGCAGTGGTAGGAGCGGTCGTTTGCGTCGCTCCGGTCGCGGTGACGGTTGTCACCTGTTCGGTTAGCGTCCTCGTCACGGTGTAGGTCCTGACGTAAGTGGTGCCAGGGACGACAACTGTGGTGGTGACGGTCGATCCCTCGACCCGTGTCCTGAGAGTCGCGGTCGTTCCCTCAAGGGTCGTCACGAACGACTCGGTGGTACCTCTCCTGGTCTCGGTCGCGGTCGTTTTGAAGTTGGCGAACTCGGGAGGAACGGTGAACTCGGGCATCGTGAGCGTGTAGCCCGGGAACGCGAATGTGAAGCCCGGGTATCCTATGACGACGGTCGCAGGCACCCTCTCCGGCTCTATCCTCACCCGGTTCACCTCGTAGGCCAGCCTACAGGCCTCCTCGATCACACCGTACAGCGAGACGGGCATCGCTAACGTCGTGACGTACTGCCCCACGCTGAAGGTGGTTCCGACTGTGACAACGGTGTAGCCGGTGGTCGTGAAGGCGGTCCTGAGGCTCTCCGTCCTGACGACCTCGGTAGGCGCGTTCAGGACGAAAGTCGCCGTCGTACCTGGCACGGCAACAGTTGTGCCGGGCACCGCGATGACGCCACCGGGTCCTGGCGGTGTTTGGGCGGAGAAACGGACCACGCAGACCTGGTCCTGCCTCTCGTAGTTCACCACCATCTTGACCTTCGGCATCTCGATCCTGATCACGACCTCCCCTCCTCCCACGACGGTAACGGTGGCGAAGGTCCTTCCTGGCTCGGCAACGGTCTCGGTGACGGTCTCGACGACCGTCGTCGCGGTCAGCACAGGATAGATCACTCCGAGGAAGGCCATCGATAACACAATGATGGTGCCGATTAACGCAGAGCTGAGCGATCCCATTGATCTCATCTTCAACCCGAAGGTTATAAGTGTGATTGCGGAGGGCGCTTTACGGTGTGCTGTCCGATGAACGGCTTGAGGTATATCGGTTGGGCGCTGATCCTTGTGAAGGGCCGGGGTGCCCGAGTGGACCAAGGGGCAGGCCTTGAGAGCCTGTGGCTCCTCCGGGGCCGCGCGGGTTCGAATCCCGCCCCCGGCGC
>JAVVHL010000060.1:0-7763 GCA_032249575.1 Candidatus Calditenuis sp. | reverse complement strand
GTCATGCTGTGAGGTACGGCGCGCGGCTGGAGAAGCTGATGACCCTGATGCGGGTCCACGGGATAGAGAACTTCCTCATCACCAACAAGCCCAACCTCCTCTACTTCGCAGGCATCGACGGGCCAGCGGCTCTGCTAGTCTCCTTGAACCTCGAGAGGCCTGTGCTCTTCGTACCCCCTCTGAGCCTTCACGCCGCTGAGGAGTACGCCTACAGTGGCCTCGAGATCAGGAATACGGGGATGAACGCGCGGTTCGAGGTGGTCGTTGCAGAGACCCTCTCCTCCCTTGAGGGGAGCGTGGCGGTCGACGAGGTCGACATCGACACCTACAAGCTTTACTCGACGCTCTTGAGGAACGGCGAGATCAGGCAGGGCTCCTCGGTGATATGGGAGCTCAGGGAGGTCAAGGACGAGGAGGAATTACAGGCGATCAGGAGGGCCTGCGAGGTCGCCGACAGGGCGATGAGGGCCGCCTACGAGATGCTGTATCCGGGTATAACGGAGAACGAGGTGAAGGCCGAGATACTCGCTGAGATATACAGGTCAGGTGGCGAGAGGCCCGCGTTCGACGTCATCGTGGCCTCGGGGCCGAGGTCCGCGCTGCCCCACGGTCCCCTCCAAAGGCCCGGTTCGGCGGACAGGGCCCTCAACAGGGGAGACGTCGTGGTGATAGACCTGGGCGCGGTCGTCGAGGGGTACCACTCGGACATAACGAGGACCTTCTTCATAGGCAAGGCTACCGACGAGTTCCTTATGGCGTACCGCCAGGTCCTCTTGGCCAAGGAAGCGGCGGAGGCGTACATCAAGCCCGACACGCACTGCAGCTACCCCGACAGCGTCGCACGGAGGAAGCTCGAGGAGGCGCGGCTCGACCGGTACTTCATGCACAGCCTCGGCCACGGCATAGGCCTCGAGATCCACGAGCAGCCTAGGATGTCGCCGACCAGCAGCGAGGTCTTGGCAGCGAACATGGTGGTAACCTGTGAGCCGGGCGTCTACATCAAGGGGAAGTGGGGGATAAGGCTGGAGGACACGGTCCTGGTGACGGACAAGGGTGCGGAGAGGCTGACGACGTTCAGCCTACAGGACCCATCGATCGACGTTTAGTTCAGGAACTCACGCACCGAACCTCCTCTCCCTTGCCTGGTACGTCCTTATCGCCCTCAGCAGGTCTATCCTCCTGAAATCTGGCCAGTAGACGTCGAGGAAGACCAGCTCGCTGTAGGCGATCTGCCAGAGGAGGAAGTTGCTTATCCTCTCCTCACCGGAGGTCCTGATGACGAGGTCCGGTTCAGGGTAAGGCAGGTCTGAGGTGTACAGGTATCTGCTGAAGATTTGCTCGTCTATCGCCTCGGGGATCACCTCGCCCGAGAGGACGTCGGCCACTAGCCTCCTCACCGCATGAACGATCTCGTCCCTACCTCCGTAGGCCACCGCCAGTGTGAGGAAGTGGGAGTCGTGGTCGGCCGTCTCTACGACGAGCCTCTCCAGCGCCTCCCTCACGTGCTTGGGCAGAAGCCAGGTCCTCCCGATGACCTTCACCCTCACCCTCCGCCTCCTCACCTCAGGATCCGAGAGGAACCTGGAGGTCGACTCGATGAGGACCTTGTAGATCGCATCGATCTCCTCCTTGGGCCGCCTTCTGAGGTTCTCAAGGGAGAGGACGTAGAGGGTGACGGCCGTTATCCCCAGGTCAATACACCACCTGAGGAGAGCCTCGACCTTCCTCGCGCCCATCCTGTAACCCTCCTCGATCGAGAGGCCGTTGATCCTGGCCCACCTCCTGTTGCCGTCGAGGATGACCGCCACGTGCTTCGGCATGGGGCCCTTCCGGACCGTGTTGAGGAGCCAGCGCTCGTAAAGCGCGTAGGCCCCGAGCGCCTTGAGGAGCCCTCTGATCACTCCCCCTCACCCCTCGACCTGAAGCGGAGGACTGGCAGGCCAACGGTCATGAGGAGGACGTAGATGGTTGCGAGCGACGCGACGCCCAACACAGCTATCAGGACCATCTGCGTCAAGTAGATCTCCTCGTTCCTGAGCAGGTAGGAGCCGAGGGCCCTGAAGAGCGCCCAGAGGAAGACGATCAGGGCTATGGCCTGTGCCGGGCGGACGACCCTGACGCTCCTGAGGTAGAGCTGGTAGAAGAGGTCGTAGACGACCGAGATCGAGACGGCTATTATCACTAAGTCGATGGAGCTGAGCAGGAAGGACCCGACCAGAGGCCCTGTCCGCTGGAACCAGAAGACCGGATCCTGCACAAAGGGCGGAGCGTCCGGGAGGTTGGCGGCCACGTAGGCGTTGACACCGTTGATCCCGGCGAAGAGCGCAGCGACGATCAGCAGGGCCGATGAGAAGCCGATGTAGATCCTGAGCTGGGTGAGGGCTGGCCTGTAGGGTATCGTCTGGAGCCTTCGGAAGAAGGAGATGACGGCCGTGTCTATCCCGAATCCCCTCACCGCCAGCACTATGCCGAACAGGACCAGCAGCGTTGCAGGCGAGAGCAGGTTGTACTGCAACAGAAGGCCGATGACGATCGCAAGCGCACCCGGTATGCCGAGGATGACCCTCGAGTACTCGAACTCGAAGAGGGCCGTCCTGAGGTACTTGCCGAGGAGGATCCAGGTCGTCTCGATCGAAGGGTTCTGCTTAACGACGAGCTTCCTCACCGAGACCACCTTCACCCTCGATGTTATGATCGCGTTGACCGAGTCGGTAAGGGGGCCGTCGGTGATCACTATGCACTGGTCCGCAGGGAACCCTGAGAGGACCTCGTCTATCTCCCTCGCCAGCTTCCTGTCCGAGTCGAGCCCTCCGCCCGGCTTGCCCGCAACCGTCGCGAGCTCCAGCTGCTCGGTGCCCGACTTGGCGAGATCGTCGTAGAGCTTGACGGCCGCGAACATCGCGTTCGCATCGGCCTCCTCGGGGTCAGAGAGGAGGAGGTCCTTGGCGGCGAGGAAGTTCCTGTCCCTGCCGAGGATCGGGGTCTTCCAACCAGTCTTCCTGCCTATGTCGTCGTCCTCGTCCACCACCAGTATCAGCGTCCTCCTCTCAGGGGCCTCGGCCAACCGCACCGTAAGACGGTTCAACCCGTATAAGAGATTGAGGAGATTACGGGTCGCCGGAATCTCCCGAATCTGACCGGATCTCGGTTAGAACCGGGCTGAAAAACCCTTCGAAGCTTCTAGGAGGCCGAGGGGCCGGTCAAGAGGATGCTGTATCCGAGCCAGAAGCCCAGGAAGACCAGCACCAGGGAAAGGGCCAGCTCGGCGTACCTCACAACCCTGTGACCGGTGACCGAGAGGCCCTTGTAGGCCGCGTACCCCACGAAGGTGAGCCAGGCGTAGTCCATCCAGATGTGGGATGCGAAGAGCAGCACCACTCCGGCGAAGGAGGCCAGCTCGAGGGCCCTCGAGATCAGGGAGGCGCCGACGGTGAGCCACCACGCGATGAAGAAGGGGTTGAGGCCGGTGAAGAGCGTCCCCGCCAACAGCGGTCCGTATTTGGGGGCCTGGTGGTGCGACGGCTGGGCTTCGGTGCCCTTCCTTTTGAGCGCTCCGACCGTTCCGAGGAGGCCGAAGGCCACCAGTGCCGCTCCGCCGATGAGGCCGATGGCGAGGTGGACGGTCCTGTCCTGGAGGACGGTGGAGAGACCAGCAGCGATCGCCATCACCAGCGGGAACTCGACCAGCGCATGGCCCGTCGAGGTCTTCAAACCGGTCCAAGGGCCGTTCCTGAGGCTGGAGGTGACCGTGACCACGAAGAGGGGACCAGGCGAGAGGACACCGCTAGCCGATACGATCACGATCAGCGGTATCAGCTCGTCCCAGCCCATGCCCGTCAGACCTCTGGCCACTGATAGAAGAACGTTCCCAGCGAAGGCCTCTGACCGTGCACCGAAACCGATGCGGAGCCTCACAGCGCCCCGGGCCAATCCTTAAAGGGCTACGGGAACGACTCAGAACGGCTTGAGGGAAGGTTTCCTGACGAGGGAGATACTGGTGAGGGACCTGATGACGAGCCCCGTCATCGAGCTCGAGGAGACCGCGACCGCGAAGGAGGCCGCCGAGGAGATGGCCCGATACAAGATCAGCAGCGTCCTCGTCACCCGCAACAGGGAACCGGTAGGGATCGTGACGAAGAGGGACCTGGTCGAGAAGGTGGTGGCCAAGGACCTCAGGCCGAGCGAGGTCAAGCTCTCCGAGATAATGTCGTCTCCCCTGATAACGGTGGAGCCCGATGAACCGCTCGAGAAGGCAGTGAGGCTGATGTCGAACCTCAACATCAGCAGGCTCGTCGTGACGTACAGGGGCAGGGTAGCAGGGGTGTTGAGCATGAAGGACGTCCTGAAGTTCACGCCCGAGATAATGGAGATCGTCAGGGAGCAGGTGAGGATTGGGAGCATCACCCTCAGGACCCAGGAGCCCTACTTCGAGGGGTACTGCGACTCGTGTGGCGAGTGGAGCGACATGCTCAGGCGCGTCGACGACCAGCTGCTCTGCGAGGAGTGCAGGCTTGAGCTCCAGAGGGGAAGGGCAGGAGAGTGAGATAGGCTTCGTGGCCGACTCGATGCACGGGAAGCTGGCGAGGTGGCTCAGGATCCTCGGATACGACACGGTTTACTGGAGGGGTAACGACGAGGACCTGCTCGACTTCGCCTCCAACTCCGGCAGGATACTGCTCACCTCTGACGTGGAGCTCCACAGGGCAGCCCTGAAGCGGAACGTCCGGTCGGTCCTCCTGCCGCTGGAAGGGATAGAGGTGCAGCTGGCGATGGTGGCCGCCTACGTTCGAGACCTTATGGGCATCGACCCGGAGAGGTTCCTGAGCCCCGAGGCTACGAGGTGCTCCCTCTGTAACGGCGAGCTCGTCCAGATCGGCGACGAACTCTGGGAGTGCAGCTCGTGCAAGCAACGTTACTGGGAGGGGAGCCACTGGCGCCGGATAGAAACGACCCTGAGGAAGGCGCTCGAGATCGCCCTCACAAAGGGCTCGGCCGATGCGGGTTCCGGGTGCGAGGAGGGTAATTTACCGGCGGATCGGGTGGAAGGGCGTGGACGTTGAAGACGTTCTGCTGGAGGTGCTGAGGGTCTACTCGCCGAGCGGGTCGGAGGCGGTGCTGGAACCGGTCATGAGGAGGCTGAGGGCCGAGCTGGGATACGACGAGCTGGTGATCGACTCCGCTGGTAACTACCTCTTCGTCAGGGGGAGCGGGGACCGGGTGATCCTGCTCGCGGGACACGTCGACACCATACCGGGCGAGCTCGAGGTGACTAGGAGGGGTGACGCGATCAGGGGGAGGGGAGCGGTCGACGCGAAGGGGCCTTTTGCAGCTATGCTCTTCGCAGGCTCCAAGGCCGAAGTTAGGCCCGGATACAGGCTCGTAGTAGGAGGTCTTGTAGACGAGGAGGGAGAGGGATCAGGCGCCAAGTGGCTGCTCGAGTCGGGCTTCAGGGCCGATCACGTGATCGTCGGCGAGCCGACCGGGACTACCGGCGTGGCCATCAGCTACAGGGGAAGCCTCACCTTCTCGATCTCCGCAACGGCGCGCGGAGGGCACAGCTCCGCCCCCTACATGGGCGAGTCGGCGCTCGAGAGGCTTCTGGACGCGATCAACACGCTCAGGTCCATCTTCAACGGCCGGAGCTACGACGAGCCCACGTCCGCTGTCACGATGATATCGGCCGGAGACTGGCCTACGAAGCTCCCGGAGAGGGCAGAGGCGGTGGTGAACGTGAGGTTCCCGCCCTCCTACGAGACGAGGTCGATCATCGAGCGGATAGAGACGGTCTGCTCCCTCTACAACTGCTCCTTCTCGATAAGGGACGTCACGGAGCCCTTCGAGACGAGCCTCTCCCAACCAGTCCCCCGGGCCCTGATCAGGGCGATCCTGAAAATCGGAAAGAGGCCGAGGGTCGTGAAGAAGACAGGTAGCAGCGACATGAACGTCCTCTGGAAGATAACTCGGAGCATAGCCGCCTGCGGCCCGGGGAACTCGCTCCTAGCCCACACCAACGAAGAGGAGGTCAGCGTGAGTGACCTGAGGACGGCCGCATCGATCTACGTCAACGCGGTGAAGGAGCTCCAGCTGATGGGAAAGGGATCTACGTGAAGCCCAGCAACCTCTTCCTGCACTCGTCCTCGACCCTCATCCGCTCCTCTGCCCACGACCTCAGCTCCTCGCACTCCCTCCTCAGCCCGACGACCATCCTCCTCACCTCTTCCTCCCTCGCAGAGCCGGTGACGGCGTAGGACCCCAGGACCCTCACCGGGTTTAGGAAGCCCTTCAGCTCCGAGACGGCCTCCTCGTCGAGCCCGCTGCTCCGAAGGAAAGCCTCGACCGATTCGAGGGACGAGCCTGAAACGAGCATGGAGGCCACCTTGCCGCAGAGGTAGTGGGCCCTCCTGAAGGACGTCCTCCCGGTCATCGTCAGCCACGCGGCGTACTCGGTGAGCCCAGTCACAGGAGGTATCGAGGTGCCCGAGGCCTTGCCCGGTCTGATCGACCTGACCATCGCCTCCATGACCTCCATCGTCTCCTTTACCCACCGCACGCCCCTCCAGATGGGCTCCGTCGACTCCTGGAGGTCCAGAACGTACCCGCCGAAGCGTCTGCCTACGTTGACGGAGAACCTGACCAGCTCCCCGAGGACCTTGGAGAGCGATGTGCGGGCGATTTCTGCGACGACGGGGTTCCTCTTGTGGGGCATTATGCTGCTGGTGGAGAAGTATACGTCGTCCATGTCGAGCAGCGGAGGGTCGTGGGAGGCGTACCTCACCAGCTCCTCGGCCAGATCGGTCAGCACGACCGCAACCCTCAGCAGCGCAGCGAGGAAGGTCACACCGAAGTCCCTCGAAGAGCTGGCCTCGAGCGCGTTCTCGACCAACCCCTCGAAGCCCAGGTCCTCGGCGATGGCCCGGCGGTCGTGGGGAACTGAGGTCCCACCCACCGGCCCTGCTCCCAAAGGCGACTCGTTGACGTCTCTGTAGGCGTGGACCAGCTGTCTGAGGGCCTTCAGCAATCGGGATGCGTGGGCTGCCAGCACGAACCCGAGGGTCCCTGGAGCGGCGGGCTGCTCGTGGGTGAAGAGGGGGAAGAGGGTAGCGGCGTTCTCCTCAGCTTTAGAGATCAGAGCCTCGGCGAGCTTTGAACCGGATAGCACGATCTCCACCATGTACCTCCTCAACCTCATCCTGATCGCCGCGGAGACCGCGTCGTTCCTGCTCTTCCCCAGAGCGAGGTTCTCACCTGCCTCAGGGACCGCAGCCTTCAGGTGCTCCTCGACGACCATGTGGACGTCCTCGAGCCTCGGGTCTGCAGAGCGGAGAGCGTCCCTCGGAAAGGACCTCAGGGCCTCCATCGCCTTCCTCAGCGCGTCGTCCCCGAGGAAGCCCATGCGGTTCAGGGACCTCAGGTGGGCCGCGTTGACCAGGAGCACCTCCTCCAAGATCTCCGCGTCCTCCTCCAGCGACGAAGTGTACCTCGCCACCCTTTCCGGCACCTCGCCCTCGAGCCTTCCCTTCCTGAACGCCACGTCGCTAGACCGTTGAGCCCGCCAATCTAAAGTTGCGCGGCGATGCCCCCGCATCGGAAGCACGATCCGTCGCGGCCGTCCCTGAGCCGCTGCGACTCCTCTGAAGGTGAATGCGACTATGTCCCGCACCTGTGCACCCCACGCTCTTGTCAAAAATCATGGTTTCCGCAATTTTTGCAGCGCACATTTTGCGGAACCAACTAAGTGCACCAGGTGACAAAAGTACAGCGAG
>JAVVHL010000059.1:0-7807 GCA_032249575.1 Candidatus Calditenuis sp. | reverse complement strand
GCCGGCACGCCGTTCCTCGGATCGACCTTGTACCTGTTGAACTCCTCGAGGATCCGCCTGAAGATAGGTCCAGGCCTCCCGTCGCCTATCGGAACCTTCCCCACGTAACCGATGGGGACCAGCTCAGCACCAGTCCCCGTGACGAAGGCCTCGTCGGCCGTCATGAACTCGACCGGCGTTATGTCCCTCTCCTGGACTGGTATCCCGAGCTTGCCTGCGATCTCGATCACTACGGCCCGCGTTATCCCGGGAAGGATCCCTGTGGTTACAGGGGGAGTGATCAGGGTACCGTTCTTCACGATGAAGACGTTCGCACCAGTCGCCTCGGCCACAAACCCCCTGCTGTCGAGCATTATCGCGTCGTCCGCACCGGCCTCGATCGCCTCGATCTTGGCCAGTATCGAGTTCAGGTAGTTGAGGGACTTGACCTCGTGGCTGGTCGACTGGACCGGGTCCCTCCTGGTGGAGCTGAAGATCACCGTTATCCCCTTCTCCCTCATGCCGGAGCCGAGGATGGGCTCGAGGTGCTCGACGATGATGATGACGTTGGGCCTTCCGCACTTCCTCGGGTCCAATCCCAGATCGCCCACGCCTCTGGTGACGACCAACCGAATGTAGGCGTCCCTGAAGCCGTTGGCCCTGACGGTCCTCACAACCTCCTCCACCATCTTCTCCGGAGTGATCGGGATGTTGAGCCTCAGGACCTTCGCCGACCTGTAGAGCCGGTCGATGTGCTCCCTGAGCTTGAAGATAATGCCGTTGTAGACCCTGATCCCCTCGAAGACGCCGTCGCCGTAGAGCAGGCCGTGGTCGAACACCGAGACCTTCGCCTCCGATTTCGGGTAGAGCTCTCCGTTGATGTAGACCAAGGGTTCCCTGCCTTCCTGCGAGCTCACGGCACTACACGAAAGATTCGAGGATAAAACGTGTTAATCGCGGTTTTCCTGCTAAAGGATCGGAACCGCAGGCGAAGGCTCCATACCCGTAGCGTCAAAAGAACAGCTAAATAGCATATATTCGAGCATATACCGGAGGACCGTTGGAGATCAGGAGGCTCCAGAAGCTCGGTACGACGACGCTGGTGGTCTCGTTGCCGAGGAAGTGGGTGCTGGAGAAGGGCCTGAAGTCGGGCGATCCGGTCTACATAGAGACGACGGATGAAGGCCTTCTGATCAGGCTGGCACCGAAGGCGACGCGGACCGTGAGGGCTGTGATCGATGCCGACGCGGTCGAGAGAGGCGAGGAGTTGGAGCGGCTCGTGACAGCATGCTACCTTCAGGGTTACGACGAGATAGTGGTCACGTCCAAACACGGCCTGACGGGCGACAAGGTCGACTGGATCGTCTCCACAACAGAGCGCCTCCCAGGGCTCGAGATAGTGAAGCAGGAAGATTACGAGGTGGTGCTGAAGGTCCTCATCGACACGAGGAGGTACACGATCGTCGAGCTCATCAGAAGGATGCAGGAGCTGATTGCGTGGATGATCGAGTCCTCGGTCGACGCGCTGATCCACAACATGTCGGAGAAGGCGGCTGAGGTTGGAAGGGCGGAACAGAAGATCGACTCCTACTACTTCCTCGCGCTGAGGCAGCTGCTTACGGCCGCCAGGGAGAGGTCGCTGATAAGGGAGGTGGGGCTCGACTCGCCGCTGGCACTCACAGGGTTGCGGATAGTTCTCGCAGCTGTCGAGGAGATCGCTGACCACACCCTCCAGGTCTCGAGGGAGGTCGTGAAGCTGGGCCAGACGAAGGGTAAGGAGGGGAGGCAGCTGGTCGAGCAGCTGAAGGAGCTGGCGACGGAGGTCTCGAACGTCTTCGGGACCGCCCTCAACGGGTACCTAGTTTCGGACATCAAGCTCCTGAACAGGGCCCTCGACAGGGTGCCGGAGCTACTGGAGAGGATAAACGCCCTCGAGTCGACGGTCCTCGAGTCGGTCAGGGACGTCCAGAAGTCGCTCTCCTATAGGCTTATGCTGACGAACCTCGTCGAGATCCTCGACAACTGCAGGCTCATCGCCCAGACCGGGATAAACAGGTTCGTGAGGGAGAGCTCCGACGTCATCAAGATCGAGCAGGAGCGATCTGAAGACGCTCTCCTCAGGTCCCAGCCAAATCGACGGCCTTCCTGAAGACCCTCCTGAACATCGCATCGGTCAGCCTGCCTGTGTTGGTGTTCTGCCTCGATGGATGATAGGAAGCCAGCAGGTGGACCGTCCTGCCCTCCGCGTTCCTGTAAACGTAGTGGGCGCCGTGCTTGAACTCGGGCCTCTTCCTTCCCTCGTGGACGAAACCCGCGTCCTGCAATAGGCGTTTGGCAGCGGCAAACCCTATCGCGCCCAGCGCCACAACTACCCTCACGTTCCGCAGCAGCGAGAACTCTTCTTTCAGGTACGGGTAGCAGTTCTCCAGCTCCTCACGGGTCGGCCTGTTCTCGGGCGGAGCGCACCTCACAGGAGCCGTCAGGAACACGCCCCTCAGCTGGAGGCCGTCGTCCCTGCTCACGGACCTCGGCATGCTCGCAAGCCCGAAGTAATGTAGGGTCCTCGTCAGGAAGTCGGCCGACGAGTCGCCGGTGAACATCCTTCCCGTCCTGTTGCCTCCGTGGGCTGCAGGCGCAAGCCCCACCACCAGTATCCTGGCCTCCCGGTCGCCGAAGCCCGGAAGCGGCCTCGCCCAGTACTGCTGTCCCCTGAACCTCCTCGGAGGGTTCTCGGCCACCTTCCGTCGATACTCGACGAGCCGCGGGCACCTCTCGCAGTTGACGATCCGATCGACGAGGGCTGCCCAGGGATCGGAGCTCATCCCCGAACGAAAGGGTTGAAGCGCTTCTCCATCCCGACCGTGGTGATGGGCCCGTGGCCGGGATAGACGAGCGTCTCGTCGTCGAGCGTGTAGATCTTCGTCCTGATCGACCTCTCGAGCTCCTCGAAGCTCCCTCCTATGAAGTCTGTCCTGCCGACGGAGCCGTTGAAGAGCGTGTCACCGGACAGGAGCACCAGACCTTGGTGCAAGCATATGCTTCCGGGCGAATGGCCGGGCGTGTGGAGGACCCTGACCGCGGAACTCCCGAACCTCAGAACGTCTCCGTCCTCGACGAAACCGTCGGGCCTCGGCTTCCTCACCTTGAGGCCGAAGTGGCTCGCCATCTCCTCGACGACGTCCAGCAGCTTGAGGTCTGCACGGTGCATCACGAACTCCGCACCGGTCCTCTCGCGCAGGTCCTCGACGGCTCCTACGTGGTCGAAGTGGGCATGCGTCGCAACTATCTTCACCACCTTCAAGCCCGAGAGCTCCGAAAGTATCCTCTCCACCTCCCAACCTGGATCCACAACGATCGCCTCACCCGAGGATATGAGGACGTAGCAGTTGGTCATAAGGGGGCCCACAGTAACGGTCCTGACGTCGAGGTCCATGCCGCTTCAGGTAACGGAGCTCACCTGATGGATTTTGCGTTGAACCCCAACAAAGGCGAGGCCGCAAGCTACAGAAAGGGAGACAGAAGCTCAGCCTACGGTCCTGATGCCGAGCTCTTTCAGGTCCACCAGCTCCTCGAGGAAGACGGTCCTTCCCCTCCTGATCGACTGGATTATGGCCTCTGCGATCGCGATCGAGACCAGCCCGTCGAGGTGGTCGGGAGACGGTGCGTCGCCCTTCGAAACGGCCCCAACGAAGTGCTCCAACTCGGCCCTCAGCGGCTCCCTCTGCTCGACGGTGGGCGAGTAGATCCCGTCGGCCTTCTCGAGCGTCACCTCCTTCTTCAGGAACTCGATGCTCAGGACGCCCTCCGTCCCCGTCACGAACATCTCCCTCTTCTTCCTTGGAGTAAGCCAGTTGGCCTCGATCATCGCCGACCTTCCACCTCCGAAGTCGAGCGTCGACTGGACGTGGTCCTCCTTCGTGTGGATGACGGAGCCGCCGACCGCGAATACGGAACGGGGCAGGGCGCCGAAGATGTGGCAGGAGAGGTCGATGTCGTGGATCGCCGTGTCGTGCACCACGCCGACGTCACCTATCCTCTCGGGCCAAGGCCCTATCCTCCTTCCGTAGATCAGGATGGGGTCGCCGATCCTGCCCTCACTAAGCAACTCGACGGCCCTGACGAGTGCGGGATTGAAGCGCTCGATGAATCCCACCATGACCTTCCTTCCTGAGGACCTGATCTCGTCGACCATTCGAAGGGCCTCCTCCAGATTGGAGGCCATGGGCTTCTCGACGAGGACGTCCTTGCCTGCAGCGACGAAGTCTACTGTTATCCTGGCGTGGGTGGTGGAGGGCGTGCAGACCGTGACAGCGTCGATCGATTCGTCACTGCAGAGCTCCCTGTAATCGGAGGTGTACCTCGGAACCCTGAAGGCCGTAGCCACCCTCTTGGCCCTCTCCAGATCGACGTCGCACACCGCCACGACCTCGCACCCGTCCAGCTCCGAGAGGACCCTGACGTGGTTCCTGCCCCAGAAGCCAGCTCCGATCACCGCCAGGTTCACCCTCTCCAACCGATCACCCGCTCATGAATTCGGCAGAAGCAAGATTTACATCGATCTTTGCTCGTGGCGGGGAGGATGGAATTCTGTCCTAAGTGCGGCGGCTTCATGACGTCGGCGAAGACCTCGTCAGGCGTGGTGCTGGTCTGCAGGAAGTGCGGTTACAGGAAGACGTCAGGGTCGGTAACCGTAAACCTCGGTAAGGTCAGGACGAGGAGGAGGGCGGCCGTCATAGTTGACGAGAGCGACGAGGCTTCAATACATCCGAAGACGACCGACGTGGTCTGTCCCCAGTGCGGCAACAGGGAGGCATATTGGTGGACTGTCCAGACGAGGTCCGCCGACGAGCCCACGACGCAGTTCTTCCGGTGCACCAAGTGCGGCCACACTTGGAGGGAGTACGCCTGAACTTCAGGTGAGCGCTAAGACCGCGTGCTTCTTGCACGCCACCGGCACCCTCAGGTCGTTCCAGACGCGCCTCTTGGCGACCAGCGTGAAGATCCCCGCAACGTGGACCTTCCTCTCCTCGAGCGCCTTGATGACCTCAGAGAGGGGACTCGGCTGCGTAACCGCAAGGGCCATCAGCAGCACTCCCTCACCGACCTCGCTGATCGAGGAGGGGCACCACAGGCATCCGGCAAAGGGTTCGCTTCCCTGCTGGAAGACTATCGGCACGGACCTCTCCCTCCCCCAGTGGGGCCTCTCGGAGAGCTGGTAGAGCTTGGTGCCGGTGAGCAAGGAGAAGGCCGTCGCTATAGGCAGGACCAACTGGTCCATGCTCAAGACACCCAAGATCCTCCTGCCGGAGAAGGCCTCTAACGCGCTCCCCGCCAGCATCCTCACCATCATCGGCTCCGTGGCGACGGCCGACAGCCCCTCGAGGTCTTCGCCGTCCACGAACTCCCTGACGAGCTCCTCGGGTTTGAGGTGTTTCTCAGCCCAATCGAGGATCCGGCGGACGTGCTTCTGGCTCGGAACGGTCTCGCCCCTGATGTATCTGGAGAGCGTCGACTGCGGTATGCCCAGCATCGAGGAGAGCTTCCTGTAGTTGTACCTGCTCTTCAGGAACCTGACGACGTCGATCGCCACGCTTACCGCCTCGTAGGCTGTTGATCCCCTCGTCGACATGGCAGACCGTAACAACACAAGCCGTCCATAAGATATCGGTAACTTGCATGCTGGCCGACGGCAATTTGCAGTTAGAACGCGTCGCTACGAGCTTCAACAGGGCTGTTGGCTTAGACGGATGTGTTTCGGGCGGTGAGTCCGTTGCTGAACGTCTGCCTGAGGCAGATCTGCCGTTCCGCGGAGTCGCTCCAACTCAGCAGTGAACGCCCTGCATGACGCCTTCCCGGATTCTAGGGAAAATGCTATAGGTATGGGAACGCATGTATTGACAGCCATGCCGAGTTACGAGTTCAGGTGCAAGGACGTCGGTATGGACTGCGGGTTTGAGGTGCGAGGTGCCTCGAGCAAGGAGGAGCTGATGGAGATGTTAGCAGTTCACGCGAGGAGGGCCCACAACCTGACCGAGATACCGGAGGACGTCAGGTCGAAGATAGAGGCGGCCATACGCAAGGTCTGATGGTGGACCTCGGCAGCTCCCTGAACGAATAGAACCGTCCCCTTTTTGTTGTGAGGCTCCGACTACAGGGATCGATGCCCGAGCTCACCTCTTCCTCTGCCTGTCCTCGACGACCTTGACCAGCCCGGCCTCGATCAGGGCAAGCAGCAGCTCATCGTAGACCTTCTCGATCTCAGCGACCGCAGCATCAGGATCCGAGATGTCTACCATTATCCTGTGCTTCCAGATGTGCCCGCCGTCCCTGAGGTTGAGGCGGCTGAAGGTCCCTATGAGCTCAAGAGGAATCCGGGAGGACCTGATGGGCAACAGGTACTCTACGAAGCAGTGCCTGTACGCCCTCTCGTAGACGTCGCCGTAGAACGTGTTGAAGTAAATGTGGAGAGGTTCCTCCCTGATGTAGGTCTCCCAGCTGGTGTACTGCGTGAAGTAAGGCACCCACCCTTCGTCCCTGAGCTCCATGTCCTCCAGCGAGACCGGCCGCTTCCAGGCGGAGACCATGAAACCGTCTGCCTCGAGCCTCGGGATTATCGCTCCCCTCACGATCCCCTGCCTCATCAGTTCTATCCGCTCCCTCTGCGTCGCCAAGCGACCCACCTTCCCCTGCTCCGCACAGCCCTCTCCCTCCGGAATATCTCGCTGTATATATCGGATATCGTGACCGAGACGACCGATCTGGCCCATGCCGCTACCGAAGAAGCAACACGTCCTTCTGCGACGGAGCAGGATCCGCCAATCACGTGTACCAGGGCCGCATCTCTCACGACAACACGCAACTGGCGAGCGAAAGGCATTTACCCTGAGCACTTCATGACCCGGCGATGGCCGATCTGTTGGGCTTCGAGGGCGTCATCGCATCGACCATAACGCCTTCCAAAGGGAACGAGGGCAGGATACCGTCATACATGGAGTTCCTCCGGCAGCACGGGGTCAGGGGTTACTACGTTTTGGGCACTTGGGGCGAGGGGCCGAGGCACGGCGTCGAGCACAGGAAGCGCGTAGCGGAGAAGTTCGTCGGCAACCTGAACTCCGGAGAGGTTGCGATAATCCACATCGGCTCTTCGGACATGGACACAGTCGTGGAGCTCCTGCGCCACGCGAACGACATAGGCGCCACAGCCGCAGCGGCCGTCGCTCCCTTCTACTACAGGCCCGACGAGGAGACGCTGTTCAGGTTCTACTCGACGCTCTCGGAGCGCTCCTCCATACCGGTCATGGTTTACAACATACCTTCTAGACAAGGATACCAGCTGAGCTTCTCCACCATCTCGCGGATAATGGGAGAGCTGGAGAACGTGAAGGGGATAAAGGACAGCAGCGGCGACCCCGCACTGGCCCTCGAACTCGTCTCGGAGTTCAGGGGGAGGAAGTTCGTCTCGATCGGCAGCGACGAACTGGTTTCCTACTGCTTCCTGATCGGAGCCAACGCGACAGTCAGCGGCGTAGCCGGCGTCTTCCCGGAGCTCGTCGTGGGCGTTTACAGGGCCCTGAAGAAGAACAGGCTGGACGAGTGCTTCAGGCTCCAGCGGCTCTTGAACAGGGCCTCGTCGCTCCTAAGGAACACCGGTGTGGAGTTCGAGACGCAGAGGGCGGCCCTCAGGATCAGGGGCATCGACCTCGGCCCGCCTCCGGAGCCGGTCAGACAGCTCAAGGAGGATGAGCTCGAGAGGCTGAAGTCCGGCGTGCTACGGTTGACTGAGGAGCTGAGGAACGTAACAGTGTGATGCAGTGAACGTAGCGCCCTC
>JAVVHL010000058.1:0-7953 GCA_032249575.1 Candidatus Calditenuis sp. | reverse complement strand
CCGGTCGAGGCGGACCAGCTCCGTAACCCTGAGCCCAGCACAAGAGATGGGCCTCGAGGAGGTGCGACGTTCCGCGAGGACGTCCCTCAGCCGGTAGACGTAATACGTGTGGACCCTCTGGGTCTCCGAAGAGCGGAAGCCCACGACCTCGCTGGGCCTCCAGCCCCTGATCGGATAGTCGTGGGTCAAGACGGTCGCTCCCTCTCCAGCCGTCAGCAGGACAGGCTTCAGGACCTCCAGCGCCTCCGACGTCAGATACGCGAAGACGAGGTCCGCTCCACTCAGGTCCACCGAGCGGGCATCAGCGCAAACGAACTCGACGCCCTTGAGGCCCATGGAGTCCCTGACGCGCCTCGAGTAGGAGACGAGCTTGGGGTTCACCTCGACGCCGACAGCCCTCGCACCGAAGACTCGGTTGGCCGATATGGGGACCCTGCCGTCCCCGCTCCCGAGATCGACGAGGACCGATTCCCTCTCTAGCCCCACCTCGCCGAGCGCCTTGACGACCACGTCCAGAGGAGACGGAACGAAGGGGTTGAGCCTACGTTCCATCCCCGTTGAGCCGTGACGCGGTGAGCTATATACAACGGGCCCCCATCATAAAGTTAGGTAGCAAATTGTCGGGGGAGATCAGAGAAGAAGCCCTGGACTGGTGGAAGGAGTCCCTCCACAACCTCAGGCAGGCGAGGAGGAACCTGGAGATCGAGGAGTACAGCGTGGCGGCCTTCCTCTCCCATCAGGCAGCGGAGAAGGCGCTGAAGGCCTTGTACATCGTCACGAAGGCGAGGCTTCCGCCGAGGGGTCATGACCTGATCAAGCTGGGAAGGGCGCTCGAGGCCTCGGAGGTCATGGACGAGCTGAAGGTCCTGAACCCTCACTACACCGTAGCGAGGTATCCCAACGCGGCTAACACTGTTCCCAGCGAGGCCTACAGCAAGGAGATCGCTTCGAGGTGCCTGGAGGCCGCTGAGAGGGTGGTAGAATGGGTGAGGAGGAAAGGGAGCCTGCCCTGATCGAGCAGCTCAAGGGGGTCAAGCTCTCCGAGAGGAGGAAGAGGGAGCTGGCCAGGTTCCTGAAGAGGTTGAAGCGGGAGCTCGGGGTCGTGGAGGTCTACATCTTCGGCTCGAGGGCGTACGGGAATCCGCTGCTCGAGAGCGACCTCGACATGATCGTGGTCTCTGAGGAGTTCGGGAAGAGAAGCTTCATCGAGAACATGGAGCTGCTGAGCAGGATGTGGGACGGCTCCTTCACGGTCGAGATGTTCCCCTACACACCTGAACAGCTCAGGAAGTACGCGGAGAGGAAGACGGTGGTCTCGGAGGCCCTGAGAAAAGGCATCAGGATCAGGCTGTGAAGGGACGGCACTGTTCGTGCGAAGGTTTCAGGCGCTGCGCCTGAGCAGCGGAATTGGCGTCACGTACCTCCTCAGATAGGGCAGCGACCTGAGGACCGCTCCGTAGATCGCTACGGCTGGGACGATGCTGACGAAGACGTGGAGGAGGTTGAAGACGCCGTTGAGCGTGGTCATCAGCATCGCCAGCGTCAGCTCGCCCTGCACGGTTATCCCGACGCGCTGGAGGGCCCTGCTGCCGAAGGGCAGGTAGACGTCGGGGAGGAGAACGTAGTACAGGAGGAAGGTGACCAGCGCCATTACCAGCGTCCTCGAGGCCAACGCGCCTACCAGGCCCCACCAGATCGATCCCCTGCTGAGCTTCATGCCGAGGTAGAGGCCGAGGAGCGTAGAGAGGACCGCGATCAGCTTCATCGTCTCGCTGACGCCCGGGACCAGGGCGCCTCCGTTCAGGATCAGGCCGTACCAGTGGGCCACAGAGGTCACGACGCCTCCCAAAGGCCCGAAGAGGAGGAACGAGAGGACGTCGAAGATCTCGGCCGCGTCGAACCTGAGGAACGGCAGCAACGGGAATGGCGTGCTCAGCCTCGCGATCCCCGCAGCTATCGCCGCGCCTCCCAGCGACGCCACGCCAGCTATCCAGAGAGACCTGGGCATCCTGGTGCGCTCGGTCATCTCGTTCAGACTTCGCAAACGACGTATTTAGAACTTGTCAATGACTTAGCTCCAATGTGATGACATTATCACATAATTGCAAAGTTATGGACACTCATTTCGTGAATTGTGTTGCGATTCTAAGCAAGTCATCCAACTCCTTCTGGTGTCTAAGGGCGACGACACGGGAGCGGCCGACCTCATGGACCGTGACGATCCCGGCCTTCTTGAGGGTGACGACATGGCGGTAGATCGCGCTGTACCTGACCTTGAGGGCCCTCGAGAGGGCCTTGATGTGGAGCGGTTTGTCGGTCTCGGCGATGAGCTTGACGATCCTGAGCCTCGTCCTGTTGCCCAGCGCACCGAGCACGCCTGCAACCTGTTCGATGACCTCGTTCTCTATCACAGAATAACACGGCAAAAGCGCAATATAATGCCAAAGCCGGCAAAAATCGGCCCTCAGATCTACGCATTACTCAGATCTGAGTAGGTACGCAGAATTGTTTAAAACCCATGAGGGCGGGTGGGTGTGGACACCAAGGGATTGGCTGCCGGGACCTCGACAGCCGCGATCTCGGCCGCGATGGCGCTGATGCCGCTCAGCTTCTCGTACCCGCCGATACCTTACCTGAAGTTCGACTTGGCGGAGGTGCCGGTCTTCCTGGCGCTCCTCGGCTTCGGTCCCCTGGCTGGCTTCCTCTCCGCGACCGTTTACTTCATGGCGCTGTTGCTGATGGGGCAGTTCTCTCCCATAGGCCCCTTGATGAAGTACGCCGCTGTCGTCTCGACATTCCTCGGGATCTGCGCAGGTGCTAAGCTCGTGAACCGGTACGGCAGGATTAAGCTCGCGCTGGCCGGGACGCTCGGAGCGGCGCTCAGGATTGCGGTCATGACGTTGCTCAACTACGTGGTCATCGTCGTGCTCTTCCCGGAGTTCCTAGAGTTCGCGGTCGACACGCTCTCGGCCTTCATGGGCACGAAGCTCGACCCCCTGACGACGGGCCTCTTGCTGGTGCTCGCGCACACCGCGATTTATAACGCGCTCCACACACTCATCAGCGTCGCCCTCTCGGTGACGGTCCTGAAAGCAGTCGTGGCCGCAGGCGCTCCGGGGCCTGGATGGAAGCCTTGGATCTCCGCCTGACCCGGCCCACCTCCACTACAGTTCCTTCGCGGGATCGCGATTTTCCAGCCGAGGTTTAAGAACAAGGGGTCACATATCGATCGCGAGGCGCACAGGATTTGGAGGTCATAGACGTCGATGTCGTGATCGTCGGCTCGGGCCTCGCAGGCCTCAGGGCCGCGATCGAGGCCGCCAGGGTCGGCGGCCCCAAGCTCAGGGTTGCGGTGGTCACAAAGACCCAGCCGATGAGGTCCCACAGCGTCTCGGCCGAGGGAGGGACCGCGGCCGTCCTCTATCCCGAGGAGGGTGACTCCTTCGAGTCTCACATGTGGGACACGGTGAAGGGCAGCGACTTCCTCGCCGATCAGGACGCGGTCGAGCTCTTCGTCAGGGAGGCTCCAAAAGAGATAATCCAGCTGGAGCACTGGGGAATGCCCTGGGCCAGGAGGGAGGACGGAAAGATAGCGCAGCGCTACTTCGGCGGCCAGTCCTATCCGAGGGCGTGCTTCGCGGAGGACAGGGTAGGGTTCTTCGAGATGAGCACGCTCTACAGCACCTGCCTCAGGCACGACAACATCGAGTTCTACGACGAGAGGTGCGCTACGGCGATCGTCAGGGAGGACGGCGGCAAGTTCGCGGGGATCATTGCCTACGACATCAGGGACGGCGACCTCGAGTACTTCAGGGCAAAGGCAGGCGTCATAGCCACGGGCGGTGCGGGAAGGCTCTACCCGTTCGCATCGTTCGGGCACAGCTCGACACCCGACGGCCTCGCGATGGCCTTCAGGGCCGGAGTGCCGCTGAAGGACATGGAGTTCGTCCAGTTCCACCCGACAGGCCTAGTCCCCTCCGGCATCCTGATCACGGAGGCGGCGAGGGGAGAGGGAGGGATTCTCAGGAACGCCAAGGGAGAGAGGTTCATGGAGAGGTATGCGCCGAAGATGAAGGACCTCGCTCCGAGGGACATCGTATCGAGGTCGATCATGACCGAGATCAAGGAGGGAAGGGGCTTCAGGGACGAGGAGAGCGGGTACGACTACGTCCTTCTGGACCTGACAGTGATCGAGCCGGAGAAGATCGTGAAGAGGCTCACCAGCATCCGCGAGATCTGCCTGAAGATGAGGGGGATAGACCCGATCAGCGAGCCGATCCCTGTAAGGCCGGTGGCCCACTACTACATGGGAGGTATAGACGTGAACATCATGGGCGCGACCGAGGTCCCGGGCCTATGGGCAGCAGGGGAGGCGGCGTGCGTCACCATCAACGGCGCCAACCGCCTCGGCTCCAACTCCACCACCGAGTGCCTCGTCTGGGGGAGGATAACCGGTGCGGAGGCGGCGAGGTACGCGCAGAGCCAGGACGACCCTGATCCTGTGCTGGTCGCGCTGCAACAGGAGGAGAAGAGGATCTACGACGTCCTTCTCGGGCCGGCGCCGAGGGTGGACCCGTACGACGTCAAGGCCGAGCTTCAGAGGACGATGGAGGAGCACTTCCACGTCTTCAGGGAGCAGGGATCGATGGAGGAGGGGCTGAGGAAGATCAGGCAGCTCAAGTCGACCTTCGAGATGGGCGTCGTCGACAAGAGCAAGAAATACAACACGAACCTCGTCCACGTCTTGGAGATAGACGCGATGCTGACGGTCTCGGAGATGATCGGCGCCGCTGCACTCCACAGGACCGAGAGCAGGGGAGCCCACTTCAGGCTCGACGCTCCGAAGAGGGACGACGCCAACTGGCTCAAGCACGTCCTCGTCCGCCGGACCGCTGACGGCTTCGCTTTCGACTACAAGCCCGTCGTGATCACGAAGTACCAGCCCCAGGAGCGCGTTTATTGACGGCCCCTCCGGACTTCCCTCCCACCTTTATCCAGTACTTTGATACCTCACGGATGAAGGGCCCGCCTTTCTCGAACTCGCCAGGCGTGAGCGCCACAATCTCGAACCCCATGTCATAAGGGAGCTTGCTCCTAACGAAAGCCACCCTGTCGACGTACGCCATGCCCTCGAACCTCTCGGAGACGACAAGGACGTCGACGTCGCTGTCAAGCAGGTGATCGCCCCGAGCGTAGCTGCCGAAGAGGTAAACGTCGGCGCCGAGTTCCTCCGACAGCTCCTCCAGGACCTTAAGTACCCTCTCACGGATCTCCCAGAGCCTTCTCGACCTCAAAGATCACGCCCTCCGCCGTAGCGACCGCCTCCTCAGCCTGCTCCTTCGTTATCCCTGTCGACGGCCTCTCCATCCCTGCGTTGGGATACCCCGCAACGGTGTAGTAGACCGAGAGCCTCGAGAGCGACGCCTCCTTCAGCGTGATCCCGCCCGCCTTTGCAGCCCTCCTGTACAGCGCCAAAAGGTCATGGCCCCTGACGAACTCGCCCTCGACGTGCAAGATGTAGGACTTGAGCGCCTTCTCGGCTGCCTGCTGGGCGGCGAAGCAGGCCCAGTTGTAATCGCCGATCTCCAGGCTCCTCCTCGCGTGCCTCAGGTCAGCCTTCCCCTCCTCCAGCCACGAGACGACCTCCTCCCTGACCGGCATCTCCGTAAATGGATCACCGTCGGACGTATATTGACGATTGGGGTCCACGGCTCGCCTGTGGGAGTCGCCGGTCGCGTCGATCTCCGATGTCCTTAAAGCCGGATGGAAGGGACGGACATCGACGTCATGTTCTCGCAGCTGATGGAGTGGGCCCTCGATCTCGCAAGGAACCATCTCCTCCACTACGGCCCTCTGGGCCTCGCCCTCCTCTCGTTCTCAGAGGCCGTGTTCTTCCCGGTGCCGCCCGACGTGCTTCTGATACCCCTGACGCTCCTCGACCCCAAGAACGGCCCCCTTTACGGAACGGTGACCGTCGTCTTCTCAGTGACCGGAGGTCTCGTCGGCTACTTCCTAGGCCGGAGCTTGGGGAGGCCCCTGCTGATCAGGCTGGTGGGAGCGAAGAGGGTGGAGCCGCTCGAGGCCTACTTCCAGCGATACGGAGCCCTGGCCGTAGGTCTGGCGGCCTTCACACCGCTGCCCTACAAGGCCTTCACGGTGGGAGCGGGTGCGTTGGGGCTGAGGGACCTGAGGGGCTTCGTGGTGGCTTCCCTGATCGGCAGGGCCGGAAGGTTCGTCCCGGAGTCGCTCCTCCTCTCGATGTACGGCGAGCAGATCCTGGAAGCGCTGTTGCAGTACATCGACGCGGTTGGTTATGCTACGCTCGCTGCGGCTGCCGTTTACCTCGCCTTCACCCTGCTTCGCCGGAGAGCTCGCGCTCGAGGGCCTTCATCTCCTCGTCGACCATCTTCGCCGTGACCCCGATGGACTTCAATAGTGGCATCACGTCCGGAGGCTCGGTGCCAGCGACGTAAGCGGCGTTCTTCGCTATCATCGGAAGGTACCTCGCATAGACGCTCAGCCTCTTCTTCGCCGACTCCCTCTTCTCTATCTGGCTCAGGTAAAGCCTCAGGGCCCTGGCGCACTCCCTGATCGCCATCGTCAGCTCCCTCTCGATCTCGGGCCTGTCGGAGATCGCCTCCTTCCCCACCGTCTTGTAAGGTATCTTCGGTGAGCATATGCTCGTCAGCACCAGGACTGGCATCCCCTTCTGGACCTTGTAGGAAGCCCAGTCGATCCGCTCGCTGATGACCTTCCAGGAGACGTCGGCCTTCTCGTCGTAGAGGAGGGGGATCTTGTTGGCGAACCTGAGCAGCTGTATCTCCTCCGACGGCTCTATCCCTCCTCCGTAGGCTATGGCGGCCTCGACCACGAAGGGTATGCCGGAGTAGCTGGCCGGAGGCCTCTGGACCACATGGAGGAACTCGGGCTTGTAGATCGATTTCAGGCCGGCCTCGATGAACTCGACACCGACGGGGCTGAGGGTCGAGGTCTCGGGAGCCCTGAACTTCCCGTACTGCTTGAAGGCCTCAACGAGCCTCGTGACTTCGTCGTGCGTCAGGTCCCTCACCCTCTTCTCAGGATCTATCCCTGCGAGCTTCAGGACCTCCTCTGCGGTCTTTGGGCCTATCCGCTGGAACTCGTTGACGAGGAAAGACTTGACGTCCCTGCTCTTGGTGTTGGAGATGAGCCTGTTGACGGTCTCTACGTCCACTCCCAGCGGGTGAGGCTTCCCCTCCTCAGGCGGAACAGGGGCCTTCTCGATCACCCTCCTGAAGACGTAGACCCTGCCCTTGGGGTCGACGAAGACGATGTTGGCGTGGGGGTTGACGACGGCCGTCATCTCGAGGTACGTCAGGATCTTCGGCCTGCTGGTGCTGTAGTCTCCCTCAAGGGTCACCCTGACTATTGTCCCCCTCCACTTCTTCTTGTTGGGGTGGACCTTGTGGTCGATGATCTTCGGCTTGTTCTCGACGATGTCTATCATCATCTTGTACTCGTGGACCTCTTTCCCTCCTCTGCTGGAGATGACCGTGAAGGGCGTGTTGGTGGTAATCTGGCCGTAAAGGAGGGCCATCGTCCCTCCTACGCCGAAGGTTCCACGGGACTGCTTGAAGCCGTACTTGCTGCCGTAGAGGACCGTTCCGAAGGCCTTCGGTATGACGTTGCCGTCGACGCCGATGCCGTTGTCCTTCACGGTCAGCGTGAAGAACCGTTCTCCGTTCTCGTCGGCGCTCTCGAGACCGATCCAGATGTTGGGCAGTATCCTCCCGACCTCGGTGGCGTCGAGGCTGTTCTCCACCAGCTCCCTGATGCACATGTAGAGCGACCTGGCAGGGTTCGAGAAGCCAGCTAGGTCCCGGTTCCTGTAGAAGAAGTCTGCTGGGCTTATCTCCTCGAACTTGACATCGCTCATTTTCGCTCCTCCCCGTTGCTGGGGCGCGCTCTATTTCA
>JAVVHL010000057.1:0-8077 GCA_032249575.1 Candidatus Calditenuis sp. | reverse complement strand
AGGAGGAGGTCGGGAAGACGTGGTGGGGGAGGGGAGAGAGCTGATCAGGTTTGAGGCGGTCCACAAGTTCTACAACTCGGGCAACGCGAGGGTCCACGCTCTTAGGGGGATAGACCTGGTTGTGGAGGAGGGAGAGATGACGGCGATCATGGGCCCCAGCGGCTCCGGGAAGAGCACGCTCCTCCACCTCATGGGCCTCCTCGACCGACCTTCCTCCGGCAAGATCTACTTCAGGGGAAGGGACGTCTCAACGCTCAGCGACGACGAGCTCTCGAGGCTGAGGGGGAGCGAGATCGGCTTCGTCTTCCAGACCTACAACCTGATCCCCAGGCTCACGGTCCTCGAGAACGTCATGCTCCCCATGACGCTTGTGAAGAAGATACCGGAGCACGAGAGGCGCGAGAGGGCCCTGAAACTCCTCGAGCAGGTGGGCCTCAGCCACAGGGTTCACCAGAAGGCCGTGCTCCTCAGCGGCGGCGAGCAGCAGAGGGTCGCGATAGCGAGGGCCCTGGCCAACGACCCCTCGGTGATCCTCGCAGACGAGCCAACGGGGAACCTCGACAGCGCCGCGGGAAAGCAGATCATGGAGATCTTCAGGGAGCTGAACGAGGCCGGGAGGACTATCGTCATCGTCACGCACAACGTCGAGGTAACCGATTACGTCGAAAGGGTCCTGAGGATAAGGGACGGCAGGATAGTCGGCGAGGAGCTGAAGCGTCCTAAAGCAGTCACGTGAACCCGAACCGCTCCCTCCTGACGCCCGCAGCCCTCCTCTCCTCAGCGGTCAGCTCGAAGGCCGCCCTCACGGCCCTCTCGAAGGCCTGAGAAGGCGAGATGCCCCTCCTCGACATCATCCTCCTGGCCGTCTCGAGGGCCGATTCGAGCGTCAGCTCGTAGAGGTCTCCGACGAGCGGTCTGGCGTGGATGGTGAAGGGAGGCACGTCATCGGTCACGGTGCCGTAGAGGTGGCTGAAGGCTCCTATCGCCTTCCCCGAGAAGACGAGCGTCCCGATCGCCGACTTCACGTGGTCTCCCACCAGAGGCCCGAGGAACGTCCTGCCTGTGTCGACGACGCTCCCGCCAACCCTCACCCTGACGGTTCCGTAGGTGTTCTTCAGGTTCGAGACGGTCGTCCCCGCTCCGAGGTTGACCCACTCGCCGACGTAGGAGTGGCCGAGGTAACCGTAGTGCCTCTTGTTGGAGTAACCCATGATGACGGAGCTCTCCACCTCCCCACCCACCCTCGAGACCTCGCCGATGTAGGAGGAGCCGATGGAGGACCCGGGGAAGACGACGGTGCCCCTGCCGATGAAGCAGGGCCCTGAGACCCTCGAGTTGGACATGACCGTCGAGTCCTCTCCGATGTAAACGGGCCCCTTCCTCAGGTCTATGGTGACGAAGGGTTCAACCGTCGATCCCCTGCCGAGGTGGAGCCTCGAACGGTCGCCGATGACCCTCGCAGCCTCGTCCAGCTCCCCGAGAATATGGCCGTCGACCTTACGCTCCAGGTCGCCCCCGAGGAGCTCCTCCGTCACCGGTATCAGGTCCCACGCAGAGCCGAGCCTCCTCAGCCCTCCGACGTCAAGCCTCTCCCTAATCCATGGCGAGAGGTTCCTGAGGACCTCAACCCTCTCGAGGCCGCGCGAGAAGTCGAGCCCCTCCAGCGAGCGGAGCAACTGATCCCTCCCAACGAGTGCTGCCACCAGCTTTCCCTCCGAGAGGACCGCCTTGCCTGTCGAGTCGATCGACCCTATGATTCCGGGCAACCTCTCGTCGACGAGGAAAGAGGCATCGACGATCAGGACGCGCTCCGACTCGATCGAGTCGAGGTCCGCTGAGATGGTGCTGCCGTACCTCTCCCCGAGCAGGTCACGCAGGTGCTCCCTCGTGACGACGACGATGGGTCCTCCGCCTTCTGGCCTAACCCTCTCGGCCCTCTCGAGCAGCGTCGACGCTCCTACCCTCAGCTCCGGGACAGACCGGATCAGGGTCAGAGGCCCGAACGTCCACGGCTCTGTCTCCAGGACTACGAGCTGTGCCTCCGTCTTAACGCCCTCCGCCTTCACGTCTATGCCCTCGCCAGGTGAACGAGGTGGGGAAGCTCCTGGACCACGATCTCGGCCGCCAGCCTCGCTCCGTCAGGGGAGCCCGGGAAGGCGAAGACAACCATCCCCCTCACGATTCCAGCGGTGGCCCTGCTCAGCATCGCAGCGCTCCCTATCCTCCTGTAGCTCTCGATCCGGAGCAGCTCTCCGAACCCCGGAAGCTCCTTCTCGAAGAGGGGCCTAAGAGCCTCGACGCTCACGTCCCTCGGCGTGACGCCGGTACCTCCGATGACGATGAAGGCGTCACATCCGTCCTCCAGTGCCCTGAACAGGGCCCTCCTGATCATCCGGACGTCGTCGTCCACCACGCCGTACCTCCTCACGTTGTGACCCGCACTGCGCAGGACCTCCTCGACCGCATCGCCCGATTCGTCGGTGAAGCTCTCCTTCCTCAGCGCCTTGCTGTACCTCGAAGTGCTGGCCGTCACAATACCGACCGTGACCGATCTCGGAGCCGCCTCCCTGTGCTCCCTAACAGGACCGCTCACGCCACCATCGAGCGTTAGTGAGTCATGGCTCTATCGCCGAAGAGCTCTATCGCAGCTCCCCAGCGAACCTCAGGACCTCCTCCGCGAGCCTCCTCGCCCTCGAGCGGTCGGACATGATCGTATCGGTGACGTGGACGCTGACGCCCAGCTCAGCCTCGATCCTGGAGGAGAGTGCCTCATCCGCTTTGTCGACGACCATCCCGTCGAGCCCGAAGAGCTCCGCGTAGTAACGGGCCACTCCGAACGCTGACGGCTCCATCCCGAAGGCCCTCATCAGCCTGTCCGCCGGCCCCCTGAGTGCCCTACCTCCGACTATAGGAGAGATCGCGACCTTCACCGCATCGCTCGACCTCACCGCGTCCAGCACGCCCCTCGTCTCCAGGATCGGTTTGATGCTGAGGATCGGGTTGCTCGGTGCCACGATGAGGAACTCGGACTCCTCGATCGCCTCTACCACGCCCGGTGCCGGCTCCTCTTCCGGAGACCTCTCGACGACGATCCGCAACACCTCGGGCTCTGCGCGGTGCTTGACGAAGTACTCCTGAAACGTCATCGGCCCTTCCGACGTGTAGACGGTGGTCCTGACGTGGCTGTCGGTCATCGGGATCACCCTGCACCTTACCCCTAACCTCTTGGCCAGCACCTCGGTCACCTCCGAGAGCTTATGGCCTGAGTTGAGGAGCTCGGTCCGCAGGAGGTTCGTTGCCAGGTCGGCGTCACCGATCTTGAACCAGTTCTCCCTTCCGAGCCTGCCGAGGGCCTCGACGCACCTGAACGTGTCACCGGCTATCCCCCATCCCCTCTCCCAGTCACTTATCCCAGAGAGGGTGTATAGCACCGTGTCCACATCGGGCGAGACGTGGAGGCCGTAGATCACCTCGTCGTCGGCCGTGTTGACGATCACCGTCAGCTCCTCGCCCACGATGTCATAGAGCCCCGCCGCGAACCTCGACCCCCCGACGCCTCCGGAGAGCAGGGCGATCACAGCTGCCTCCCCCACCTATTCAGCGCTGCCACCTCAGCCAGCGGCTTCCTCCTCGCGTCCCTCGTCCCTCCTGGCAGGCCTATCTCGATCAGCGCTTGGGGCTCGAAGTCCTCGGGCAGGTTCAGCACCCTCCTCACAGCATCGGGCGCGAAGAGGGGGCCGCACCTCCAGCATGCTCCGAGGCCCATCGCGTGGAGCGCCAGCAGAAGGTTCTGGATGAAGGCCGCGACCGATTGGACGGCCATCACCCTCTCGCAGGCGTTCCTCCGCTCGTCGGGATACCGGTCCATCTCGCGCATCGTCATGCAGACCACGACGACCGCCGATGCCCTCAGCGTCCTCTTCATCGACTCCCTCACTATCGCCTCGATCTTCTGTTCGGGTAGGCCGTCGGACCGCAGGTCCCTCCTCCACTCCTCCGCCATCGCCTCGAGCAGCTCCCTCAGCACCTCCCTGTCCTCGATCAGGACGACCCTCCATGGCTGGGCGTTGTGGGCGCTGGGAGCCGAGGTCGCCACCTCAATCGCCCTGATCACCTTCTGAAGGGGAACCTCTCCCTCCCTCAGGAGCTTCGAGCTTCGTCTGCTGGAGATGAAGCGGAGGAGCTCCTCCTCGTCGCAGGTACCGTCGCCCAAACCGACCACCTCAGATCGCGAACCTCCTCACCAGCCTCCTCGCAGCCTCCAGGTCCTCAGGGGTGTTCACGTTGACCGCGAACGACTCCTCCTCCACCGTGATGACGCGCATCTCCGAGAGCAACCGTTCCAGCGTCGTTCCTGCCGAGTAATGGATCAGCTTGATGCCGGTGTGCTGCAGGTCACCGCCCGCCATCCTCGCAGGCGAAGACGGCTTCAGGCCCAACGACGCTACGAGTCCTATAGGCACCATTACCACGACCATCCTCTCCCCCCTCAAGTCACCAGCGTGATGCCTGTAAAGGAGCTCATCCACCTTCTCGGGGTTGATGAAGGGGACGTCGGCCGAGAAGGCCGCGTAGCTTCCCGATCCCATGCTCTCGAGCGCCATGTGAAGGTCGTCGTAGTGCCCCCTTCCAGAGGCGATGAAGACCTCCACGCCGAGTTGCCTCAAGTGCTCTGTGGTGCGGGGCGTGTGGGGGCTCGTCACGCAGAGCGTCCTCCGCAACGACCTGACGCGCTCCAGCCTCATCAGGACGTGCTCCACCAGCGGCCTCCCGTCCACCTCGAGCAGGGCCTTCTCGACCCCTCCCATCCTCGTCCCCCTCCCTCCGGCCATGACAAGGCCAACGTGGGTGCCGCCCATCCGGATGCCCAGTCCCCTTCGGGCGTAAAGGACCTTCCGCGGAGGGTCACCCCGTACTATACGTCCCCGGCATGACGCTGATCCCAAATGCTGCACGGAAACCTTATATCACACATCCCTTCTGCTTTTAAAGGAAGGGTATGAGTGGGCAGCAATACCCTGAGCCTAAGATCGAGATACAAAACGTAGTGGCATCGGTCACGCTCAACCAGAAGCTGGACCTTCAGGCGATACAGAACGCCTTCCCCCAGGTCGACTACAAGCCCGCCCAGTTCCCCGGCCTGGTCTTCAGGCTCGAGAAGCCGAGGACGGCCACGCTGATCTTCAGCAGCGGGAAGATGGTCTGCACCGGTGCCAAGAGCGAGGAGGAGGCCCGAAGGGCCGTCATGAAGGTCGTGCGGCTTTTGAAGGAGAAGGGCTTCCTGATCAAGGAGGAGCCGATCATAGAGATCCAGAACATCGTCGCCTCCATCGACCTCTTCGGGCGGATCGACTTGGAGCTCGCAGCAAACACGCTAGAGAACGTGATGTACGAGCCGGAGCAGTTCCCCGGGCTGATCTACCGGATGTCGTCGCCGAAGGTCGTGATACTGATGTTCGCCAGCGGCAAGCTCGTCTGCACCGGCGCCAAGACCGAGAGCGAGGTCCACGAGGCGATCAGGAAGCTATCGGAGGAGCTCAGGGAGAAGGGCCTGATAACCTACGTAAGCCAGGTCGCCGGGAGCTGAGCAGTTAACCCGTTCACCAACTAGGTTATTACCTGCAGCCTCACTTCTTCAAATGAGGAGGGATGCTCCTCGTTCAGGTCCTGTTACCCTTCCACTGTCCTTGGTCCCAGTTCCTCAGATCGCGGGGCCTCAGGTCGAGCATCGTCAGGTGCGTTCCCAACCAAGGAACCGGGGGCGTCACCGCACTGGTCAAGGTGCGGTCAGAAGGTGGCGGGACCGAGGATATGGCACAGATAGTCAGCTCTGCGAACGGCGTTGTGAGTGCGAAGTTCCTCAAGTCCTTCGACGGCTCGTCCCTCATAGGCCTCGTCAAAACCAGCAGGTGCATGTGCGCCCTCTCCGGGTTACCCTTGAGGAAGGTGGTCGGCGTCTCCGAGGACGAGAGAGGTGTCAGAGTCAGGGTTCTGCTCGATGAGCCCTCCGAGCTCAACGATTTGATTCGTGAGGTCTCCGCTCGCGGCTTCAGACCCTCGATCGAAGAGGTCGTCCAGCTGAGGGAGGGAGAGGCGATGCCGAGGTTGAAACCGAGGCAGGAGCAGCTTCTGCTCGCCGCCCTGGAGCTGGGTTACTATGAGGTCCCGAAGAGGGTGGGGACGAGGGAGCTGGCCGAGTTCTTCGGCGTCTCACCCAGGGCTGTCTCGGAGGTTTTGAGGAGGGCCCACAAGAGGCTCGTCGAATCCGCACTTATGACCTGAGGCGATCAGTCGCTTCCGTAGGTCCAGACAGATTGCAAGTAGCAGTTCATCAAACGAAATTCGTACTGGATAACTTCGCTGTGACAATTATGTTGTGCCGAATCTTGTAGAACTTCAGCGGTATTCCCCTTCATCACCGGTCAGAAGGCGGTTTTCATCATCGTCGCTTGTAATGGAAGACCTCTCGATTTAAACCTTGACAACAAAGAGTTTGCGGGACAGCAAGCGACCGAGCTCTATCGCGGCCATACCGCCATGATGGACGTCTCAAGGACGGCACAGGGCCGTTCTGAGGTCCCCGTACTCTGCAGGTCGGCCCGGCTCCCTATCCTTTCGATGTTCGACCGCCTCGCGATAGGAAATCCGCAGCAGAACCGTTCTTCCAGTCGTGTAGGACAGAAAATGCCGCCGTTGTGCGGTTTGAGTTTATTTCCTGGCTTATGGAGGAATTGTGTCGGAGAAGGTGCCTGGGTAGTATAGCCAGGTTAGTATACCGGCCTGTCGAGCCGGTGACCCGGGTTCAAATCCCGGCCCAGGCGGTATAACTTAAATATTGGCGCTAAATCGATCACTGCCTACTATATTAATTTATAATCAGTAGCATATAGCATATAAATATCATAAAACGCGGAGCCCACAGACGCATCCAACAGATAATTATGGCATATTAAAGAAAAAGGAATTCACGGGGTGGTTGGGACTTCACAGGTCTTCCGCCATCACGTACCTTCCGTAACGTCTTTCGAGGCGTTCCTGCTTCCTACGTATTGTAAAGCCGACAATGTGGTAGAAGTCCGCGTTGCTACTGGCACGTATGCGAAGACAGAAGCAATCCTTCTTGCGCATGTATACCTTTCCTCTCTTAGGATCATAAAGCGGTGTCCCGTGTCTTGTGGTAGGCCACGGTCCTGACGTCGCTATGCCGAACTTCTTCAGAAGTTCTTGAACGTATATAAGTAGTTCGTAATCGGTGTTATAGATGGTTATGTACCCCTCCTCACTAACGCTTCCCTCCGAGTCGAAGAAGCCCCTGAGAAACATTGCCACGCATTTTTCGCAGTGTTCAACATACTTCCTAATCTTTTCAATTTCGATCGGCTTCTTCAAGAGTTCGTACAGCGTCCTGGACTTAACTTCGACGTAGTAGCGTCCATCCGAATTGACCTTAACTTTAGGTGGTGGCCTATTTAACACTCTACCTACCCGTATGGCGAACTCTTCAACAAACTCCTTATCTTTGGCCTCAAGATAAATGACATAGTGGTAGCCCTTTTTCGTCTTAACATGTCCATCGCCGCAGAGCACACTAATCACGTATGCTAAATCCTCGGAAGGCTCCAGCAGCTCCAACGAAGGTATCCGTCGGCCGTTGTGCGGGTCGTGTATTCCGCGCGTCCAGTAGCTAACATGGGACTTGGACAGCACAATTCCGAATTCCTCTTTTATTGCCGCTCTGATCTGACCGTACGACAGACCTTGTTGACGAAGGGCAATGACGTCGTTGTAAATTTTTATCCGTAGCTCTCTGGATAGATATGATCCCCTCTTCTCCGTATTGGTGGTGTTGACCTCCATCTTCTTGACCTCCTCCCCTTCCGGACAGAAACCCGGGACCTGGGCCATACCTTTCACCTCCTAAACTTCCTCCCTCGGCCTCCACCGGACCCCGCGAGACCTTTCGATCCCGCGAGGTCAACACGACCAAGGAGCACCTTTTCGAGCACCAGCAATTTCCCACTAGCGGACTTCGTTTGTCACCTAATCAACCACCGCCTAACTTTATGGTCCAACATCA
>JAVVHL010000056.1:0-8089 GCA_032249575.1 Candidatus Calditenuis sp. | reverse complement strand
CACGAGAGGTACCTTCGAGAGGCCGAGGAGCTTTACGCCAGTGGAGACTTGGCGCAGGCCGGTGAGAAATATTGGGGTGCTGTCACAGCGCTCATCAACGCAATAGCAGAGAGGAGGGGTTGGAGCCACTACTCGCACAGGGACTACGCCGAGGTCATCGAGAGGTTGTCTGAGGAGCTGAAGGAACCGCTGGGCAGACTCTTCGCTAGCGTCGAGAGACTTCACGCGAACTACTACCGCAACTTCCTGACTAAGGTGAACTTCGATGCGCACAGGGAAGACGCGCTCAAGCTCATGCAACTGCTCAAAGCTATCAGCTAGATCGGCAAGAACGCTCAGAGTCGGTGTCGCCTCTTCTCGATTCCGTTCGATCGACCGCAGCAAAGACACGTATGCAGGGCGGAGTCCTTACTAGATCAACCTAGTCACGGGCTTCTCGTCGAGCGAGACGGACCTGTATCCCATCCTGTTGAGGAACCTCGCGAAGGTCGCCGAATGACCGTAGACCGTGACGACAAGCCTGGGCCCGGTGGCCTTCACGTACTCGAGGAGGCCGTAGAAGTCAGCGTGGCTGCTGAGGGGGAAGGCAGCGTCGTATCCAAGGAAGCGCCTCGTGAGCGCCCATCCAGTAGCGACAGCCCATCTGGTCCTCAAGGGCAACACCGTCCTCCGATCAGCGACGTAGACGAACCCTCCTCCCCTGATGACCTCGGCCGCGTCCATGGTCCCCTCGACGAGGAACTCCATCCACGGATACGTCCTCCTGTAGACCTCCGCCACCCTGCCGACGTTCCTGCTCACGACGACGGGCACGTCGAGCGTCTGGTTGAAGAGCGCTATCAGCTCCTGCGCCTTGCCTGCGGCGTAGACGTTGAAGGCAGGGACCGACCCCTCACCCATTACCTCCCTGACCCATCTGACGATCTCAGAGTAGACCTCCTCCCTCTCGGCGAACTTGTAGACGGGTGACCCGTATGTGGACTCGATCACCAGCACATCGGTCCCTTCGACCACCTCTGCCGGATCGTGAAGGACGCTGGGTGAGGTGTTCATGTCACCGGTGTAGGTGAGCCTGAGGCCGTCGACGTCGATCGAGAACGCAGCAGAGCCGAGCATGTGACCGGAAGAGCGGGCAGAGATCCGCAACGATCCGCCCAGCGCCGCAACGCTCTCGCCGAACCTGAGGGGCCTGTAGTTCACGTACCTCGCTCCACGGACCGAGAAGATCAGTTTGGTCTCTTCGGTCATCAGCGCGACGCTTGAGCTCCTGCCTGAGAGGTGGTCCATGTGGGCGTGGGAGACGCAAGCGACCGGAGATTCCTCGTCCGAGTCGAGCGTCAGCGACCTGCCGTCATCGAGCACCAGCACCGTCCCCTTCACTCCCCTCCTAAGCTCCAACCTGTCGGTTCACCCCACTACCGGGAGAAGCTCATACGTCCCCGGGCCGAAGAGCGCGACGAACCCCTCCCTGCTGCTCCTCACCTCGAGGCCCAGCCCCCTCTCGACAATTAGGTCCCTTATCGTGCTCGAGACGTAACCTGCGATGCCTTCTCCCCTGACCAGCACAGGCTCGTAGTACCTGATCCTGTCTTCGTCCTTCGACGTAACGTATCCTACTGCAACCAGCACAGGGCCCGTGAGCCTGCTGAAGAGCAGGAGGTTCAGGTCCAGCGAGGAGAGAACGCGCTTCCTGATGTCGGAGACGAGACCCGCTAACCTCGAAGCCACAGCCCTGACGTCGGAGCCGTGGAGCGAACGTGCGAGGTAGTGCGTGAGGACGTGTGAGTCGGTCATCAGCTCAGCTCCGGGAAGCCCCAGCGTCTCGGCCAGCTCCAGCTTCTTGACGCCGCCGTTGTGTGAGAGGTAAAGCTCGAATAGCTCGGGCCTTCCGTCCACCGAGAGCAGAAGCTCGGCCCTGAAAGGGTGGGCGTTCAACGTCCCCCTTGGCTCGCTCATCGTCCTCCTCGTATGGAAGGCGAGCGCAACCTCCTCGTACTCCCCCAACGCGTCCTTGAGCGATTTGGCCGCACTCCTCAGCTCTTCCAAGTTCCTCTCGCAGACCTCCTCCTCAACTAATTGCTCACCGAAGGCGTCGAACCTCCTCGATGTCAGCTCCCAAGCCCCTCCCCTCCTCCCAGCCAGCACGTACCCGAACCCGTGGCAGTGCCTTCCGTCGCCGATGAGCTTTCGGAGGTAAGGGTCGTCAGCGGATGCCTCGACCAGCGAGTCGATAAGAGTCTTAGCGACGCCCAGAGCCCTCCGATCGAAGCGCAGAGCCACCATCCTGCACAAGTCCTTCCTCTCCGTAGCGTACCTCGCCTGCTAAAACCCTTTAGCAGGAGCGGATCGGAGCACCGTCGGATGAGGAAGACGGTCGCTGAGGTCCTCGACTCTGAGGAGGGCGCGGAGGTCGAGCTGTTCGGATGGATTTGGAACAAGAGGGAGCACGGTAAGCTCGTCTTCGTCGACCTCAGGGACGGCACCGGTGTAGTCCAGGTGGCCGCCAAGGCAGGGACGACCGATCAGCAGAGCCTTGAACTCCTGAAGCACCTCGGTAGGGAGTCGGCCGTGAAGGTGAGTGGTATTGTGGTGCGCGATCCGAGGGCGCCATTCGGCGTCGAGGTGCGGTGCCTCAGGGCCGAGAAGGTCTCCGAGTCCATCGGCGACTTCCCGCTGAGGAAAGGGATGGGCGCCAAGGCCCTTTACGACCTCAGGCACCTCCACATCAGGAGCCCTAAGCTCGCTGCGCTGATGAGGATAAGGTCCAACCTCATCTGGTCAGTCCACGAGTTCTTCAGGAGCAGGGGCTTCGTCGAGGTCCACTGCCCGACCTTCATCACCGCCGCGGTCGAGGGCGGGGCCACGCTCTTCGAGGTCAACTACTTCGGCAAGAAGGTCTACCTGACCCAGAGCGTCCAGTTCTATCAGGAGGCGGCGATATACGCGCTGGGGAAGGTCTACAGCGTCCAGCCGAGCTTCAGGGCGGAGAAGAGCAGGACGCCAAGGCACCTGACCGAGTTCTGGCACGTTGAGGCGGAGATGGCCTACGCGGACCTCGAGACGCTCCTCAGGACGATCGAGGACCTGGTCCGATACGTCGTGAAGAGGACGGCCGAGCTCTCGGAGAGGGAGCTCAGGATCCTCGGCAGGAAGATCCGCGTCGAGGAGGTGGACGGCCCGTTCTACAGGATCAGGTACTCGGAGGCCCTCGACCTGCTCAGGAGGAAGGGGAAAGAGCTTCCATGGGGATCTGACTTCGGAGCCGAGGAGGAAAGGATCGTCTCGAGCGAGTTCGAGAGGCCCGTCTTCGTCACGCACTACCCGAAGGAGGCCAAGGCCTTCTACCACAAGGTCGACCCGGAGGACAGCAGGGTGACGCTGAGCGCCGACCTCCTCGCACCACGCGGGAACGGTGAGATCGTGGGGTCTGGTGTGAGGATCGACGACCTCGAGGAGCTTCTGCAGAGGATAAGGGAGAACGGCCTCAACCCCGAGGACTACGCCTGGTACGTCGACCTGAGGAAATACGGGTCGGTCCCCCATGCGGGGTTCGGGATGGGCGTCGAGAGGGTGCTGAAGTGGATCCTGGACCTCCCAAGCGTCAGGGTTGCCGCCCTCTTCCCGAGGACACCCACCAGAACCTATCCGTGAACCCGGCCTTTCATGACCTCGGTGATAACTCTTTCCCGTTTACGCACGTCACGGATGCCGGTGCATGATTTTTGAATGGGCCATCGGGCTTACCCTCGGTTGAGGATTCCGGATCCGCAGTCCGAGAGGCCGAGCGTCAGGCTCAGGATCAACTTGGTCGGAGTGGAGGGACTAAGGGTACCGGCTCTCGTCTCGGCCGAAGACGGAGAGGTCCTTCAGGACCTTAAGATCTCGGCCTTCCTCAGCCTTCCGGCTGAGAGGAGGGGGATCCACGCCAGCAGGATCTACGAGGCCGTCCTCGACGTCACGAGGGAGAAGGACGGCAAGAGGACGCTAGACCTGATGGCTACCGAGCTCGCGGTTGCGGTTCTCGAACGGGACCAGGACTGCAGCAGGGCCGAGGTCGCGGTCTCCGCCAAGCTCTTCGAACCGGCAACCTCTCCTGTTACCGGGAGGCCGGCATACCTGTCCTCGCTCGTCTCGGTCAGGTCCGTCTCGGTCAGGGACGACAAGGTCAGACCTTTGATGAAGAGCGTGGCTGTTAGGGTCACGGGCGTGACCGCCTGTCCCTGCGCCAAGAGCGTCGTCCAGGCCCTCACAGGGGAAGAGGGAAGGGATTACACAGCGACCCACATGCAAAGGACGCTCGCGTCGCTCAGGCTGACGCTCAGGCCAGAAGAGCACGTGATGTTCGGGACTCTGACGAGGATCCTGAGGGAGTCGATGAGCTCAACGACCTACCCTGGGCTGAAGAGGCTCGACGAGGCAGAGGTTGTGATGAGGACTGTGAAGAAACCCGTCTTCATCGAGGACGCGGTCAGGGAGGTCGTCCTGAAGGTTGCGAGGGAGCTCGGCCACCTCCACCCCGGAGACCGCATCACGGTGAGGATGAGGAGCATCGAGAGCCTTCACGACTACGACATGCTCGCCGTCTACTCGGGAACGCTCTCAGAGGCCAAAGCGCTGCTGCATCATGGATGAGCCTCCCTTCTGGCTGGACGAGTACGCTTGGATAAGGGATTTCCTGGGTATCGGGGAATCGGAGGACCGGCGCGCGCTCGGAATCCTGCAGGCGCTTTTCGACTGTAAGCCCTGCCTCCTACCGTCTCTCAGGGAGCGTTTCTCAGGAAGGGTCGCGATTGTGATAGGCACATCGGAGAGCGTCCTCGCGGACCTCGAGCGGCTCCACGAACTCAGGCACCTCTGGGAGGGTAAGGCGTTCCTGGTTGCAGCCGATACTGCGACACCGCTCCTGCTCTCGAGGGGTATGGTGCCCGACATCGTGGTGACAGACCTCGACGGCCCGGTGGAGGCGCTGGTGGAGGCCTCGGGGGCCGGGAGCTACATCTTCGTCCACGGTCACGGCGACAACATCCGATCGCTCAGGGAGGTCCTTCCGCTCCTCGGCGAGAGGGTCGAGCCGACCACGCAGGTCCCCATGCCCCAGGGACACGTCCACAACTTCGGAGGCTTCACCGACGGCGACAGGGCGACTTACGTCTCGGTAGCCCTCGGCGCAAGGGCCGTCGTCCTCCTCGGCATGTGCCTCCGTTGCGGTGTCAGCCCGCTGTCAGCTGTTGGCAAGGCCGCTGATGGCAATTGGACCGAGCGGAAGAAGAGGAAGCTGATGGTCGCAGAGCGGATGCTCAGAAGGCTCGCCGAGTGGAGGCGTGACGTCCAGCTGATCGACGCGGGTTCGATGCCCTCAGGTGTGGAGGGGCTATTGGTCGAAGACCTGGAGGAAGCGCTGAGGAGGACACTGAGGTAGCGGTCAGTGGACGCTTGGCCCCTCGTGGAGCAGCTCGAGCAGGTCCACCTCCCTCAGGAGCTTCTTCCTGGTCCTCTCCAACTCAGCGACAACGTACGGCAACAACCTAAGCGTGTAGTAGTTCGTCGTCATGGGGAAACCGAGGAACTCGGCCATCAGGAGCGCGTAGAAGGTGTCTTCGTACTTCACCTTAGTGTGCAGCACCTCCTGGTAGAGAGCGTAGAGGAAGAAGCCGAAGAGTATCTCCCTGATCGCTTTTGAGACCTCCTGCCAGTTGACTCGGATCATCCTCAGAACGTCCGCACCTCCGTCGCCGTGATGCGGCACCGAGTTCAGCTGATGTAGGCCATGGAGGTCTTCATCCGCTCCTCTATCCTGTCGTAGGCGGTCCTCGTCTCCTCGGTGATGCTCGGCTTCACCTTCTCGAGGGCCTTCTCGAAGTGCCTCCAGCTCACCTTAACCCCCTTCAGGTCCTCCTCGGTTGGCCTCTTACCAGCAAGGGACCTGGTGAACTCCCTCGCCGCGTTCAGGGCCGCCTCCCTGCAGAGCGCCTCTATGTCTGCACCCGTGTAACCCTCCGTCAGCCTCGCGAGCCTCTCGATGTTCACGTCCTCGTCCAACGGCATCTCACGCGTGTGGACCTTGAAGATCTCGAGCCTCGCCCTGAAGTCCGGTATCGGCACCTTGATGATCCTGTCGAACCTGCCAGGCCTGAGCAGCGCCGGGTCTAACAGATCGGGCCTGTTCGTCGCACCTATCACCACTACTCCCATCAGAGGCTGGATGCCGTCCATCTCTGTGAGGAGCTGGTTCACGATCCTGTCCGTCACACCTGCGTCCGTGTGGACTCCCCTGCGGGTAGCGATCGAGTCGAGCTCGTCGAAGAAGATGATGCACGGAGCCGTCTCCCTCGCCTTCCTGAAGATCTCCCTGATCGCCTTCTCCGACTCTCCCACCCACTTCGAGAGGATCTCTGGGCCCTTGACGCTGATGAAGTTGGCCTCGCTCTCGGTCGCCACCGCCTTCGCCAGGAGCGTCTTCCCGGTCCCCGGCGGTCCGTAGAGCAGTATGCCCTTCACAGGTCTGATCCCGAGGCGCTTGAAGAGGTCCGGATACTTCAGCGGCCACTCCACAGCCTCCCTCAGCTCCTGCTTCGCCTCCTCGAGGTCACCGACCATGTCCCAGGTCACGTTAGGTATCTCGAGCACTACTTCCCTCAGCGCAGATGGCTGGACCACCTTCAGGGCAGCCATGAAGTCGTCCCGCGTCACCTTCAGCTCCTCCAGCACCTCAGCCGGTATCACCTCCTTCTCCAGGTCTATCTTCGGAAGGAACCTCCTCAGCGCGTTCATCGCGGCCTCCCTGCAGAGCGCCGCTATGTCAGCCCCGGTGAAGCCGTGCGTTATGTCGGCGAGCTCGTCGAGGTTGACGTCCTCGGCCAGCGGCATCCTCCTCGTGTGAATCTGGAGTATCTCCTTCCTGCCGTTCCTGTCGGGTACGCCTATCCTGATCTCCCTGTCGAACCTCCCCGGCCTCCTCAGCGCCGGGTCTATCGCGTCTATCCTGTTCGTGGCGCCAATCACTATCACCTGGCCCCTGGACTTGAGGCCGTCCATCAGCGTCAGCAGCTGCGAGACTACCCTCCTCTCGACCTCGCCCGTGACCTCGCTCCTCTTCGGAGCTATGGCGTCCAGTTCATCGATGAAAATTATGCTGGGAGCGTGGCGCTCCGCCTCAGCGAATATCTCCCTCAGCCTCGCCTCGCTCTCGCCGTAGAACTTGCTCATGATCTCAGGGCCGTTGATGCTGAAGAACCTCGCACCAGTCTCGTTCGCGAGGGCCTTAGCTATCAGCGTCTTCCCCGTGCCCGGAGGACCGTAGAGGATGACGCCCTTGGGGGGTTCAATGCCGAGGTGCCTGAAGAGCTCGGGATGTTTGAGAGGCAGCTCTACCATCTCCCTTATCCTCTGGAGCTCGTTCGCCAGCCCTCCGATGTCCTCGTACGTAACACCGCCCACCTCCTCGGTCCTGGCGACGGGCGTCGTCGAGACTTCCACCACAGTGTCCTCTGTGACGAAGACGTAGTTCTTCGGAACCGTCTGGACGACCTTCAGCTCGAGGCCCATCCCCAGTATCGGTATGATCACCGTGTCGCCCTTCGCCACGGGGAGGTTCAGGAGCTGCTGCTTGACGATCCTCGATATGTCGCCGTAGATCGGGAGGTTCTCGTACGGCGCAAGGACGACCTTCACGCCCTTCACGCTCTCTGCCTTCGTGACGGTGACGAAGTCGCCCACGTTCACGCCCGCGTTCCTCCTGATCTCACCGTCGATGCGGATGATCCTCTGGCCCTCGTCCTCCCTGTATGCAGGCCAGCACTTCGCCACCGTGGACTTCTTTCCGGTGATCTCGATGAGGTCGCCGGGGGAGAGGTTGAGCTCCCTGAGAACCGCGTTGTCTATCCTCGCTATCCGCATCCCTATGTCCCTCTGCTTCGCCTCCGCAACCCTAAGCTGGACCCCCTTCTTCTGCGTCATGCCGCATCAACATCTCGACGCTTGGTTATTGCTCTATTGCTCCGACGCGAGGCTTACGCTCAGGATCGCTCCTCGCTTCCGGAGAACCGCCTGTGGACCTTCCAGTTCGCTCTTATGCCAGGTTCAGATCGGG
>JAVVHL010000055.1:0-8108 GCA_032249575.1 Candidatus Calditenuis sp. | reverse complement strand
CCCTTCCCGGTTCACCCTTCCACAGGGGACAGCCCTTCGAGGAAGTCGTAGAGCAGGCGCTGAGGGACGCGGAGGTCCTGAAGGGCGAGGGAGTCGACGGACTGATGGTCGAGAACTTCGGCGACAGGCCCTTCCTCAAGCCTGACGAGATAGGTCACGAGACGACGGCTTTCCTTGCGGTTGTGGCTAGGGAGGTGATCAAAGCTACCGGCCTCCCCGTTGGGATCTCCTGCCTCGCGAACGGTGCGGTCCAGGCCATCGCCGCCTCCGTCGCGTCAGGAGCCAAGTGGATCAGGGTCAACTGCTGGGCCAACGCCTACATAGCCGACGAGGGGATCATCGAGGCCGCAGCACCGAAGGCCCTCCGTTACATGAGGAATCTCGGGGTCAGAGAACTGAAGGTCTTCGCGGACGTTCAGGTCAAGCACGGCAGCCACTTCATCGTCAGCGACAGGCCCTTCGAGGAGCTGGTGAGGGACGTGGAGTTCTTCGGTGCCGACGCGGTGGTCGTCTCAGGTGCGAGGACCGGCGAGGAGACTCCAGTGGAGAGGGTGCTGGCTGCAAAGGGAGCCACAGCGCTGCCCGTCCTGATAGGAAGCGGTCTGAGGCCCGAGAACGCGGGGAGGCTCCTCATGGCAGCAGACGGCGCGATCGTCGGGACCTACCTCAGAAAGGACGGCGACCCGATGAAGCCCGTTGATCCGGAAAGGACGAGGAGGTTGATGGAAGCTGTGAGGGAGCTGAGGAGGGGTCTCCTCTGAAGGACGTCAGAGCCCGAGAAGCGCCCCTATGTAGTAACCTGCTGCGAGGAGGGCACCGGTGATCGCGGCGTTGTTCACGTTCAGTGCCATCGTTGGTATCATCTCGTACTGCTTGCCGAAGTTAGCCTTAGCGCCCCTGTAGACCCTGACAGCGAGCGGTATGGTGGCAAGAGCGATCAGGACCGTCGGCGGCCCGAGCCTCAGCACAGGTATCAGCGCGATGACGACGTAAACCGCTGCGAGGGAGGCGGCGAGGAAGGAAAGGGCCTGCTCCCTCGTGAACCTCGTGACGAGATGCCTCTTGCCCGCAATAGCGTCGAACTCCGCATCGGGTATCTCGTTGACGTAGAGGATCAGCATGATCAGGATTCCTATCGGGATAGAGGCGACCAGCGCGTCGACCGTGAACGCCTGCCTCTGGACGAAGTATGTTCCCATCACTATCACCGGACCGAAGCCCGTTCCGACCGCCAACTCTCCGAGCCCCCTGTAGGCGAGCTTGATCGGCGGTGCGGTGTAGAAGTAGGCTAGGAAGAGGCCCAGAGCCGTCAACCCCAGTATCGGCACCAGTCCCCTCGTCAGAGCTAGGTAGAGGCCTATCGCTGTGCCTGACCCGAAGAGGGCGATGTAGAGAGCGCGCGCTCCGGATTCCGTGATCAGCCCGTAAAGTATCGACCGTGACCCTCCGCTGAAGGGCGTAGGCCTCCTGTTGGCGGGATCTGCACCGAGGAGCGTGTCGAAATAGTCGTTCGCAACGTTCAGGCCCATGTGGATCAGTGCCAGCCCCAAGAACGTCAGCAGGAGCAGCACTATGTCGAACGTCCCGTGGTAGAACGCTACGCCTCCGCCTATCGCGACTGGGACCGCTGTCGCAATGAGGAACGGGAACCTGACGACCCTGAAGAAGCGCCAGAAGGCACCGATGCTCGGCTTGAAGTCGACGCCCAGTTTCCTCCCGAGCGACTCGAGGTACCTCTTGGCACGAGGCGTCGAGACCTCAACGTACTCGGGGAACGGGACCTCTTTTTCGTTCCACCTGAACGACCTCTCCGGCTCCACAACCAGCCTATCGCCTACGCTGAGAGCCTGACCGACGAAGGTGATGTAGCGCCTGTCGGTGTAGCCACCTCCTGGGAGAGGCGTGATGTGGTTGAACGCGACGTTCACCTTCCTCCCCGAGAGTTTGGCCGGATCGAAGCCCTTTGCCGGCCTGACCTTAAGCTTACCGTCCTCCAGCTCGACCTCCGCCGGAACCGTGACCGGATAGCCGTCGTCGTCTATGAACGAAACGGCCCTCTGCTCGTAAGCCTCCAACTCGACGCGCACGGCCACACCGCCTCACCTCCTGAGGTCGTGGACCTCCGGATCCCTGCTCATGTCCCCTCCCCTCCAAACGTAGACCACCTCCGGCACCACCTCTATGACAGCCCTCTCCCAGAAGAGCGGGAAAGCGAACCTCTGCTTCAGGTACGCGTCGATGTAGGGCTCCTTCTTCCTCCACAGCGGCAGGAGCCTCATCCATCCGTTGCTCGGGTCCGAGTCGTCTACGCTTGCTCTACCCTTAACGAGGACCGCATCGCCAGTCTCGCATCGGGTGAACTCCTTGTGGGAGAAAAGCACCGAGACCTTTGGGTACCTCTTGATGTGCTCGAGCTTCCTGCTGAAGAGGAGGCTGGAGGTGAAGTAGATCCTTCCCGAACCTCGCTCGTAAAGCGGCAGCATCGGGTGCGTCACCGGCTCGTTCCGCTCGTTCACCGTCGTCAGGAGAGCCACAAGTGACTTCTCGAAGACGTCCTCCACGTAGGGAGGCAATGACACCATGCTCACTTTCAACTTCGTCTGCGATTATTTCAACCGTTGGTCAGCAAGCGGCACTGTGGTAAGGACGAACGGAGCATAGGCTCGCCCTGCGACCGTCCGTCCCTGTCGTGTGGTGAAGGCTCCCAGTTAATGACCCCGAACAACACGTGCGAGCGAATTGAGGATATTCCTAAATTTAGGTCGATCCGAATTTAGGACGTGCCTAAATCCGCAGCTCATGGCCTGACGAGCGCGGACGTCAGGCTCCTCCTCGAGGTCCAGAGGATGATGGAGGACGGAGAAAGTCCGGGGACGGTTCAGCTGGCGAAGAGGTTGAGGGTGAGGCCGCCGACGGTCTCGGAGGTCGTGAAGAGGCTTGAGGCTAAGGGTATCGTCAGGAGGACTGGATGGGGCACGTTCGAGCTCACCGCTCATGGGCGGATGACAGCGGCTAAGGTCGTCCACAACCACAGGGTCATCGAGTCTTACTTCGTCATCGTCCTGGGCCTCGACGCCGAATACGCCTGCAGAGAGGCCTCCAAGATAGGGCACATAGTGGGCGACAGGGTCGTTGCCAGCATGTGTCGTTCACTCAACTGGCCTGAGAGGTGCGTTCACGGGAGGGAGGTGAGCCACAGGACATGCAGGTGAGCAGGAGACTCTTCATCCTCATAGCGCTGGTCGGAGCTGTCGTCGTTGCGTCAGCAGTCGCTCTCATCGTTCTACAACAGGGATCCACTGCAGAGGACCGAGGCGCGCGAACCGTGGTCGCATCGACCGGGTTGATCGGCGAGGTCGTCTACAAGCTGACGGGAGGCAAGGTAAGCGTGAAGGTGCTCCTGCCTCCTGGTGCCGAAGTGCACGAGTGGGAACCGTCCGCGAGTGACGTCGCGGCAATAGGGAGGGCCGTCCTAGTGGTCTACACTTCCGATTCGCTCGAAAGCTACATGCGGAAGGCGATAATGGCATCGGGTTCTAGGGCAGTGGTCGTGAAGATGGAGGACGCGCCTGGCGTCGAGCTGATACCTCTCGACGAAGACGACCACCATGAAGACCACCACGGTGGCGTTGACCCTCACATCTGGCTCTCCCTCGAGAACTACATCGCCTTCGTCAGGCACCTATCGCAGAAGCTCGCTGCCCTCTTCCCGGAGTTGAGGGACCAGATAGCGGAGAACGAGCGCGCTATCACAGGAAGGGCGGAGGCGCTATTGAACGAGTACCGGGAGCGGTTAAGTCCGTACAGAGGAAGGCCATTCCTCACCGAGCACCTCGCGTTCAGGTACCTCGCAATGGAGTTCGGGTTGAAGAACGTCGCTATCAAGGGCGTCGAGGAGCAGGAGCCTGACCCGCAACGCCTCGTGGAGCTCCGGAATCTCGTCACCTCTTACCGGATCAGGGCGATCTACGTCGATGACCCCTCAGCGGCCTCGAAGACCGTCCAGTCCTTCGCGAGGGATCTGGGTCTGAGGATGCTGAAGCTGGACACGATGGAGGCGATGACGCTCGAAGAGGCCCTCGCAGGGAAGGGGTACCTCGAGAGGATGAGGCAGAACCTCGAAGCGCTGTTGGAGGGGTTCAGGGATTGACGGAGGTCGTAGTCAGGGTCAGAGACCTCTCCGTCTCCTACGTCAGGGGCTCTTATGCGGTCAAGGGTGTAAGCTTCGAGGTCCACCGGGGAGAACTGCTGTACATCCTCGGGCCGAACGGTGCGGGGAAGTCGACGATCCTGAAGGCGCTGATCGGGGCCGTTAAGCCGTCGTCTGGGACGATCGAGCTCTTCGGCACGCCCATCGAGAGGTTCAGGGAGTGGTGGAGGATAGGATATGTGCCCCAGAACGCGCAGGCCCAGCTCTCCCGGACTCCTGTCTCGGTGGAGGAGGTGCTCAGGGCCTCGAGGATCCCCGGCAGGGCCATGGATGCAGAGGAGGTGCTGAGGCTCGTGGGTTTCGCGGAGCCCGTTGAGGTGCTGAGGAGGCCCCTCTTCCAGCTCTCCGGCGGCCAGTTCCAGCGAGTCCTCCTGGCTATGGCCCTGATCAACGCCCCCGAGCTCCTGTTGCTCGACGAGCCGACGGCTTACATCGACGTCACCGGCGTCTCCGAGTTCATCAGACTCATCAACGAACTGAACAGGGAGATGGGGACCACGGTCATCACGGTGACGCACGACGTCTCGGCGATAACCGCCCACAGGAGCAGCATGGTCCTCTGCGTGAACAGGGACCGCTCATTCTTCGGGACGATAGGCGAGCTGGTCGCATCGGAGGAGCTCTGCAACGTCTACGGCTTCCACGTCCTCACGCTCGGCCACGTCCCAGAGTCCGGTGAGAAGTGAGCGCCCACCGATCCTTCCGTCGAGGTCTCCAGCTCCAACTCTCAGCCCGATAGCGCCTGGGAAGCGACGGCCGCACTCCTCTCAGCCCTGTGCCTCTTGGCAGCCTCGATGAACGCCATGAAGAGGGGCTCGGGCGACTCGGCGGTCGAGGAGAATTCCGGGTGGAACTGGGATGCGACGAAGAAGGGGTGGTCGGGAAGCTCGACGATCTCCACGCGCCTCCCGTCTGCCGAGAAGCCCGAGAGGACCAGTCCACCCTTCCTGAGCTGATCCCAGTAGTCCGGGTTGACCTCGTACCTGTGCCTGTGCCTCCTGCGGACGGACGTCGATCCGTAGATCCTGTGGGCTGTCGTCCCCTCCCTGATCAGGACCTCGTGCTCGCCGAGCCTCATCGTCCCACCCATCGCCGATACCTCCCTCTGCTCCGGAAGTAGGTCGATCACCGGGTGCGGCGTTCCAGGGTCGAGCTCGGTCGAGTTGGCGCCCTTCAGGCCGAGGACGTTCCTCGCGAACTCCACCACAGCCAGCTGCATCCCGAAGCAGATTCCCATGAACGGAGTCCCGGTCCTCCTCGCGAACGAGATCGCGGCTATCTTGCCTTCGGTCCCCCTCTTCCCGAAGCCAGGTGCGACGAGTATCCCGTCGAATTCCTTGAGCGACTCCAGCACCCCCGGGTCCCTCTCCAAGTCCTCGGCCTCCACCATCACGACCTCCGCCCTCACGCCGAGATGTGCTGCAGCGTGGCCTATCGCCTCCCTTATGCTGACGTACGAATCCCCCATCGCCGTGTACTTCCCGCAGAGGGCTATCCTGACGACGCCTGAGGCCCTGTCGTAAAGCTCGATGACCCTCCTCCAGCCGCTCCAGTCCGGATTGTTCGGGAGGCCCAGCTTCCTCGCCACGTAATCGCCTAGGCCCTGCTCCTCGAGAACGAGAGGGAGCCTGTAGACGGGGCTTACGTCGTAGGAGCAGAAGACGGCCTCCTTCGGCAGCGTTCCGAAGAGCGCCAGCTTCCTCCTCACCTCCTCACCGATCATCTTGGGGCTCCGCGCCACTATCACGTCCGGCTGGATCCCGATCCTCCTGAGCTCCTGTATCGAGTGCTGGAAGGCTTTAGTCTTCATCTCCTTAGTGAGCTCGTGGTATATCACCAGGGCCACGTGGACGAATAGCGTCTCCTCCTCTAGCCTCATCTGGCGGGCGGCCTCGTAGAAGGGAAGCCCCTCGATGTCGCCGACCGTTCCGCCTATCTCAACTATGACGACGTCCGCGCCCCTCCTCTCGGCGACCTTCCGGATCCTGGCCTTGATCTCTTCGGTCACGTGGGGTATGATCTGGACGCACTGCCCCAGGTACTCGCCCCGGCGCTCCTTCTCGATCACGGAGGAGAAGACCTGACCTGTGGTCAGGTTGTTCAGCTTGCTCATCGTGATCCCCGTGAACCTCTCATACCAACCGAGGTCGAGGTCCGTCTCGCCGCCGTCGGCCGTCACGTAGACCTCTCCGTGGACGTAGGGGTTCATGGTCCCCGCGTCGACGTTGACGTAAGGGTCGATCTTCAGGAAGTCGACCTTCACACCCCTCACGGCGAGTATCTTGCCGAGCGATGCGGCTATCGTCCCCTTTCCGACGGAAGAGATCACGCCGCCGGTCACGAAGATGTACTTCGGCACGCAAAACATGCACAAAACCCGTCTTTAAGCTCTCTGTGCCCAACGCCTGACGCGTGGAGGTGCGGGTCGGACACCGATATTACGCCGGGTCAATAGGGGACGAAGTAGGGCCTTTCCCTGCCCGAAGCCCGTTTCCAGTAGCCCCCGGTCAGCGCTCCTAGGACCCTCACGATCCTCCTCCGCAGTTCGCGGGGCTCGACGACCTCGTCGACGACTCCGTTCGCCAGCAGCGCCTCCCTCCCCCTGAAAGCTCTCTCATACTCGGCCGAGAACGCCTCAAGCAACTTATCCCTCTCGGCGGGGTCGGCCCTCTCGAGCTCCTTCCTGTGGAGTATCTCCGCGGCTAGCTTGGGAGGCTGGACTGCAACTATCGCGTTAGGAAGGCCCATCACGTAATCGGCTCCGAGGCCCCTGCTGCACATCGAGACGTATCCTCCTGCGTAGGCCCTTCTTAGGATCACGGCCACCTTTGGGACCTCAGAGGTGGAGAAGGCGTGGAGGAGCTTCGCGCCGTGCCTCGGGAGGCCGGAGACCTCCTCGGCGCGGGAAGGTAGGAACCCGGGCGTGTCGACGAGCGTCAGAAGGGGTATGTTGAACCTGTCGCAGAGACCTATGAACCGCGCCATCTTCTCGGCCGCCCTCGAGTCGATCAGCCCCCCGTTGTGTGAGGGGTTGTTGGCGACGATCCCAACCACGGATCCCTCCACCCTAGCAAGGCCCACGACAGCGGCCCTCCCCGACCTCTCCTCGAACTCGAGGAAGCTCCCCTCGTCGACGAGTGATGCTATCACCTCCCTGACGTCGTATGGGTCGTCCTCGCTCTCAGGGACTGGTGGGTGCTCAGACGGTGGAGCGCTCCAGCTTCCCTCCCTCGGTGGCATCTCATCCGTCGACGACGGAAGATATCCCAGGACCCTCCTCAGGATCCTCAAGCACTCCGGCCCGTCGCTTCCGACCAGCTGAAAGGTCCCTGCCTCGAGCAGGTTGCTTATCCCGCCAAGCCCTGCGATGTCGACATCCTCGCCGGTGTAGAACTTGGCAGCCCTCGGCCCAGAGACGAACATGTAACCTCCCGACAGGTTCCCCACAACCACATCGGACGACGCCGCGAAGAAGGCGCTCCCTCCCACGCATCCTCCAAGGACAGCCGCGAGCCTCGGGACATGCCTCGACGCCCTGACCATGGCCCTGTAGACCTCTCCTACTGCGATCAGCGAAGCCGGCCCTTCCTGCAGCATCGCACCCGAGGAGTCGGCGAGGTAGATCAACGGCACCCTCCTCCTGACAGCGAATTCCACGAGCCTCAGGACCCTCCTCATGCCTGACGAGCTCAGGGCGCCCGCACGCTCCTTGGGGTCGTTCGCCCAGACAGCCACCCACCTGCCACCGACCAGACCGGCAACTGTGACTACTCCGTCACCCCGTCCCCCTGACACAGGGAAAGTCGCACCGTCGCTGTCGAACAGCAACGCCAGCAGTTCTGAGACGTCGGGTCGCTCCACGTGCAGTCAAATCCACACCGTTTCATAGGCTTTTCCA
>JAVVHL010000054.1:0-8503 GCA_032249575.1 Candidatus Calditenuis sp. | reverse complement strand
TGCTCAGCGGGAAGCTGTGCGAAAGGCACGAAGGGATGCTCAGGACCCTCCTCCGTTGAGTTGCTCTCCGTTACCGCTCTCCTCCCTTACCAGCGGTGTGTATCTCATGAGCAGCTGGACCATCCCCGTCCCGACGGGTATCTCTTTTCCGATCAGTATCCGCTCGACGTTGCCCCTCAAGTGATCGGTCTCTCCCCTTATCGCCGCCTCGAGGAGCGTCTGGACGCTGATCTCGAACGCGGCCCTCGCCAGGACGCTGCTCTTCAGCCTCACGACCCCGTGCCTCCCTATCTGCTTGACCGAGCCGTCGACGGTCATCATGTCGGCCACCAGCATCACGTGCCTGACGTCCACGTCGAGGCCTTGGTCCCTTAGGACGTTCATGATCTCATCGATGATTAGGGCCCTCGCGGCCTCAATTCCCAGAACCTCGGCCACCTCGTGGATGTGGTTGGTCCTGACCCTGGCAGGATCGACCTCGGGGAGCTCCAGCACCTCCTTCAGGTTCGAGCCCTCGGTCTCGATGTAGTACTCGTCGCCCTCACGCCTCACTATCGCCTTTGTTATCTTCTTGATGCCCTTGACCTTGACGTTCAGGACCCTTTCCCTGAACGAGGTTATGTCGGCCAGCTCCTCCTTCGGCACGGTCAACCTCAGCTCGTCCTCGGAGATCTGGGGCTTGTAGGCCTTCAGCGCCGTTTCCAGGTGCTTCTTGGTGACGCCCAGCTCGCTCATCGCCTCCCTGTCGAGGTTCAAAACGAGCTGACCGCGCCTCAGGTCGATGCTGTAGCTCAGCACTATGTCCTTGAGGTACGTGCACTGGATCGACTTAGCCAGCTGCCTGACGAACTTCAGGTCGGTGTTGTGAGGAGGCTTCAGGTAGATCCGCATCACCGGCGTGGAGGGCTCCCTCTTGGCGTCCACGATCTCGATCAGCCTCGGAAGGCCTAGGAGGATGCTCTGCTCCCTGACACCGGCGAAGTGGAAGGTCCTCAGCGTCAGCTGCGTTCCGGGCTCTCCGATAGATTGGGCCGCAATTATCCCGACCGGGTCGCCGGGCTCGACGAGGCTGCGCAGATAGGCCTCATAGGCGGCCCTGAAGACCTGCTCGAGGGCTCCCTTGGGGACGTTGCCGACCGAGGCCCTCGCGAGCTCGTTCACCCACCTCCTCGGCATCACTTCCCTATACCTCGCCGCGACAGCCTCAACGTCCTCCTTCTCCGCAGGTGTCCTGTCGCCGGTGTAAGTCGAGAGGACCTTGGATATGATCACCTTGGCGGTGAAGGGCTTGCCGTGATCGCTCTTGGCCGGGTCGACGCCGTCCTCGCCGTAGAGGAACTGGACGATCTTCTTGGTGTCGGAGGTCCTCACGGAGCCGTCGAACTCGACGTAGAGCGACTCCAGCGCGTTGATCAGCCTCCTCTGCATGTAACCGCTCTGTTGGGTCCTGACAGCGGTGTCGACGAGCCCGTCCCTCCCTCCCATCATGTGGAAGAAGTACTCTATCGGGTTGAGGCCCTCGACGAAGGAGTGGAAGACGAAACCGCGCGCTGCCGGTGAGAGGTCACCCGGTCTGAAGTGGGACAGGACCCTGTCCGTGAAGCCCCTGCTAGGCCTCTCCCTCCTCACAGCCTGCTGGCCCACGATCGCCGTCATCTGGTCGATGTTGAGGCTGCTCCCTCGTGCTCCTGTCCGGGCCATGACGATCAGCGGGTTGTCGGGCGAGAGGAGCTTCCTGTAGGCCGAACCCACCTGGTCCCTCGTCTTCGAGAGGATCTCGAGCAGCTGCGCCTCGAAGGCTTTCTCCGGCGTCTGGCCCGGCCCCACCTCGATCGTGCCGTCCCTGTACTTCCTCCAGAGGACCTCGTACTCCTTCTCCATCTGCCGGAGCAACTTCTCCTTCTCCTCCCTCGCCTTAGGCGAGACGATGAGGTCCTCGATGCTCAGCGTGAAACCGGCGATGTTGATGTAGGTGTTGGTGAGCCTGATCAGGGAGTTGAGGAACCTCGCAACGGCATCAGGTCCGTAATCCCTGGCGATCCTGTGGAGGAGGCTGTTGGGCTTCTCGATGCCGATCAGGGCCTTGTCGGCGTACCCCTTCACCAGCTTCCCTTCCCTGATCACGGTGACGTCGTCTGGGTTGAACGATGCCTGTCCCTCGTAGTTCAGGTCCTTCGGGAGGAGGAGGCTGAAGATCTGGGCACCTGTCCACTTGCCCTTCTCGCCCTCAGGCGTCGGCAACGGCCCCGTGTATCCCATGGCGCTGAGCAGGTATCCGGCGAGCTGCTTGTCGATCGCCCTCGCCTTCGCCGTGAGCAGGTACGAAGAGGTCAGGAAGTCCCTTATCGCGCCTATGATAGGTGCGCCGTACCTGGGCGATATCACGTTCCTCTGGACCTGTAGCAGGAGGCGGGCCTCGGCCTGGGCCTCTGGGCTCTGGGGGACGTGGAGGTTCATCTCGTCTCCGTCGAAGTCGGCGTTGTAGGGCGTGCAGACCATCAGGTTCAGGCGGAAGGTCTTGTAGGGCATCACCCTGACCCTGTGGGCCATGATCGAGATCCTGTGGAGGCTCGGCTGCCTGTTGAAGAGCACGATGTCGCCGTCCATCAGGTGCCTCTCCACTACCCATCCCTCCTCCAGCTGCTCCGCCAGCTCGTCGAGGTTCTGGACGAACTTCAGCCTCACTATCCGCTTATCGGGCCTTATGACGTACCTCGCACCCGGATACTTGTTGGGGCCGTTCCTGACCAGTTGCTTGAGCCACTCCTTGTTCCACGCCGTCACCGGCTCCGGCACCGTCAGCTGCATGGCCACCTCGAGAGGCACGCCCACCTCGTCGATGTCTATGTTCGGGTCGGGCGATATGACGGTCCTTGCGGAGAAGTCGACCCTCTTCCCCGAGAGGTTGAGCCTGAACCTCCCTTCCTTCCCCTTCAGCCTCTGGGCCAGCGTCTTCAGAATCCTTCCGGACCTGTGCGTGGCCGGTGAGAGGTTAGGAACCTCGTTGTTCAGGTACGTCGTGACGTGGTACTGCAGCAGGTCAGCCAGCTCTATGATCACAGGTGACGGCGCTCCGGAGGCGATCGCCTCCTTCAGCCTCTGGTTGGTCCTGAGGATGTCCACCAGCTTGTGGGTCAGGTCGTCCTCCGACCTGTATCCGGTCTCGAGGGTGATGGAGGGTCTGACGTAGACGGGAGGGACGGGGAGGACCGTGAGGACCATCCACTCGGGCCTTGCGCTCTTCGGGTCCATGTCGAGCAGCTCCAGGTCGCTGTCCGGTATCTTCTCGAGCCTCTGCCTGATCACGCTGGCGGTGAGGCGGACCATGCCCCGGGCCGTCTGCTCGTAGAAAGTCATCGGCTTCTCGAGCTCGACCTTCACCTGCTTCTCGCCGCAGTGGGGGCAGGTGGTCGTTGCCATCGCCATCTGCTTGACCCTGTAGAAGATGTGCCTGTACTGACGGCCCTCAGCCTTCAGGCGCTCCAGCTCGGCCCTGAACTTCTCGATCTGCTCGTCGCCCAGCAGAAGCCTCCCGCAGGAGCGGCACGTCGTCCTCAGCAGTTCGTGGACCGTCTTGACGTAACCGATGTGGATCACCGGAACCGCCAGCTCGATGTAGCCGAAGTGCCCTGGACAGTTGAGGTAAGTGTTGCCGCAGGTCCTGCACCTCTGCCCCGGCTCGAGCGTTCCCAGCCTCGGGTCCATAACGCCGGTAGGTATCGGCGATCCGTCCTCGTCGTAGGTCTCGGGGTTGGAGATCTCGGCAACGGCCATGCTCCTGATCATCTCAGGCGAGAGGAGCCCGAACTTGATCGCAGCTATGCTTCCCCTCATCTCACACCACCTCCTCCAGTACGACCTTCGGGTAAATGCCCATCGAGAGGAGCTCGTTCAGCAGCAGGTAGAACGCGTACGAGAGGGTCACCAGCTTCACAGGCGGGTTCTTCCCGTGTATCGGGCAGACAAGCTTTTCCTGCTTCAGGTCGTAGTAGGCAGCCAGACCGCACTTCTCGCAGAAGTAGACCGTGTACTTGTCGCTCTGCTCGAGGAGCCTGTCGAGCAAGAGGTAGCTGGCGCCGTAGGCCAGGAGGCAATCCCTCTCCATCTCGCCGAACTTGAGGCCGCCTCCCCTCGACCTGCCCTCGGTCGGCTGCCGGGTGAGCATCTGGACCTGTCCTCTCGAACGGGCGTGGATCTTGTCCCTGACCAGGTGATGGAGCCTCTGGTAGAAGGTGACGCCGATGAATATCTCGACCTCGTAGCGCCTGCCGGTGAGTCCGTCGTACATCACCTCGGTCCCGGAGCTCTTGAACCCGAGAGCCTCCAGCTCAGCCCTGATCTCTTCGAGCGGTTTGCCGATGAAAGGCGAGCCGTCGATGAACTCGGCCTTCACAGCCCCCAGCTTGCCCGCGAGGCTCTCGATCAGCTGCCCGACAGTCATCCTGGAGGGGAACGCGTGGGGGTTGATGATCAGGTCGGGGACGATGCCGCTGGCGGTGTAGGGCATGTCGGCCTGATGGAAGACCATCCCGATGACTCCCTTCTGGCCGTGCCTGGACGCGAACTTGTCGCCTATCTCCGGGAAGCAGAGGGTCCTGACGCGGGGCTTGACGAGCGTGTTCCCTTCGGTGGTCCTCGAGATGAAGACCTCGTCGAGGATGCCGACCTCAGAGGGCCTCACGGCCTCCGATGCGTCCCTCCAGACCATCTCTCTAGCCGATGCCCTGACGTACTCCTCCAGGAACCTCGGCGGGCTCACGACACCGACCATGACCATGCCTCCGGTCATCTCCGACTCCGGTATCGCTATCCCGTCCCTGTCGAGCATCCTGTAGTACGCCTCACCCCTGTAGCCCCTGACGCTCGGGTCCGGGACCGTTATCTTGTCCCTCTCGCCACCGAGGTACTGCCTCGCCTCGACCTCGTAGGTCCTGTAGCTCACGGTCAGCGCCAGCCCCCTCTCGATGGCCGACTTGTTCAGGACGACGGCGTCCTCGATGTTGTAACCGTAGCCCGTCAGTATAGCGACGACGAAGTTCTGGCCGATCGGCCTCTCGTCCAGCCCCACCAGCTCCATCGTCTTCGTCCTGACAATGGCCTTCTGCGGGTAGATCATCAGGTGGAGCCTGCTGTCGGTGCGGAGCTCGTACGTCACCAGCGGCAGTCCTAGCGCCTGCTTTGCCATCGAGGCCTCGTAGACGTTCCTCGGAGACTGGTTGTGGTTGCTGTAGGGTATGATACCGGCGACCGCACCGAGCATCAGCAGCGGGCTTATCTCGGCATGCGTGTGCTCCTCGGTCACCTCGTTGGGGCTGATAGCCACCAGAGCGTTCTCCTCCTCCGCCGCGTCGAGGAACTCTATGACGCCCACCGAGAGAAGGTCACGGGCCTTGAGGGTGCCCTGAGAGATGGCCTCGAGCATCTGCCGCTTGAGAAGGACCTGACCGTCGTCGACCACCAGCAGGGGCCTCCTGACCCTCCCCTCATCGGTGTAGATCTCGACCTCTTGGAACCTCTCGTACTCCCTGATCACGAAGTTGACAGACTGGCTGATCTCGCCAGCCCTCCTCATCCTCCTCAGCTCCTCAACGAGGCGCCTGCCATCGGGGTGATAGCCGACGAGCTCGCTGTTGATGTACACCTTCGCCTTCAGCTCCCTCTTCCTCGTCCTCCTCTCTAAGTAGCTCATCATGCTGACGAGCCCGAGCTTCAGCAGCTTCCCCCTCAGCTCGCCCTCCTCTTCCTCCGTGAGGGGCACCGTTATCTCCGCACCTAGCGCCAGGTTCTTAACGAGGCCAGCGTTCGCTCCCTCGGGCGTCTCGGCAGGGCATATCCTTCCCCAGTGGGTTCCGTGGAGGTCCCTCGCCTCGAAGTGGGGCTGGCTCCTGCTCAGCGGGCTTTGGATCCTCCTGAGGTGGCCGATGGTGGCGAGGTAGTTGGTCCTGTTCAGGATCTGCGTGACCCCGACCCTCCCTCCCGGCCAGTTGCCCGTCGAGAAGGCCGTCAGTACCGTGTCGTTCACTATCCCGGGCCTGATGAAGGTCGAGAGCGTGATGGGTTGCCTCGTTATCAGCACCCTCTCGAGCTGGTACCTGAGGTCCCTGACCAGCTTGTTCAGCGCCGCCCTGTAAAGCTCCGTCAGCAACGGCGACTCCATCTTGATCCTCTTGTTGGCGTAGTGGTCCTTGTCGTCGGGCTTCCTCAGACCTGCAGCGGTCTCGAGCATCCTCCCCACCATCTCGCACAGCAGTATTCCCTTCCTGAAGCGCGCCTCCTTCGTGGTCCCCACATGGATCAGGAAGTTGTTGTCTATCATCTGCTCGGCCCTCTCCGTCCTGAACTCCTCCGCGTAGCCGTACGCGATCCTGTTTCCGATGTACCTCATCGCCTCCTGCGGCGTCTCTATCCCCTCCGCCTCCATGAAGCTCGGTATCAGCATCTCCTGGACCTCGGGGACGTTCGAGACGAATTCCACGATCTGCCTGTCGTTGGTGAAGCCGAGGGCCCTCAGGAGCACTATCAGCGGTATCCCCTTATGGATTTTGGCGAAGAAGACCCTCACAGGCCCGCCTGGCTTGTAGGTCACCTCGACCTTGCTCTGCCTCCCGTAGGCGATCGAGATGACCGTCGCCGAGTACTGTGGGGTGCTGTCCTGCTCCTTCACTGTTACCAGTATCTTGTTGGGCGCTAGGTCCTCGATCGGAACTATGACGCGCTCGGCTCCGTTGATGATGAAATAGCCGCCGGGGTCCTTGGGGTCCTCTCCGATCGCGAGCAGCTCCTCTGGCGTCATCCTGCTCGTCGGGCAAATCGAGGACCTCACCATTATCGGAATGATGCCGATCTGGACGCGCTCGCTCTTGACGATCTCCTTGTCGTCCAGCTTCAGGGAGACCTTCGCGTATATCGGTGCCACGTAGCTCAGGTTCCTCAGCCTGCACTCGTTGGGTGTGACGTTGTGCCTTTCCGAGCCGTCGACTTCCCTCACCGTCGGCGGCCCTATCTCGACGTTGGAGAAGATGAGCTGCACGACGCCGTGCTTCGTCTTTATCTCGATCGGGCTCATGTTCCTCAGCAACCTCATGAGCCCCTCCCGGACGAAGTACTCGTATGACCTGAAGTGGTGTGCCACCAGCCCTTCCTCCTCGACTACGGCCCTCGCTACCGTCCAGAGCTCCTCGTCTGTGAAGGTCTCGCGCTGGACCCTTGCCCTCATGCCTCGTCCACCACCCTGTAGTAAACGGTCACACCAGCGGTGGGCGATGTCCTCGTGATCTTGATTATGTCACCCGGCTTGGCGCCCAACCTCCTCACCACTGGATCCGAAGTGAGTATCTTTGGTAGCTGCGGCCTCGTGGTCCTGTACCTCCTCAGGACTTCCTCCTGTTCCTCCTGAGAGAGGAGCTCGTGGACCAGCCGCCACCCGAAGACCTCCATCTCTACGACCCTCTGCCTCTCCTCCTTGACTTCCGCCGCCTCCTTCTTACTCTCTTCTGCCCTCTTCTCCTCCGCAGATGGTTTCACCTTCTTGCCCTTCGACTCGGACGAGACCTTACCGGTGGACACCAAAATATCCCCCCAAATGCGCTGGGAGGAATTACCAGATGACCGTTTTATCAATATTTGTCGCGCTGGCATCGAGCCGTTGAAAAACCTTATCACTTCGGAACCGGTTGGGGACGTCGTCGAGGGTTGGAGGTCATCAGGACTAGCGATGCGATGTACCGGTTGAGGCCCGTCTCCGAGGACGAGATACTCGAAGTGATGAACGTGAACCGCCTGACGTTGCCGGAGAACTACACCTACTCGTTCTTCTACAGCATCGCAAAGAGCTTCCCGAACAGCTTCATCGTCGCCGAGCACGAGGGCAGGATCGTGGGCTACATCATGTGCAGGGTCGAGCGGGGCTTCTCTAAGCTCGGAGGGCTCAGGTTCAGGAGGCTGGGCCACGTCATCTCGATCGCCGTGCTCCCGGAGCACAGGAGGAGGGGGCTGGGGAGGGCGCTGATGCTGGAGGCGATGAGGGCGTTGAAGAACGATTACGGCTGCGATGAGATCTACCTCGAGGTTCGGGTCTCGAACTATCCAGCGATCAACCTGTACAAGTCGCTCGGTCTGAAGATCGTCGACACGATAAAGCACTACTACCTTGACGGTGAGGACGCATACGTTATGGCAGCTGAGCTTTGATCGTTTGGTAATTTGAAGGTTTTGAAATTACAGCATCAGCTTGCGAGATAAACCCTGAGGTCTGAGAAACATTGGGTGCAGACGAACCTGTCTGCGGATATCCGCTTTGCGATCTTCAGGGGAGCCGAGCACGCAGGACACCTCAACCCGTAGGTTGCCTTCTGAAAGGCCGCGCCGCATGACGTACAGGAACTGCTTGTGAGGGGAGACTCCCTGCCGCATCTTCTGCAGACGATCGAATTTCCCCTCGCGACCACCTCAACCCTGACCCTCTGCGCAGGACGTGCTGGGCGCGCTGTCACCGCACCTGCCA
>JAVVHL010000053.1:0-8517 GCA_032249575.1 Candidatus Calditenuis sp. | reverse complement strand
ACGGTCCTTCTGGCGCTGATCGTCGCGATAACGGCGTCGATCGTAGTTGGGAACGTTTTGGGGAGGAGGAAGGTCGATTCGGTCACGATGCGGCTGGTAGGGGCCCTCAGGAGGCTCGGCGCGGAGGTCAAGGCGACCAGGAGGACCTCGTCGATGGCTCTGGTCTCGGGAAGAGGCCTCGGCGAGCTGGAGGAGTTCTCGGTCCTCGTGGGCCTCCTTCCGAGGGCGAACGTCCTCGGTTACCTCGCAGCCCGGCTGGCAGGGAGGAGGGACCTGGTGATGCTGAGGGGTGCAATTAGGAAGCCGCCCAAGAGGAGCGTGGCGTTGCTGAGGAAGGGGACCCCTGCTGTGAGGGGAGCGAGGAGGTGGGGCCAGAAGGTGGCCGAGGTCGGCGAGTTCCTGATGGTCTCTGAAGGTTCTCCGCCCGATCTGGACCGAGAAGTCATCGAGAGCCTCTCCGGCACGTCGTTGCTGCTGCTCGCGGTCAGACCGGAGCTGCCCCACGTCTACGCCTACATCGAGCTCGGACCTAAGCTCGAGGCCTCCCTCGAGGCCGCAGTCCGTGCAGTGGGGGCCATTCGCAACGCCCTCACTTGATCCCGGTCAACTCCCTTCGCTGGGTCTCCGTTGACCTCAGGCATCGCCGTCCCCAACGCTCCTGAGCGCCAACCGTCTGAAACGTGCGCACCTCTCGCCCAACCCCTTTTACTCGGCCTGAAGCATAATCATCGGATGGGCCAGGTCATAGACGACGAGACTGGTTCGATGTTGGTGAGGCTCGCGAGGAGGAGCATAGAGCTGGCTCTCGAGGGCGAGGACCCGGAGTCCCTACTGAAGGAGGTCAAGAGGACCGGGCTGAGGAGGGGGGTCTTCGTGACGCTCAACGAATACCCTTCCATGGAGCTGAGGGGCTGCATCGGGTTCCCGAGGCCTGTCGACGAGCTGGAGGTCCTGACCGTGAGGGCGGCCCTGGCGGCGGCCTTCGAGGACCCGAGGTTCGAGCCTGTCAGGGACCTGGAGGAGATGGGGAGGTTGGTGGTGGAGGTGAGCGTCCTCACGGAGCCCGAGCTTATCGACGTCAAGGACAGGCGAGCGATCCCCAAGGAGATCGAGGTGGGTAGGCACGGCCTGATCATCGAGCTCGGCAACAGGTCTGGCCTCCTGCTGCCCCAGGTGCCTGTCGAGTACGGTTGGGACGCCGAGGAGTTCCTGGTGAACCTCTGCTTCAAGGCCGGTCTAGGGCCTACGGAGTGGCTCAACCCGAAGGCGAGGATCTACCGTTTCGAGGCCGAGGTCTTCGCTGAGGAGAGGCCGAGGGGCCCTGTCCGGAGGGTCGAGCTGGGAGCCTGCAGGGTCTGAGGCGAGGGTAAGGCGGTGAGGGCCCACGTCGCCGTCTGCGGCATAGGCTTCGGGCACGCCTCCAGATCCCTTCCCATCATCAGGAGGCTCCTCGCCAGGGGGCACGACGTGACGGTAACCTCCTACGGCGACGGCCTCTCCTACCTGAAGGCGTCTGGGGTCGAGGTCAATGCTGTGACAGGAGTCGATTACGGGAGGTCTCCTGACGGTGGGGTGAGCGTCAGGTGGACGATCCTGAGGAACCTCCTCCTGCCCCTGAAGGTCTCGCATCAAATCCTCCAGGAGATGGCGCTGATCGAGCGTTGGAGGCCGGACGTGGTGCTCTCAGACACGAGGGCATCGGCCGTCATCGCAGCAAGGGCCCTCGGCGTCCCGGTTCTGACCTTGCTGAACCAGTACAGGACGGCAATAATTCACAGGAAGCATCAGAGAGCGGTCGAGGTCGCCAACGCGCTGATCGACTTGGTGCCAAGGGTGTGGAACCTCTCGGAGAAGGTATTGGTCGCCGACTACCCGCCTCCCTACACCATATCGTCGAGGAACCTCTCGCTCAGGGGGAGCGAGGTGCGGAAGGTCGAGTTCGTCGGCCCTGTCCTCGGCGTGAGGAGGGAAGAATACCCGGAGAGGGAGGAGGCCAAGCGGTCTCTCGGCTTCAGGCCCGATGAGCCCCTGGTCTGCGTCCTGTCGACAGGCCCCGCATCGGAGAGGAAGTCCTTCAGGGAAAGGGTGCTGGGGGCTTTGGGAGGCATCGCCGACCTTCAGGTGCTCTTCTCCCTTGGCGAGCCCGGATCCGGAGGAAAACAGGTCAGAGGGAAACACTTGATCGTCCCGTGGCTCGAGGACGAGCACCTCGCCCTCTCGGCCGCCGACGTCGTGATCTCGAGGGCAGGACAGACGACAGTCCTGAAGTCCATAGCCTTCGGTTGCAGGATGGTACTGATGCCTGTGCCTGACCACGCCGAGCAGACTGGAAACGCCGCCTCAGCGGCCTCGAAGGGCCTTGCGGTCGTCGTCGACCAGAGGGATCTCAACCCTGATTCCCTGAGGTCTGCCGTTCTGAGCGCGCTGGAGCTCGACGATGCGCCGTTCAGCTTCTACGCAGAGCTGACGCGGTCCTTAGGAGGACTCGAGAGGGTGCTGGAGCTGGTCGAGTCGGTCGGCCGGTGCAGCGGAGGTTGAAGAGGTTCAGGTACAAGGTGCTGGGCGAGGCGGTCCTCCTCAAGCTCGGTCCCGAGGACGACATAGGGGAGGCCCTGAGCTTCGTCGAGTCCCGTCACCCGAGGGCCAGGTGGGTGCTGGCTTACGAGGGCGTTTGGGGGCCGCTCAGGAAACCGAGGGTCAGGCTGCTGAAGGGAGAGGAGCCTGTCGTGACGGTCTACCGGGAGGGCGGTGTCGAGTACGAGATAGACGCCGCGAACCTGATGCTCTCGCTGGGGAACAAGTTCGAGAGGTTAAGGATGGCCGCGACGGTCAGGAGCTGGGAGACCGTGGTGGACATGTTCGCAGGAGTCGGGCAGTTCACCCTTCCGATAGCTGTCCACGCCAGGCCCGTCAAAGTCCACAGCATCGAGCTCAACCGAGAGGCCTACGAGTTCCTTGTGAGGAACGTGAGGCGGAACCGCGTCGAGGACGTCGTCGTTCCCCACCTCGGTGACTGCAGGGAGGTGACGGCGGAGCTCGGTCAGGTCGCCGACAGGGTGATCATGGGCTACTTCGGAGGGACTTTGGAGTTCCTGCCCCACGCGCTGTCGGTGCTGAGGCCGGGAGGCGGCGTGATGCACGTACACGAGGTGGTGAGGTCTGAGGAGCTGGAGGCCTTTGCAAGGCAGGTCGTGAAAAGGGCTGAGGAGCTGGGCTACAGGGCGGTCCCGGTCTGGATCAGGACGGTGAAGACCTACTCGCCCGATGAGGTCCACGTGGTCGTCGACGTCCTCGCGGTCAGGTCCAGGCGACGATAAGAGCGTTGAGCCTTATCAGCGATGAGAGGAGCCTCTCCAACTCGAGCAGCACTCCGTCGACCTCGGGGTGTGCGCCGCTCTTCCTGAGCTCCCTTACCTCCCTCCTCAAACCCATCAGACCTTCCTGCGCGCCCGCCGAGAGGAGGTCTGCAACGTGTAGGCTCAGGTTCTCGAGGAGACGTTCCAGGGAAGCCAGTGACTCCTGAGACCAACTGCCGGAGGTGAGCAGCTCCCCAACTGTCGAGACCAGATCCCTCATCCTCACTGCGACCTCCACCATCAGTGGCATCGCGTAGTGTGGCACGGTTCCGTCCGGTGAGGAGAGGAGGGACGAGACGTACCGCACCAGCGCCGACCCGTAGCCCCTCGAGTCTCGCAGCATCTCCTCGAGGTCCTCGCGCTTGACCCAGGGCCCCCCTGACTCCGCGAACCTCAAGGTCCTGACAAGCGCCTGCAAGAGGATCGAGACCGCCTGCTCGAGGGACTTGAAGGGCACCTCGGAGATCTCGACGGAGACGACGCCCTCCGACTGCTGGCTGACGAAGACGCCCTGGAGCTCTTCCCTCAGCCTCTTCAAAACGCTCCTCAGTTCGTCGCTTATCCCTGACCTGCACGATATTGTGAGCGAGGAACAGCCAAGCTCGTAGCACGCTGTTACGATCTCACCGATCTGCTCGGCCGCCGAGGTCTCGACCGTCACCGAGAGCTCGAGCTTCCTCCTGCCCGTCGGAAAGACCCTGAGGATCCCGGGCTCGTAGACCACCGTAACGCCCATCCCTTTCCTCAGCCCTGAGGCCTCGACCCACTCCTTTGGGAGCGTGAGGACGTAGGAGCTGCCCCTCAGCTGCTGGACCTTCCTCTCCTCCACCTTCGGCATCCGGTATGCAGTATTCTATAGGAAATATAGAATTTGCTGGTGATGGCGCGGTGTGAAGCTCTGTTTCCACTGGAGCTGGACGAAGGGTCAATCGGTGCGGGCAAAACCCTCCCCAAAAAATCAGGGGTTCCAGGACGAAAGGTCAGAACTCCTCCTCTTCCTCTTCCCACTCTTCCTCCTCTTCCTCCCATTCCTCCTCCTCGAAGTCCTCTTCCTCCTCCCACTCTTCTTCTTCCCATTCCTCTTCCTCTTCCGAGAAGGTCAAGGGCTGCACGGTGGGGAAGCATTCGGCTTTCTTATAAAGTTCCGCGGGCTTGAGGCAGCATAGGAATATTTCTGGAACACCTCGCCCATTCAAGCATCAAGGCGATGCGATGCTCGTCCGTTGGTGCAGCACCGGACATCGCAATAAGGGGACGTCAATAGAATTTGTTCCGAACATATGGTGAACTGAAGATAGCAAAAGTTCGTTGCAGGATGGCGCTCAGCTCGAGAGGTACCTCTCCTCTATGCCCTTGTAGCCGACCCGCTCCAGCTCCTCGGCGAGCTCTGGGCCGCCGCTGACGACGATCCTGCCGTCGTACATCACGTGGACGTAGTCGGGCCTCAGGTAGTTGAGGATCCTCGCGTAGTGGGTTATCACCAGCACGCCTACGTTCCTCTCAGTTACTGCCTTCTTCACGGCTGCGGCCACCACCTTCACGCTGTCGATGTCGAGACCCGAATCGGTCTCGTCGAGGATCGCGATCTTCGGCGAGAGCGTGAGCATCTGCACTATCTCCGACCTCTTCTTCTCACCGCCCGAGAAACCCTCGTTGAGGTAGCGCCTTGTGAAGGACTCGTCGAGCTGGAGGATCCTGAAGTTCTCTACGAGGCGACGGTGGAACTCCGAGGGCGAGACCTTCTTGCCCTCCTCTCCGTAAAGGCTGAGGAAGGCCTTCCTGAGGAAGTTGGCCATCGTGACGCCGGATATCTCGATCGGGTACTGGAAGGCGAGGAAGAGGCCCTTCTTCGCCCTCTGGTCAGGTGTCAGGCCGAGGATGCTCTCGCCGTCTAGGAGGATGTCGCCCCGCTCAACCGTGTACTTCGGATGACCCATGATCACGTAGGCGGCCGTGCTCTTGCCGGAGCCGTTGGGGCCCATCAGCGCGTGTATCTCTCCCTCTCCCACCTTGAGGTTCAGCCCCTTCAGTATCGTCTTTCCCTCCGTTCCGGCCCATAGGTCGACGACCTCCAGCTTCATGCCCACACGATCTGAGCCCAGTTCGTATTAACGGTCACACGTCAACCCGGGGCGCGTTCTCACTCCTCCTCCAGCTTGCTCTCCTCCCCCCAGAGCTCCCTCTTCAGGAGGTCCCTGACGGCGGCCCTGAGGATCGCCGACCTGCTCGGGTAGAGGCCCCGCCTGACGAGCTCGTCCATCCCCTCAATCAGCGCCTCCGGGAGCTTGACGCTGATCAGCTTCAAGCCGATGGAGATGAATCCCGTCCCGGTATTGAGTTTTTGCCGTTTCTCCGGTGAACGGCATATAGCGAGGTCCTTCGCCGAAGGGGTCCTTCCGGAAGGGTAGCGGGTGAAAGGCCTGTGCTGGAGCCCTCCGCAACGAACATCTTATTAAACACCGGATGATAGAAGAAGGACGAAGCATGGACATCAAGACGGAGCTGACGGTCTTGAGGAGGACCGGAAAGTTCGTGATGGGCTTCAGGCAGTCTTACCTCGCGATGCTGAGGAGGGAGTCGAAAGTGGTGCTGGTGGCAAAGGACTGTCCGGATGAGTTCAGGAGGGAGCTGAGCTCGGCTTCGAGGATGACGGGCGTCCAGGTCGTCGAGACGGACCTGAGCTCCCTCGAGCTCGGGAGGTTGCTGGGGAAGCCGTTCCACGTCTCGACCGTGGCCGTTTTGGACCCCGGAACCTCGTCGCTCGGCAAGGGAGGATGAGGACATGTCCTCCAGTAGGGAAGGCCTGAAGATAACAGAGAAGGAGTGGAGGTACATAGCGGTCTTCGAGCAGCTGACGGACGTCGACGTCCTCGACTACGTCGAGCTGGACGACCTCGTCGTCTTCATGGTCAGGAAGGGAGAGGTAGGGAAGGCTGTCGGGAAGGGAGGGAGGAAGCTCAGCGACCTCAGCCAGCTCTTGGGAGGGAAGAGGGTTAAGGTGGTCGAGTACTCGGAGGACCTGAGGGAGTTCCTGATCAACGCGATGCTCCCTGCCAACGTGAAGGACGTAGAGGTCGTCGAGCGGGACGGCAAGGTCACCGCCATCGTCCACGTCTCAGAGGAGGATAGAGGCAAGGCGATCGGGAAGGGAGGCCGGAACCTGAAGGCAGTGAAGGAGCTGGCTAGGAGGCACTTCCGCGTGGAGAAGCTGGTGCTCGCCTGAAAGTTGGAGCTGATCATCAAGACCCCGCTGGGCCTCGAGCATCTCGTCAGGTCCAAGGTCCTACTGTTGGACAGGGAGGCAGAGGTCGTAGCCTCGCCGCTCGGTCTCAGGGGGCTTGTGGTCGTGGAGAGATGCAAGGATCCGGAATCTCTCATGTCGAAGATCTCCTCCGAGGTCCCCGAGGCCGAGAGGGTGATCAGGCCTTTAGCGGTCGTGAGGTCCGATCCCTCCGAGATCGTGGAGGCCGCGAGGGAGGTCGTGAGGGGCAGGATCTCGTCAGGCGAGAGCTTTGCGGTTAGGACGGTTAGGAGGGCCAAGTCCGGCTTCACGAGCCTCGAGGTCAACGCGAAGGTCGGAGCGGTGGTCCAGGAGGTGACAGGTGCGCGAGTGGACCTCGACAACCCTGACAAGGTCGTGATGGTCGAGGTGATCGGCGAGAGGTCGGCCATCGCCGTAGTCGACGGTTCGAGCGAGTACCGCAAGATGGTGCCGGGGAAGCTGAGCTCCTGGAGGTTCTTCAGGAGGGTCTCGATCGTCCAGATGCCCTACCTCGGCTCGATCGAGGGCGCCAGGGAGGTCGGGAGGAGGGTGGGGAGGTTCGCGCAGGCCTTTGAGGTCGGCGAGCTCGTGATAGCCCCTGCCGGTGAGGCTGACGCCTTCGAGCTGGCGGCCTTCATCGAGGGCGTGAGGGAGGGTATCGCGTCGAGGCTGGAGGTTCAGAGGAGGACCTACCACAGGAAGGTCGAGCCGGTCAGGACCGTCGTCCAGGACCTCTACCAGCTGGTCCTCTCGAGGAGGGAAGAGCCGATCGTCGTCTTCGAGCCTGAGGGGAGGGAGGTCTACAGCGAGGCTCCAAGGATTGCGGAGGTCCTGAGGAGGGGCAAGAGGATCAACCTCCTCTTCGGTTCGAGGGAGGGGATACCGAAGGGCGTCTTCAGGCTCGCCGATTCGGTGATGGACCTCTGCCCTGACGTCACGTTGCCGACCGAGCTGGCCGCACCTGCTGCCCTGATAGCACTCTACACGGCGCTGAGGGCCCACGGAGAGGAGGAGGCTCTAACGGGGACGACCGGAGGTGAGGGAGCCGAGGAGGAAGGCGAGCAAGGCGACGAGCATCCAGAGTAGGTACTGGTTCTTCACGCGCCTGGCGTTCCTCGGCGAAGGGTTCCTGACGACCGAGACCGACGAGTAGACGAAGCCGATGTCTGCGACCAGCACCACAGGCAGGTAGGCCCATCCGAGCACGCCGAGCAGATATGGCATGGGGCTCAGTAACACAGCTGCGATCACGAAAGACGCTCCCAGAGTGGCCGCGGCTTTCTCTCCCCTCGTCAGCGCAACGGTCCTGAGGTTCTTGGACCTGTCTCCCTCGACGTCGGCGATGCCCTTCACCACCTCCCTCCCGAGGTTCGAGATGCCTGCGAGGAGCGCGAGCGTCACCGCACCCGTCTCTGGCATGCCGGCTGCCATCGCTGAACCGAAGAGGAAGGGCGCTGCGACCGTGGAGCTCACAGCTGCGTTCCCCGGAAGTCCAGTCGGCTTGAGGCGGAGGTTGTAAACGAGGGCGATGGCGTAGAAGGCCAGTGCTATCGCGAAGGGCAAAGGCCCCAGCAGGAAGGACGAGGCCAGCCCCAGCGCGCCGAGGAAGACAGCCAACGCGACGGCTTCTCTCACACCGACCGCACCGGATGGTAAAGGCCTCTCGGGGGCGTTCACCCTATCAACCTCCAAGTCAACCAGGTCGTTGACGACCATCGAGGAGCCGTTGAGGCAGTAGGCGGTGAGGAAGGCGAGGAGGGCCTGTGATGCGTCAGGTGCCCTGCCGGAGGAGACGTAGTATCCTGCAAGGACGCCGAGGAACATCATCACGCCGTTCGGTGGCCTCGTGAGCCTCGCCAACGCGACGGCCTTTCTCAGCCCATATCACCTCCTCTCCTC
>JAVVHL010000052.1:0-8638 GCA_032249575.1 Candidatus Calditenuis sp. | reverse complement strand
ATCCGGCCGCCGGAGGGCATCGAAACCGTTTGGAGACCCTAGCGCTCAACACGAGAGCTCAGAAGCGCTTCAGACGTAATCCGACCGGTCGACCACGTTCCTCAACCCCTCTCCCCGGAGGTAGCGGATGACGTTGGAGACTGCGTGCCTAACCATGTCCACGTAGACCCTAGGATGTCCGAAGGCCCCTGCGATCCACGGCGTCGTTATCACGTTAGGAAGCGCGGCGACGTCGGAGTCCTGCGCGATCTCGGGACTCCAGAAGACGTCGGTCGCATACGTGAACTCCGGGTTCTCCCTCAGGAACCTGATGAGGTCGGGCTTGGAGACGACGCCTCCCCTGCCGACGTTGACCATAACGCCGTCCCTCTTCATCGCGCTGAGCTCCCCGTAACCTATCAGTCCCTTCGTGTGCTTGTTCAAGGGCAGGGCCAGAACGGCGAATTCGGCTCCGCTGAGGGCGCCCTTGACGTCAGGGTATGCGAAGAACTCGTCGATGAAGGGCTCTTCCCTCGGCCTCCTGGCGAAGCCCCTCACCCTCATCCCGAGCGCCTTTGCCAGCTCTGCGACCCTCATCCCTATCGGCCCGAGCCCCAGGACGGCTATCTCGGACCCGTGGAGGATCTTGGTCGTCCTGTCACGCGTGAAGTCGCCGGACCTGCACCGGGCATCGTAGTAGGTTACCCTCTTGGCCGCCGCGAGGAGGAGGGCCAGCGCGTGCTCTGCAACCGGTATCGCGTTGGATCCGGCGTTGCTGCAGACGATCAACCCCTCCGGTATCGACGACCAGTCCAGATGGTCGACGCCTGCCGAGAGTATCTGGACGACTTTGAGGTTCGGCATCATCTGCAGGTCCTCACCGGTCAGCCTGAAGGTGACCAGGACCTCGGCCCTCCTCAGCTCCTCGGGCGATGCCCTTCCGTAGAAGGCCACCTCAGCATGATTGAAGAGTTCGGCGTAGGCCTCTTCGGGGACGAAGTCGCCCACGTTCAGGACCACAACCCTGCGCTCCATCGGTCTCCCGCCATCACGCATGGGATTATAATTGATATCGCTGAGGTTACGGATAGCTCGCAAAGGCATGGTGGCACCCGGATTTCAGGAGGTCTTCTGGGAGCTGGCGAGATCGACGGTCGCCCTCTTCATCATCGTCGACCCGGTGGGTACGGTTCCGTTCTTCGAGCTGCTGACGTCAGGGATGGGGAAGGAGGAGAAGGTGAGGGTGGTGAGGAAGGTAGTGCTCGCGGGGACGGTGTTGCTGCTGCTGTTCGCCGTGGCCGGCAACCTGATCCTCGAGCTCTTCGGGATCACCATACACAGCTTCCTAGTAGGAGGAGGGTTGCTGCTGGTCCTGCTGGCTATCAGGATCATCCTCCACGGAGGTCAAGGGTGGGACGGAACGCAATCGACTGGCGTGATCCCCCTCGCCTTTCCACTCCTAGTGGGGCCCGGAGCGATCACCACGACGATGATCTCGATACACTCGCTCGGCATCCCGCTCTCGGTGATACCGGTTGCGGTGGTGATGCTTCTGACGTGGCTGGTGCTCGAGCACGCGGTCTTCTTCTCGAGAATGCTCGGGAAGGACGGAGCGGATGCGGTGGCGCGGGTCATGGCGGTCTTCATGACAGCGATAGGCGTGGAATACGTCGTGAGGGGTGCGCGGGCGCTCTTGGTCACCTAAACCCTCTAAACCCTAGCGACGACGATGTTGTGCATCCGGATCAGATCGTCCTCGAAGGGCTTCAGGTCCTCGGGAACGGCCACTTCTATCGGGTCCCTCAGAGAGAGGCCCCTCTCCTTCTTCGCCCTCCAGACTGAGCTGTTGAACTCCACGATCCTCTCGGTGTACCGCCACATCTCGCCAGGGTCCTCGAGCTCCGGGAACCTCTCGAGGTGGATGCTCCTGCTCGAATAGCAGGTCCTCCAGATCACCTCGGTCATGAACGGTATGATCGGTGCCAGCAGCAGGAGGACGTTCTTCATCACCTTGTGGAGCGTGTACCACACAGCCCTAGCACCTTCTGGGTCGGAGTCCTCCGAGAGGGCCCTCGGCTTGGTCATCTCGATGTAGTGGCTCGCGAAGAGGTTCCAGACGAAGTCCCTGATCCTCGTGGCAGGTATGAAGAAGTTGAACTGCCTGTATCCCTCCATCGCTTCAGCGGCCGTCCTCCAGAACTCCGACAGGATCCAGCGGTCAGAGGGCCTCAGCTCTGCGCTCTCGGGGAAGGGGAAGGAGGAGACGTATCGGGCCACGTTCCAGAGCTTCGTCAGGAACCTCCCCGCATCGCTGATCCTCTTCTCGGAGATCCTGAAGTCGTAGCCGAGGCTGGCCTCCTGAGCTGACCAGAACCTGAAGAAGTCCGCACCGTACTTCTCCAATATAGGGGCCGGATCGATTATGTTTCCCTTGCTCTTGCTCATCTTCTCGCCCTTCTCGTCGAGCCCCATGCCGCCGATCCAGGCGTACTCAAAGGGCAGTTTCCCTGTCAGCTGATAACACCTCAGTATCGTGTAGTAAAGCCAGGTCCTCACGATGTCCTTCCCCTGCGGCCTCACGGCTGCCGGGTAGGCCCTCCTGAAGAGGTCCTCGTCCCTGAGGTAACCGGTGATGTAGAGCGGGGATATGCTCGAGTCCATCCAGGTGTCGAAGGTCCTCTCCTCCCCGACGAACTCGGTCCCGCCGCACCTGACGCACCTCTCGAAGGGAGCCCTCTCTTTCCACGGCCTCCAGTACCTCCCTGGCTCTGGGAGGTGGGGCTCGCCGCAGGCCTTGCAGTACCAAACCGGTATCTCGGTGGCGTAGTACCTCCTCCTCGAGATGGGCCAGTCGATCCTCAGCGAGTTGATCCAGTCGATCAGGAGCTGCCTGTGGAAATCGGGGAGGAACTTCAGCTCCCTCGCCAGCCTCAGAAGCTCGTCCCTCATGTGGAGCTGCTTCAGGTAGTATTCCTCCATCGGTATGATCTCAATTGGGGTCCCAGACCTCTCGCAGATTGGCACCTCATGGACTATCCTCTCGACCTTCACCAGAAAGCCCGCCTCCCTCAGCAGCTCCTTCACCTTCTCGCGGGCCTCCATCACCTTGAGTCCAGCCAGCTTCCCCGCGTTCGCGTTCATCCTTCCGTCGGTCCCGATGAGTATCCTCTCCTTCAGCCCCAGCTCCCTGAACAGCTGAACGTCCATCTGGTCGCCGTAGCTGCAAACCATGAGCACTCCTGTGCCGAAGTCGGGCTTCGCGTAAGGGTGCTCGTGGATCTCGACCTCATGCCCGTACAGTGGCACCACAGCCTTCCTCCCCTTCAGGTGCCTGTATCTGTCGTCGCCGGGGTTGTAGATCAGGGCCGCACATGCGCCGATCAGCTCAGGCCTAGTCGTGGCTATCGTCACTTTTCCTCCGCCTACCAGCGGGAAGTCGATGTAGACCAGATCGGTCTCCTCTTCCCTCGTGTCGATGTCGGCGTCGGCGATCGTCGTCCCGCACTCCCAGCAGTAGTTGTTGGGCCTCAGCGCCCTATAGATCAGGCCCCTCCTGTAGAGCTCGATGAAGGTCGCCTGCGTCAGGGCCCTGTACTCTTGCGAGTCGGTCCTGTAGTACCTCTTGAAGTCGCCTGAGAGGCCGAGCCTCTTCATCACGGATAGCATGTAGGCCTCCAGCTCGTCCAGCGCCTCAGCGCACATCCGGACGAACTCCTCCCTCTCGACCTCGAAGATCCTGACGTTCCTGGTCCGCTCGACGTACTTCTCTACCGGTATGCCGTTCCTGTCTATTCCTATCGGGAAGTAGACCTCGTGCCCGAGCATCCTCGCGGTCCTCGCTATCATATCGATCTGGGCGTACTGCGCAGCTGCACCGATGTGCCAGGGCCTGCCCGAGGGGTAAGGAGGCGGCGTGTCGATGGTGAAGAGGCGCTCGGCTTTGAAGTTGGGCTCGTAGATCCGCTCCTCCTCCCACCACCTCATCACCTCCAGCTCCATCGACGGGTCCCAGCGGATCGACCTCAGCTTCGGCTCCCTTCTGGAGGCTCCCATGATCCGTGAGAGCCGGGTCCTGCTCTGATTTAAAGAGAAACGACTAGTGAGCGAATGGGGAGATCGGCTTGTCGGACGAGGGGCGGAGGACGAGGGAGGAGGACTTCGTGGAGCACCAGCTCAGGAGCCTGAGGGACCTGCTTCCGGCGAGGAAGGGCTCCATCCAAGAGCTGCTGGGGAGCGACGACCCGAAGGTGCCTACAGTCGGTGGAGGTTACCACCGGTTCTCGAGGAGATCGCTCGAGAAGGCGGCCGAGGTCGTTCCGAAAGAGCTCTGGTCCGTGCCCATATTCCCGATAACTTTCTCCTCCGGCGACGAGCTGGGGAAGGGCGTAGTGATCATACGGAGCAAGGCAGAGGCCGTTGCCTTCTCCAAGCTCATGGGCCTATCCGACCTCCCGAAGACGCCCGAAGGCTACCATTACACATACAAGGTCCTCGTGGTTGACTTCCTGCGGAGATATCCGTCGCTCGGCGTGATCTCAGTTTAGCTGAGAAGGTCGTTAAGGGTTAAACCGAAGGACTTGGAGGTATCGTTGGTTTGAGCGCGAGGGTTCCGCTCCAGAAGGTGGGGCCGAACGTCTGGATGATCCCGAAGGGCTACCGGCCTGAAATGAGGGTGCCTGTTTACGTCTTCGCCTCTGAGAAGCTGCTGGAGAAGATGACGACCGACAGGACGCTGATACAGGGCGTCAACGTCGCTACGCTCCCAGGGGTCCAGAAGCACGTGGCCGTTCTCCCCGATGCCCACGAGGGATACGGATTCCCGATCGGCGGGGTGGCCGCGATGGACGCCACAGAGGGCGTCATCTCGCCTGGGGGAGTGGGATACGACATCAACTGCCTCCCTGCCGGAACGAGGGTCCTCTCCAGCGAGGGCTGGTGGAAGAGGATCGAGGACGTCGGGATCGGCGACGACGTTCTGGTGGTGGACAGGGAGGGGAGGAACTCGAGGGCCTCGAGGGTCCTCCTGAAGCTCTTCAGGCGCGACGACGGGCTCCTCGTCATCAGAACAGAAACAGGCGACGAGATACGCGTGACACCGGATCACCCAGTGCTCACGAAGCGCGGCATGGTCGAGGCTGCGGAGCTCAGGGTCGGCGATATGGTGGCGATGCACCCGTTCGAGGGAGTTCAGTACGAGGAACCGGAGGACTTCACGATACTCTCTGGGGAGGAGTTCGATGAGGGCGTGGCTGAGGAGCTGAGGAGGCGCGGCATCATCCCCCTCACGTCGAGGAATCGGGCCCTCCCGACTTTGGTCAAGCTGCTGGGCTACTTCACCGGCGACGGGGCCTTCGACGGAAAGAAGGTGGTCTTCTACGGAAGCGCTGAGGGGCTTGAGGAGATAAGGCGCGACATAGCCCTGCTGGGCTACACTCCGTCCAGGATCCGCAGCAGAAAGAGGACGACGGTGATCGACGGGAAGCTCGCTGTCGGAACGGAGAACTCGGTCAGCGTCTCGGCGAGGAGCTTCGCTGAGCTTCTGAAGGCGCTCGGCGCTCCGGCCGGAAAGAAGGTCGATTCCGACTTCACGGTCCCTGACTGGCTGCTAAGGATGCCACTTTGGATCAAGAGGCTCTACCTGGCTGCGCTCTTCGGTGCGGAGCTCAACAAGCCCCAGACCGTTAACGGCTACAACTTCGAGCCGCCTGTCCTCTCGATGAGCAAGAGGTCCGAACACGTCGATTCGGGCCTGCTCTTCCTGAACCAGGTCAGGTCGATGCTGCAGGAGTTCGGCGTCGAGGTCACGTCTATCCAAGTCTCAAGTGAGGGCAAATCCTACAGGCTGAGGCTCCAGATCTCCGAGCGCCCCGAGAACCTGATCAGACTCTGGTCAACGATCGGCTACGTCTACAATCCGTCGAGAAAGAGGCTCGCCCATTCGGCGGTCGCCTGGCTGAAGTACAAGCTCTCGGTCATCAACAAGCGTAAGGCCGCAGAGGCTGCGGCTGTTGCGCTCGTGGCCGGCGGCGGAACGGTAAGTGAGGCGGTCGAGCTCCTCACCAGCGATCACGTCAACGAGCGCTTCATAGAGCGTTCAGTTTACGGGGGAAGGAAATCCGATCCGAGGGTCCCGAGGGGCTTCGTGACCTTCGAGGAGTGGACGAGGGAGAGGCTGGAGGGAGACGTCGTCTGGGTGAGGATCGTCTCGATCGACCGCATACCCTACGACGGCGAAGTGTACGACCTGACGGTTGAGGACGAGGCCCACACCTTCGTCGCTGACAAGTTCGTCGTCTCCAACTGCGGCGTCAGGCTCATGGTCACCAACCTGACAGAGAAGGAGGTCAGGCCGAAGATAGTCGAGCTGATCAACGTGATCTTCAGGAACGTCCCCGCAGGGCTCGGAGCGAGGAGGAGGGACTTCGTCGTCAGCATGTCGGACCTCGACAGGGTAGCGCTGGAGGGAGCGAGGTACATCATAGAGAAGTACGGGCTCGGATGGCCTGAGGACTTCAAGCACATCGAGGAGGAGGGGAGATATCCCAAGTACAAAACGGGCGATATACCTGACCCGGATCCGAGCGTGGTATCGAGGGAGGCGAAGAGCAGGGGGCTCGACCAGATAGGGACGCTCGGCAGCGGCAACCACTTCCTCGAGGTCCAGAAGGTCGACAAGATCTTCGACAGGGAGGCGGCGAAGAGGATGGGGATCTACGAGGAGGGTCAGATAACGATACTCATCCACTGCGGCAGCAGGGGTTACGGGCACCAGATCTGCAGCGACTACCTGAAGGTCATGGAGAGGGCCGTCCACAAGTACAACCTGAGGCTCCCCGACAGGGAGCTGGCCTGCACGCCAGCCAGCAGCCCAGAGGCCACGATGTACCTGAAGGCCTTCGGTTGCGCCGTGAACTTCGCCTTCGCCAACAGGCAGGCGATCAGCCACTGGGTGAGGCAGAGCTTCGAGGAGGTCTTCAAGCGGCCTGCGGAGGAGATGGAGATGAAGATAGTCTACGACGTCTGCCACAACATCGTCAAGCTCGAGAGGCACAAGATCGACGGCTCGACGAGGGACGTCTTCGTCCACAGGAAGGGAGCGACGCGGAGCTTCCCCGGGAACACTCCCTACTACAGCGACATGATACCTGAGGACTACAGGGACCTCGGGCAACCGGTCTTCGTTCCGGGGAGCATGGGAACCGCCAGCTGGGTGCTGCTGGGGCAGCCCGGCTCGCTGGAGCTGACCTTCGGGAGCAGCGTCCACGGCGCAGGTAGGCAGATGAGCAGGGCCGGCGCCAAGAGGCAGTACAGGGGAGAGCTCGTGATCAAGGCCCTCGAGAGCAAGGGGATCTACGTGAAGGGCGACACGATGGACACGATCGTCGAGGAGGTACCGGAGGCCTACAAGAACCCGGACGACGTGGTTGAGGTGGCCCACGCGGTAGGCATCAGCACTAAGGTGGCCAGGCTGGTGCCAATAGGTGTTGTCAAGGGATGAGCGCGTCAACGTCACTCGGCGCAACCTCCTGAGAGACGGCCTCCTGACGCTGGCAGGGTCCGCAGCAGGTTTCCTCGCCGGAAGCTTCCTCGGACTCCAGAGGATAGAAGTGACCGAGATCGACCTCGGCCTCGGGCGCGTTCTAGCCTTCGTCCCAGACCTGCACGTGCACTACGAAGGCGAGCCGCACGTGGATGCTGCGATCAGGGCTATCGGGTCGGTTGAGCCGGACGTCCTGGTGATAGGAGGCGATTTGGTCGACGAGATGACGGTGGACCTCGGCTCGGTCGAGCGGCTGCTGAGGGATCTGGACTCGCGGAGAGCGCTGGCTGTTCTTGGGAACCACGAGTACTGGAGCGGTCTCGCAGCCGACGTGGTGAGGATGCTGAGGCGGAACGGGTTCGAGGTCCTCATCGACCGGTCGACGCGCATCGGGGAGAAGCATCTGCTCGGCCTCGACTGGAGGGAGACGAGGAGATACGGAGCTGTGCGTTTCGACGGGCTTGTGGTCGTTCACGACCCTAACGCCGCGGACTCCGTTTCAGGAAGGGCCTTCGTCCTCGCAGGTCACACCCACGGCGGCATGACTCTCGGAGGACTCGTCCTATACACTAACTCGAGGTACAACAGAGGACGTTACAGGGCTGCAGGAGGAGCGGAGCTGTACGTCTCTCGCGGCCTCGGTCAGATGCCCCATCAGGTGAGAATCAGCTCTCCGCCGGAGCTGGTCGTGGTGCGGTGAGCAGGTGCTGTCCTTCGACGCACATCAATACGGCAACCCCTCTGTGCATTTGCAACCAACACGCGTTTCGTTCGTTGAAACTTATATGGGATGTTGTAGCATAGACATGTGAATTGGACGAGGGAAGTGTGACGCCGCTCGGAGAGAAGGTGCGGCAGAAGTTGACGGTGGACGAGGGCGAGTTGTCGGATTGGCAGCTAGATGCCCTCAGAAAATACATCGGGCTGACTAGGGACGGAAAAGTGGTCTTCCAGGTCGAAAGAAGCAAACTCTCGCAGAGACACAGGATCCTGCTGTATGCCATTGGCAAGTATTTGGCCCATGAGGCGGGATATGCTAGCGAGCCTTACGTCACCGTCGAGGAGCTTGCTAATGAGTTGGGTCTGAGATTCACGGACACGGGCATAAAGTGTTCCGAG
>JAVVHL010000051.1:0-8659 GCA_032249575.1 Candidatus Calditenuis sp. | reverse complement strand
GGCTCTTTCAGTGGCACTCGGAATCGAGGAGGGCCTCGAGGACTTCCTCCGGTAGCTCGGAGGGCGATGCGATCTGGATGGAGATCCTGCGGTCCGTGACGTCGCAGTACGTCCTTATATCGTGCTCGGTCACCGGCTCCTTCCTGAAGAACCCTCTGGCATAGGACCTGATCGTGACTGAGGCCCTGTGCCCAGCGAGGGAGACCAACCTTTCCCCTTCCTTGAACTGGTCCTCTTTCCGGCCTTTGCCCTTCTTCACCTCGACGAGGAGGTCGTAGCTCTCGCCGGTAACCTGATTGGCCAAGTAGTAGTGGGCGTAGCCCTCGAGGATCCACCTCCTCCCTCCCACCTCACCCATGTAGTAGATGTCCGGAGGGTTCTTGCTCCTCTGGACTATCCAGCCTTCGGGGAGAGCGAGGGTGATGAAGGTGTATGTCCCCATGATGAGGTTTCCTGTGAAGAGCTCGAACTTCCTCCTCAAGGTCCGCCCCTCACGCGGGGATAGGTGGCGTGTAGCTCCTCAAATCCCTGATCACGTCCCTCAGCGCCTCGAGCCCCCTCACCTCGGACGGGAAGGAGCGGACGTAGCCTATCACCAGCCGACCCAGCTTCTCCTCGATCATCCTGAGGTAACCCCGCTGCTCCTCCATCTTCGCCGTGAGGTAACCGCTGGGATCGGTCGAGGCGTCGGAGGCGTCGATCACGTTGTTCACGAAGACCCCTCCGACAGGTATGTTGAAGGACTCGACCATCTTGATGAACCGGACCACCACCGATATCGGCAGGGACTCGGGCGTGGTGACGAAGTAGAACCCTGTCAGCTCGGGGTTCGTTATGATCTCCCGCGTCTTGGTGAACTTCTCGTTCAGCGATAACAGATCGGCAATCACGGGGTCCTTCTTTATCTCCTCCATCACCTTCTCCTTCCTGAACGAGAGCCTCAGCCTGTACTCCATCGCCTCCCTCCTCGACTGGATCATCCTGGCCAGCCAGAGGCCGTAGAGCTTGCTGAGGCCGATCAGCCTCACCGCGTTGGCCACCGCTGCCGTGTCGAAGACCACTAGGTCGTACTTCCCTCCCATCTCCAGAACGATGTCCATCACCCTGTCGAACATCGCCGATTCGTGGAAGGCGGGGTTGGTGGTGGCGACCTCGATGAAGGGCTCCGGGTTTATCGGGACCTCCGCCCACTTGAAGAACTCCCTGAGCCTCGCCGTAATCCTGCTCTTGTATTGGTTCACGATGTCCTCGATCTCGACCTCGATGGCGTCGAGCCCCTGCGCCCCCTTGACCGGTTTGACCGTTCCGCCCGAGATGTCCTGGTCGAAGAGGCTGGAGAGGGAGTGGACGGGGTTGAGGCTCGCCAGCAGGACCCTCTTCCCGTGCTGTGAGGCGTCGAGGGCGAGGGCCGCAGCTATCACCGTCTTCCCCACGCCTCCCTTCCCGCCCACGAAGACGAACTTCCTGCCTCCGACTATAGGCCCTACCCCGCTCACCATATCCTGGTCACCCCGTCCACAAGATGCTTGGCCACCTCCCTTATCCCCTCCAGGCCCTTAGGCTCCCTCGGGAACATTGGGATCGCAGCCACGACGAGGTCGCCGAACTTCTCGAAGATCATCTTCAGCACCTCCTGCTGCTGCCTGTACCTGTTCCTTATGTAGGGCGAGGGGTTATCGGCCATCTCCTTCGGAAGGACCTTGTTCAGCACCACTCCGGCCGGCTTGATGCCGATGGACCTGAAGGCCTCCAGAGCCTTCTCGGTGTCGTAGACCGACATCGCCTCAGGGGTCATCACCATGAAGAAGGCCGACTTGCTCCTGTCCCTCATCAGGTCGGTGAAGGTCGTGAGCTTCCTTCTGATCTCGTAGAGCTCGTTGAGTATCTCGTCCTCCTTGACCAACCTCTCGCTCTTCAGCCTCCTCGCTATCTCGTCGTACTCCCTAGCCTTCTCCCTCACCTCCGTCAGCTTCTCCACCCAGCTCGTCAGGACGTCCGCCATAGTCAGCATCCTGATGCCGTGCCCGAAAGGAGGCATGTCGAAGACGTAAAGGTCGTACTCGCCCCTCGCGACGTAATCGGCCATAGCGTCGTAGGTCGCCGACTCGTACATGGCCGGCTCGGCAACGGAGCTGTCTATGTACGCCTCTATCTCCGGAGGTATCTGCTCCATCATGTACTTCTCCTTGATCTTCCGCTTCACCTCCTGGATGTACGCGTTGATCTTCGCGTCAGCATCGATCTCCACCACGAAGAGGTTCGGTGCCACCTCGACCTCTCCCTTCCCGAAGATGTCCCGCTCGAAGATGTCGCTGAGGCTCGCCTGGGGGTCTGTGCTGAAGCAGAGCACCTTCTTCCCCTCCATGGCTGCAGCGTATGCGAGGGCCGCGCTGCTGGTCGTCTTCCCTAAGCCCCCTTTCCCAGCGAAGATCACCATCTTCACGCCGTCACGGAGGACGACTTCCCTGAGGCCCCACGCCACCACCTATCACCCGTAAATCACGTCGGTGAAGTCCCTCTCCCGGTAGAAACGATGCTTCCAGGCCTGGACGTTGGGGACCGCGTAGGGCAGGAGTCTCAGCGAGTAGTACGGCGGGAGTATCGGGAAGCCCAGCATGTCCCCCAGTATCATCAGGATGAACATGTGCTCGATGTACATCCTGGTCTTCAGGACCGCAGAGACCTGGCCGTGGAGCGCCGCACCGTACATGACCTCGCCTATCGCTCCCTTCAGCTTAGAGAGAAGTCCTCCCGTCTTCTCCTTGCCCACACCGGCAGAAGATGGCGAGCAACTAAAAAATTTGATGGAGGGAAGCAATAATCTGAAGTCACGCTTGGGCTGGCTGTGGCTGCCTGGAATACCTGATGAAGGCCCTCAGGAAGTAGATCGCCATCATGGCGCCGATGATGAACATTATCGCGCCCATCACCGTCGAGAAGGCGTTGACGCCAGCGACAGCCGCTGGTCCTCCGAGCTGCAATAACGGCCCTTGCTGCGGGAAGTAGGGCACTTGCCTTCCGTCCCTTATCAGGACGGGGGTCGCGGTTGCAGTTGCGAAGACCAGCGTCTGCCAGGCGATCGCCGCAAGAGTCGTAATCATCATGAAGATTCCCGGGATTGTGCTGTACCAGTGGAACTTCCTGAGGGAGAACAGGTAGAGGCCCACGATCAGCAGCGCGAAGCCGGCGAGGAGCTGGTTGGTCCCTCCGAAGTAGAGCCAGATGTTGATCCAGCTGCCGGTGAGGACGAAGGCCACCGGTAGGACGAAGCCCAGCACCGTAGCGACGTACCTGTTGCCCAGGAAGCTGAGCGAGGTACCCGAGAAGATCTCGGCCATGGTGACCCTCCAGAACCTTCCGAGGATCGTCAGGATCGTCACGGCCATACCGACCATGTAGCTGGCGAAGAATATGGAGAGTATCGGTGCCGCTGCCTGCCCGCCGAACAACGGGCTCGTGAGCGTAGTGGCGCCCTTGACGAAGTTGGGAGGTGAAACCGCGGTGCCCGGTGCGAGGACGATCCACGCGGCGAGCGAGGTCAGTCCGACCAAGTTCTCGCTAAGCATCGCGCCGGCACCTACCGGCCTGACGTCCGTCTCGACGTCGATCTGCTTGCTGGTCAGCCCTGTGCTGACGAGGCTGTGCCACCCGGAGATCGCTCCGCACGCGATGCTGACGAAGAGCGCCGGCCAGAGAGGACCGGTTGTGAAGGGGCCGAAGAAGCTCGTGAACGTGGGCGCCTGGATCTTGACGCCGGTGAAGGCCGAAGCGAGGGCTCCAGCCGCCAGCATCAAGACGGCCGGGAACAGGGTGTAATATGCGATGTAGTTCATCGGCGTCACGAGCCTCGGCATCGGAAGCAGGGCCCCTGCGGCCAGCAGCGCTATCAGCGGAACGTACCAGAGGGTGTACGGTGCGGTTCCGAGGGTTCCGGGCGGAGGCCAGTTGAAGATCACGCCTATCACCACACCTATAGCCAACAGGACGACAGCGATCAGCGTCACCTGAACGACGGGCATCTTGACCTTGAAGAGCAGGTGGCCTGTGATCAAGGCGGCAATCACCAGCACCAGAAGGCTCCAGAAGGCTCCGGCAAACGCGTCGATCACGGTGGCGACGACGAAGAGGAAGGCCGCGTTGATCAGCAGCAGGTAGAAGAGCAGGAATCCCAACAGCAGCCGCCTAGGCGTCGGTCCAAGCATCTCGTAGGCCAGCGGACCGAAGGACCTGCCCTCCTTCCTGACCGAGAGGAACATCGAGCTGTAGTCCTGGACCCAACCTATCAGCAGCGCAGCGAAGATGATCCACAGGAAGGCCGGCAGCCACCCGAAGGTCAGGGCGATTCCTGGACCGAGGATCGGTCCGAGGGCTGCGATGCTGTTCCACTGGAAGCCGTAGAGCACGAACCTCGACACCGGGAAGAACTCGACCCCGTCCATGTACATGTGCGCCGGCGTCGGCCTCTTCGGATCGGGCCCCCAAACCTTCCTGTCGACCCAGCGGCTGTACCCCCAGTAGGTCAGCAGGAAGATCACAATTCCGATGGCCGTTAGGCCGGTTGGCGTATCGAACACCATAGCAATTTCGTCATGGAGCTACTGGTATTTAATAAATTTCGTGGAGTGGGGTTTTCCTGCAGCGTCTCCTCGTTTCGTTCACGTAACGGGATTAGAATTGGTGGATTCTGCGATAATCAGCGATCATCTAGGCGAGATTCGTATTCAAAATCGAGATTTTCACAGAAATTGGTCCGTTCTCAGTACCAAAAATTGGTCCGGAATCAGGGCCTTTTTGGGGGCCATGCGCCTGGGGGTCGGCTCGGCTCTTCCTTCTTCACCGATCAGTCTGGAGCGACAGGCCTCATCCCCCATCACAGGATACAGCGTCACAGCCTTTAGACGGTTGCGCGGACTTCGAGGCCCACCTTCAGTCGAGCACCCGGACGACGTCGTGGACGACAATCAACGTCCTGCCGTCCTGCTTCAGCACCTTCGCCTTGGCGATGAACCTGCTCCCCTTCCTCACCAGCTCCCTCGGACCATAGAACATGTCCGCCTCCATCCTCGCCCTGAACCTGTCGTTCACCAAGACTATGGCGTATCCGGCCCCGACCTTCTCGACCTCGACCTTGAACAGGGCGCCCGACTCGCTGGAGGCCCTGAGCGATGACCTCGGGACGAACCTACCTCCCATCCTGACGACCTTCCTCTCCTTCACGAGCCTGAAGGCTGCCCTCCTGACCACATCCGGGTCCTCGTCGACCTGCTCCATCAGCTCAGGGAGCGTCATGCCCCTCCTTCCGCTCTTGAGTAACTGGAGGAAGACGTCCCTCCTCGTCCTCTCTACCGCCCGCCTCACCTCCTTCGCTGTCCTGAAGGCCTCCTCGATCCGGGGCTTCGCCGCCTCTCCGACGGCCTGCTCCTCGACGCTCGGCAGCACCTCAGACCCCTCTTCGGTTGTCGGCAGCTGTTGCACGGGCACCCTCCTCCAGGGCCACGGCTCCCCAGGTTTCGGTCTAGGGCCGGAGCGTGGCACCAGCACCTCCCTGAGGCCCTTCGAGACCTCCTCGAGGATCGCCGCCATCCTCCTCGCCCTCCTGTAACCCTCCCGGAAGTAGTACTCCTCGACGGTCCCTTCGGTCACGAGGATCACCACCTTGCCCGGCAACCTCCTACCAGTCCTCCCCTTCCGCTGGATGTGCCTGATGCCGCTGGGTATGGGCTCGTAGAACACGACAAGGCCGCACTCGGGTACGTCGAGCCCCTCCTCTCCTATCGACGTCGCCACCAGAACCTTCGTCCTCCCCTCCCTGAAGTCCCTCAGGACCCTCATCTGCTCCTCCTGCGTCATCCTCGGCCCTCCCTTCCCTTCGGCCTTTCCGACGAAGAGGGTGGCCTGTATCCCCTCGGCCCTCAGCCTCTCCACCAAAACCTCCGCTGTCACCCTGATGTTGGCGAAGACCAGCACCCTGTCCTCCGGCTTCTCTGAGAGGTGCGTCCTGACTGCGGTCACGAGCGCCGTGACCTTAGGGTGGTCGACCGTGCACCCCTCCGCAGCTCTCAGCAGCTCCTCGTAGTCCTCGCTCCTCACGATCGACACGTGGCTCCTCAGCTCCGACTCCCTCAGCGATCGCAGGTAGTTGAGCAGGGTCAGGACGTGCTGGCTCTCGACCAGCTCAAGCGCGTGGTAGAAGCTCAGCGCTTGCGAAATGACCTGAAGGTACCTCATCCTCGGCCCCCTCGCGCCTGCCTCGGCCTCCGCCTTCAGCCTCTCCATGATCGACAGCAGGACCTTCCTGTTCACCTCGACCTCAGATCCTAACAGCCCGGCCGACCTGAGGACCTCGACCCGCTTCTCGATCGCCTTCCTGATCACCTCCCTCACCCTCTCGTACTCCTCTGGCAGCTGGACCCTGATCCACGTGGTCTTGACGCCGGGGATGTGGGGCCTGACGTCCTCGTCCTCCTCGGTCCTCCACTCGATCCGCTCGATCCAGAGGTTCCTCACTACCTCGGTCACCGATTCCTTCGTGGAGCCGGGAGAGGCAGTAAGGGCCAGGATCAGTGGCCACGGGCACCTCCTCACGTACTCCGAGGCCATCCTCGTGTAGGCGTATCGAGCCTTGGACCTGTGGCACTCGTCGAAGACCAGGAGCGCGAACTCCTCGAGGGATACGATGCCGCTGCTCAGGTCGTTCCAGACTGCCTGCGGCGTCCCGAAGACGACCCTGACCCTCCTGTCGAGCCAGATGCCCTCCCTTCCCCTCACCTCTCCCGTGACGACGGCGACCTCCTCCCTCTCGAGCCTCAGGTGCTTGAGGAAGCTCTCTTTGTGCTGGAGTACGAGGGGCTTGGTCGGAGCGAGCACCATCACCCTGCATCCCGGGTACCTGTTCAGGACCTCCGCAGCCACCAGCTCAGCGATCACCGTCTTCCCGAGCGCCGTCGGCAGCACTACCAGCGTGTTAGCCTCGAGCGCCATCGTTGCGATCTCCAGCTGGTAGCTCCGGGCCTCGACCGTCCTCTCCCTTATCATCGGATGGTCCACGAACCCCTCCTCGTCGACCTGGAAGAGACCCTTGTCCTTGCCCTCGCCACCCTCCCCGATGAAGTCCCTTAGGTCGCCCACCGGCGAGACTGCTCGCAACGAGGTGATATTCGTATGCCCCTGTCCGTTGACGGTGGACCTTCCGATAACACGCTGACGATCTTTCCGTCGCCTCGCATCACACCGTCCGGGCTCGAAAGGTAATATTCTGCTTTTTATCCCGATTTGAGGACATGCCGTCCCACGGCTCCGTCACGAAGGCCGGAAAGGTCAGGAGCGCCACGCCGAAGATCGAGCCCAAACCGAAGGAGTTCCCGCCGCCGAGGATCAGGAACAGGCGGAACTACGTCAAGAGGATCCTCAACGCCCAGATGTCTTCGGCCGTCGGCAGGGGCATCGCCTGAGCGCAAAAGATGAGGGAGTTCACGGCCCGCAACGTCAAGCTGAGGCTTTACACCGGTGATATAACCGCCGAGACGTCCGACGCGATTGTAGTTCCGGCCAACTCGCTGATGATCATGGGAGGTGGGGTCGCCGGTGCCGTGAAGAGGGCGGGAGGGCAGTCTATCGAGGACGAAGCGAGGTCCAAGGCCCCTGTAGAGGTAGGGAAGGCGGTCGTCACGTCCGCAGGCAGGCTCCGTTGCAGGTTCGTGGTCCACTCGCCCACGATGGAGAGGCCCGCTGGGGAGACGAGCCCGGAGAAGGTCTACAGGGCGACGCTCGCTGCGCTGAAGGCCGCCGCCTCCGTCGGAGCGCGGAGCGTCTCCTTTCCCGGCATGGGCACCGGCGTCGGAGGGCTCGATCCTGTGGTAGCCGGCAGCGCGATGGCTAAAGCTGTCCTCGACTTCGCTGAGCAGGGAAGCGGGAGCGTTGAGGTCGTCAACTTCGTCGCTTTCAACGAGGAGCTCCTGAAGGGCCTTTTGGCTGGGGTAGAGCGGGTTTGGAGGTCGAGCAGTACAGGATAGAGCTGGACGAGGAGGTCAGGAGGAAGTTCGACGTTCCACTGAGGTCCGTCAAGCTGAAAGGAATCGATATGTCAGCAATCAGGGCTGACGATAGCTTTCGGGAGGCGGTCTACGCCGAGCTGAGGAAGAGGTACACGCTCGACTCGGTCAAGGACGACCCGATCTTCAGGGCCTACAGGGACTTCTACTGGAGGATAGGCATCGACCCGACTAAGGTGAGGCCCTCCTCCGAGGCCCTCGTCAGGAGGATACTGCAGGGGAAGGGGCTGCCTTCGATCAACCCGCTAGTCGACATCTTCAACCTCGTATCGGCTTTGACCGGCATCACCTTTTCCGCCTTCGACCTCGACAGGATCGTCGGGAACGTCAGGATGACTTGGTCGAGGGCCGGCGAGAGGTTCGTGGGCATAGGCACCGGCGAGATGGAGCTCACAGGCCGAGAGCTCGTCCTGAGGGACGATTCTGGTCCCATCTCGATCTATCCCTACCGCGACTCGGAGAGGACGAAGACGAGCCTGGAGACGAGGAACGTCCTGCTGGTCCTCTGCGGCGTTCCCGGAGTGCCCTTCCACAGGCTTCTCGAGACCGAGAGTATGATGCTGGAGAGGATCGGAGCGAGCACATCCTTGGGCTGATCCAATTCCCTC
>JAVVHL010000050.1:0-9155 GCA_032249575.1 Candidatus Calditenuis sp. | reverse complement strand
GCCGCTGAGGTCGGAGAAGAAAACTATAGGATGCCCTGAGGGGCCTTTTTTGAGGTCACAGGAGTGGGCACCGAAAGGGTGACGGTCCCTGAGGAGGAGAGGGGCCACATCGAGTTCAAGTCGAGGCTGATCCAGTCCCACCACCTAAGGCCTGAGAGGAGGCAGCAGCTCGTCGCCCAGATGAGGGCCAGGCTCGAGGAGGGGAGAGGGGTTGCGGTTTACGTGATAGGCGTCGACGACGACGGCGAGGTCGTAGGGCTCAACGAGGTCGAGCTGGAGGAGAGCATAGCTGTCGTGAGGGCGATAGCGGCCGAGTGCGGTGCGAGGGTGAAGAGGGTCGAGAGGTTCTCCTCAGAGAAGGGCGAGATAGCGAAGGTCGTGATCGAGGCCCTCACTAGGACCTTCGTCAACCACGTCACGCTCGGCGTGGCTGGACACGTGAACCACGGCAAGTCGACGCTGATCGCGTGCCTCCTAACCGGAGAGAGCGACGACGGCACCAAGTGGCTCTACATGGACACGCTCCCCCACGAGATCGCCCGGAACCTCTCGGCCGATCTGCACTTCGCGGTCCTCGGGTTCAAGGGAGGGAAGCCGATCCTCGTGAAGAACCCGCTCGACAAGAAAGAGAAGGCGAGGGTCGTCTCTGAGGCTGAGAAGCTGGTCAGCATCGTCGACACCGTGGGCCACGAGCCCTGGCTCAGGACTACGATCCGCGGCCTCCTCGGACAGGAGGTCGATTACGGGCTGGTGGTTGTAGCTGCGGACGACGGCCCCACGCACATAACGAGGGAGCACCTCGGCATCCTCTTCGCGGCCGGCATACCAGTCATCCTCTGCATAACCAAGGTCGACAAGGTCGGGTCGAGGAGGCTCGAGGAAGTGCGGGAGGAGGTGGCTCGGCTCGTGAAGAGGGTGGGCAGGGTTCCGGTCCACGTGAGGGAGCTCTCGGACCTCAACGTCGTTATCGACAAGCTGAACGTCGTCGTTCCAGTTCTCGAGGCGTCGTCCGTCACCAGGCAGGGCTTCGACCTCCTATACCAGCTGCTCTCGATGTTGCCTGCGCGTCCCAAGCCCAGCGAGAAACCGTTCCTGATGTACGTCGACCGCGTCTACGACGTGGAGGGCACTGGGACCGTCGTCTCGGGGACCATCCTCCAGGGCAGGCTGAGGAGCGGCGCTACGCTTCTGCTGGGCCCGGACCAGAAGGGAGGGTTCGCGGAGGTGAGGGCGAGGAGCATCGAGATCCACAACGCCAGAGTTGAGGAGGCTGAGGCAGGGCAGATCGTCGGGATAGCGATCAGGGGCGTACCTCACGACTGGGTGAGGAGGGGGATGGTGCTGGCAGACAGGGATCTGGAGCCGGAGGCGGTATGGAGCTTCGAGGCCGAGGTCCTGATCCTCTCCCATCCAACGAGGGTAGCGAGCGGATACGAGCCGATAGTCCACTGCCACACGATCTCCCAATCGGCCCGGATGGAGGTCCTCGGGAAGGAGTACCTCAAGCCGGGAGAGCAGGGAAGGGCCCGCTTCTCATTCAAGTACAGGCCCGAGTTCCTCAGGCCCGGCGACGTCTTCGTCCTGAGGGAAGGAAGGGTGAAGGGGATAGGCAGGGTTACTTCTGTGGGGTAGAGGGTGGGCGCGGAGATGGGGGAGGAGCTCAAGGTGCTGGAAAAGGTCAGGTCGCTTCTCATCGATCACCCGCTCTGCCCGAGGTGCCTGGGCCGCTTCTTCGCGCTGCTGCATCCCGAGCTGCCGAGGAACGAGACCGGCCTGAAGCTGATGGACGAGGCGATGGAGGAGGCCGTCCGGTCTAACGACCTTGAGCTCCTGAGGGCCCTCGCTCGGTCAGGCCATGCGGGCTCTATCGAAGTCCTACGTGAGAGGGGAGTCGAGGTGGTCGTCGAGCAGTGCTCCCTCTGCAGAGGCAAAATCTCGTCCGAGAAGGTCGAGGCGTTGGTGAGGGGGGCTGCGGAGAAGGCTTCAGGCTACGAGTTCTCGACGTTCAGCATAGGGACCTTCGTCCCGCCCCACATCAGGAGCCTCGAGGACCACCTGATCAGCAGCTACGGCCTCGACTCGGCCGAGTCGATCAGGAGGGACGTCACGCGGGAGGCGAGGAGGATCTTCGCCCAGCTCACGGGCAAAACGTTCTCCCCCTCGAACCCCGAGCTGGAGGTGCTCCTGGACCCCTTCACCTCCACCTTCGAGGTTAAGCCAGCACCTGTCATGATACGGGGGAGGTACCTGAAGCACTCGAGGTCGACCCCTCAGACGCCTTGGCTCTGCAACGTCTGCTGGGGAAGGGGCTGCGATGCCTGCAGCTACACCGGAAGGAGTGAGGGGCCAGACGTCTCGGTCGCCGAGTACATAGGATTGCCTGCGCTGGAGCTGTGGAGGGCCATGGACTTCACCCTTCACGCGGCAGGTAGGGAGGACCTCGACGCGGCCGTCGAGGGGACAGGGAGGCCCTTCATCCTCGAGCTCTCAGAGCCCGCTAAGCGCACCGTTGACCTCGACGAGTTCGCGAGGAGGGTGAGGGAGTTCTCGGGAGGTAAGGTGGAGGTCCTCGACTTGGGACCGGCGACTAGGGCCGACATCAGGTTCCTCAAGACAGAGACCGAGCGGAAGAGGAAGGTCTACTCGGTCCGCGTCGTCTTCTCAGCTCCCGTGCCCTTCGAGGAGGTGATGAGGGCCTGTGAGCGCCTGCGCAACTCGGTGATAGAGCAGAGGACTCCGACGAGGGTGCTGCGGAGAAGGGGTGACAGGTTGAGGAGGAGGAGAGTGCACGACGTATCGGCCGTGCAGATCGACGAGAGGACCTACGAGCTGTCGCTGGTGGTCGACGGAGGGCTCTACGTTAAGGAGCTCATCCACGGCGACAACGGCCGCACGACACCGTCCCTCAAAGAGCTGCTCGGCGTTGAGCCCGAGAGGATCGAGCTCACCGTCCTCGGAGTGGTGGAGCCCGCGTGGAAAGGTCAGATGCATAGAGGGGCTGAAACCGATTCCTCATGATCTGTAATCCTGTTGTAAAATCCACGTCGATGATGACCCCCTAACATAGAACTTCTAACGAATTCAGCCCTTAGACATCAGCGCTGCAAGCGAGGACCTCAGCTCGTTCAGGACCTCGAGGTAGTTCGCCTTCCCCTCCTCGATCTCGTCCATCTTCGCCTCAAGCTGTCTCGTCAACTCCTCGGAGACGAGGTCGCCGAAGGTCGTGTGGAGGAAGTCGTAGACCTGTTTGCCGAGCTTCGTGGCTATCATCCTCCCAGCCCTCTGGATCACGTAGTTCCTGTCGTAGAGCGTCCTCACGATCTTGGCGTAGGTGCTCGGCCTTCCGATGCCCCTGCTCTTCATCATCGCGATTATCTCGCCCTCCGTCAGCAATCTGGCCGCCGGGACCTTTCTGTGGACGAGCTCTTTGACGGCCCTCCTCCCGGGGACGATCGGCATCTGGACCTGGACGAGCGGGTTGACCTTGAGGAAGCCCTCCTCGACGATCTCGACGGCCCTCTCGATCTGGACCGAGTTCCCCAGCAACCTCACAACGACCGTCTGGTACCTGACCCTCGCCTCGGGCATCTGGCTCGCGATGAAGCGACGGAAGATCATGCCGTACAGCGCCAGCTCCCTCCTCCCTATCCTCGCGGCGGTCGTCAGGGTCCCGGACTGGACGTAGTAGCTAAGCATCTTCTCGTCGATGGGCCTGGTCGGCCTGATGCACTCGTGGGCCCCCTCCTTCGCGTAGGTCCTCGGCCTGAAGGAGTCAGGGAACTTCTCCTCGATGTACGTCTTCGCCACGTTGAGGCCCGCCGAGGAGACCGTTGTCGAATCTGTCCTGTGGTAGGTGATGAGGCCCGACTCGAAAAGCGTCTGGGCTGCCTCCATCGCCTCCGTTGCGCCCATCCTGAAGAACTGCCAAGCGTCCCTCAGCATCGAGTCCGTGGTGTAGGGTGGGGGCGGCCTGACTTCCCTCACCTCTGAGGCTACCTCGACGACATCGCAGAAGAGCTCCCCCTTCTCGTGGAGCGCCTTGGCCTCCTCGACGTCAACGGGATTGAGGAACTCGACCCTCAGGCCGTCCTCCAGAACGACCGTCAGGGCCGGAATTTTCTTCGAGGCCATCAACGTCCTCTCGACGACCCATCCGAGCACGGGCGTCTGGACCCTTCCCGCCGAGAGGGTCTTGCGGCCGAACCTCTCCTGGAGCCTCCTGCTCAGCTCGAACCCGACCCATCTGTCCTCGATCCTCCTGAGCAGTTGGGCCTCGACGAGGCTCTCCTTGACGTTCCTCGGAGAGGCGAGTGCGGCGGCAAGGGCCTTCCTCGTCACCTCGTGGAACTCGAGCCTCCTGACGTTGTCGTTATAGGGCCTCACGGCGCAGTAGATGTCGTAGCCTATCTTCTCGCCCTCAGCGTCCGGGTCCGTCGCTATCAGGACCTCGTTGGCCTCCATCGCCAGCGACCTGAGCGCCTTCACCACCTCGACCTTGCTCCTGATCCTCTCCGAACCGCACCGAGGACATCTTTCGTAGTCGACGAACTGGTTGCCGCAGTCGAGGCACCTGAGGATGGGCGTGTAGATCGGCACGTACTTGGAGTCGACCTGGAGGACGCCGTGGTAACCGCCAACGGTCGTCAGGTCGAAGACGTGACCTCCTGAAGCGACAACGGTGAGGAGGGCCTGGCCGCTGACGGACTCGTAGGCTGTCAGCTCGCCGATCTCCCTCCTCGCAGGCCTTCCGAAGAAGGAAGCTATCGTCCTCGCCTTCGTCGGCGACTCGACTATCACCAGAGCGTTCCTCATCACGTCGAACTTCCCCGGCTCCACCTGTCCAGACCTGACTAGCGCAACCTTACGCCTGTCCTCGTCGACGAGCTTGAAGTCTTCGCTGACCTTCCTTTCGTCATAGGGCTCGAGTGTCTCGTCGTAGAGCGATTCGAGGCGCTTTGTGAAGCCGTGGAAGGCCTTCTCGTCGTCGACGAGAACGATGGCGACGCCCCTCGTTATCCCGCCCGCGTAGAGCCTCGAGCACCTGCCAGATGCCTGGATGAAGCCGTCGACATCCGGGATTATCAGGCTGTAACCCTCCTCCGTGACCTTCAGCTGTATGTCGGCCCTCGAGGAGAGCAGCGCCACCCTCTCGGGCGTCATGACCCTGCTCAGCAGGTCCCTCGCCCTCATCACCAGCTCCTGGACGTGGCCCTCGAACCCCTCGAGCTTGGTCCCAGACTGAATCGCAGCACCGACGCGCTCCACCACCTCGCTCACCGTCGGGACGACCCTCGAGAGGGCCCCTGTGACCCGAAGGGCCTCCTCAGCCAAAGGCCCGTCGAGAAGGGGTGCGACGTGCTTCAGGACCGAGAGGAGCATCTGGGGCCTGTACTCGTCCCTCCCTATCGCGATCTCCCTCCTCGGAACTCCTGCGAAGACCACGTAGCGTATCCTCTCTGGGAGGTCGATGCCCCTTGCGAGGGGGCTCCTGGTGCTCGCGACGCCCAGCAAGACCTCGTACTCGCCGCTTACGAACCGCTGGAGCATCCTCGGGCTGAACCTGTTGTAGGCGTAGCACGGGATCCCCTCCTCCTTCAGCGCCTTCGCAAGCTCCTCCGCGCCCTCGACCCCGGCCGTCTGAGGGACGAAGACCAGCGCTCCTCCTCCGTGCTTCTTCACCAGCTCCACCACTTCCTCCTTCACCGGTCGCCGCGGCCTCAGGTGGTACAGGCCGATGTTCCTCACGAGCTCGAAGGTGTGTCCCGGCTCGAAGCCGAAGAGCTCCCTGAAGACCCTGACCCGCATCGTCCTCCTGGCCCTCGCCGTCGCTCCCGAAACGATCAGGACCTTCCTCCTCTCGGTCCTCTTGTACCGCTCCAGCTCCTCACCGAGGGACTCGTACTCCCTGAAGTCCTCCTCCGTCGGCCTCCTCTTCCTGCTCAGTCTTATCATCTTCAGCACCGTCTCGACGACGCCCGGGTCGTAACCCATCAACTCGACGACCTTGTCGATGTTCCTCGGGCTCCTGAGGAAGGAGTCCACGTCGTCGACGAAGACGTAATCGAACTCCTTCCCCCTCAGCAGATCGAACCGGTTGTAGAGGAAACGGTCGGTTGTGATGAGGACGTCGAAGTCCCCGGAGCCTATCGATGACAGGACCTCTGCGGCCCTCGATTCGGAGAGGCCTGACCTGTACGAGACGACCCTGATCTCCCTTCCGAGCCTCCTGAGGTACTCCTCGAACTTATCGTGGACGTGCTGCACCAGAAGGCTGCTGGGGAGGATGAGGTAGCTCTTGATGCCAGAGTTGAGGTGTAGGTAGATCGCCGTGACTATCCCGAAAGTCGTCTTGCCGAGGCCTGTCGGTGCCACGATCGAGAAGCTCCTGCCGAGGAAGACCCTTCTCGCCCACGTCTCCTGGAGCGACCAGGGGGAGGAACCGACGAGGCGCCTGAAGAGGTCCCTGAACTCCTCCACCTTGATCGAGAGCTCCAGAGCCTCTTTGAAGTCCCTGAGCCTTCCAGTCCTGATGAGATAGGTGTGGACCTCCGTCCTGTTGGAGGCCCTGAATGGGACGCATTTGCCACAGACGCCGTTGGTCAGCAGCTCCTCGTCGCTGATGTCGCCGCCGCAGTTGGGGCACAGACCCCTGTAAACCGTCCTCATCCTCCCGCTACCCGATGAGGGACGTCCGACGTCATCAAAAGCGTTGAGGGTGCGGGAAAGATTTACCGCTGGAGGACAGTACGGCATACATATATTTGCCTGGTTAGGACAACGCGATGGAGGTGGATCGGAGTGGCAGCGCTCGGCATGGCAGGCGCATATGACAGGGCCATAACGGTGTTCTCTCCCCAAGGCAGGCTCTACCAGGTCGAGTACGCGCTGGAGACGGTGAAGTCCGGGTCCACTTCGGTCGGCATAAGGGTCGACGAGGGCGTCGTGCTCGCGGTCGAGGAGAGGGCCCACAGCAAGCTTCAGGCACCGACGTACTCGCAGAAGCTCTTCCAGATCGACCTCCACATCGGTGCAGCAGCATCGGGTCTCATTTCCGACGCGAGGGTCCTTGTGGACAGCGCCCGGGTTTACGCGCAGAGCTACAGGTTGACGTTCGACGAACCTCCCTCTATCGAGAGCGTCGCCAAGCGCATCGGCGACCTCATGCAGCTCTACACCCAGCACGGAGGGGTGAGGCCGTTCGGCGTGGCGCTCCTGATCGGGGGGTCTTCCGTCGACGGCACTAGGCTCTTCTACACCGAGCCGAGCGGCGTCGTCCTGGAGTACAAGGCTTGGAGCATCGGAAGGGGTGCTGAGAAGGTGAAGGAGATCCTCGAGGCGACGTACGACAGCAAGATGCCTCTGGAGGAGGCCAAAAGGCTCGCGATAAGCGCGCTCGTCAGGTCCGTCGACAAGATCGACCCGAACTGGATGGCCCGGATGGTCGTGATCCCGTCAGACACGAAGACTTACACGGTGGTCCCAGAGGAGGAAGTGAACGCGCTGGTCGAGGAGGCCCTCAAGTCCGGCAGGTGAGTTCCTCAGGGCTTTATCACGACCTTCACTCCCTCTCCCTTCTCGAAGACCTCCAAAGCCCTATCGAACTCGTCGATCCTGAACCTGTGCGTGATCAGCTCAGCACCCCGGATCTTGCCCCTCACGATCAGGTCCAATGCCTCAACCATCTCGTCCTCCGAGGCGGCGTTCGAGGAGATCAGGCTGACCTCCCTCACGAGGAGCTCGCTGAAGTCGTGGTCCAACCTCGATCCCGAAGGCGGGAGGCCGAAGAGGCAGACAACGCCTCCGTTGCGGGTGGAGGATATGGCGGAGGATACGGCGGCCACGTTGCCTGTCGCAACGATCGAGACGTCCGCTCCCCTGCCACCAGTCATCGCCCTTATCTCTTCAGCAACCCTCCCTGACCTCGCATCCACCGCACTGGCCCCCAACTTCTCCGCAAGGCCCAACCTCCTCGGGTTGACGTCGACGCCGAGGACCTCGACGCCCAATCCCCTCAGCAACGCCACGAAGAGGGCTCCGACGGCCCCAACGCCGAAGACCGCGACGGTCTGCCCCTCCCTGACCCCTGCCCTCTTCACGGCCCTCAGGGAGCACGCCAGCGGCTCTGTAAGGCACGCCTCCTCCGGGTCCTGAAGGCCCCTGACCTTGTAGACCGCACCGCGCCTCACGATGAACTCCGGAACCCTGAACCTCTCGGCGAAGCCTCCGGGGTCGAAGTGGTGGCGCCTGTACTCGGGACACATCGTCGGGCTCCCGTTCAGGCAGTAGTAGCACTCGCCGCAGTTGGTGTGGTGGTGAGGCACGACCACCTCCCCTTTCCTGAGCCAATCGACGCCCTCTCCTACCTCGATGACTTTGCCGACCGCCTCATGCCCCAGAACCGCCTTGCCGGCCGAGTAACCTCCCCTGATCCGCTCGACGTCGGTGCCGCATAGGCCGCACGCGATGAGCTCCACCACGATCTCTCCCTTCTGAGGGACTGGCTCCTGCACCTCCTCGACCTTTGCTCCAGACCCCGGCTTCAGCAGAACAGCCTTCACGACATCCCAACCGCTCGCCTGGCTTTACGGTTACCGTCACCTCGCAAGGCTTTTCCCTCGGGCAGCCCTTTGGCTCAAGCGATGGAGGACTGCGTCTTCTGCAGGATAGCGCAGGGTAAGGAGTGGGCGGCCGTCGTCTGGAGCGACGAGGAGCACATAGCGTTCATGGACAGGTACCCGGCCAGCAAGGGGCACACGCTGGTGGCTCCGAAGAGGCACTTCAGGGACCTGCTCGAGATGGACGAGGAGGGAGTGGGCAGGCTCTTCGCCTCAGTCGCAAGGGTCGCTAAGGCCGTTCACAGGGCCCTGGCTCCTGCTGGGATCAACGTCCTCCAGAACAACGGCTCAGCCGCGGGCCAGGTGATCTTCCACACCCACGTCCACATCATACCGAGGTACGGCAACCCAGAGAGCATCCACTTCAGGTCAGGTAGGATGAGGGTGACCGAAGAGGAGCTGATGGAGGTGGCCGCCCTGATCAGGAGGTACCTCTGATGAGGTAGAGAGTCACGTGACCGGTGGAGGTGTGCAGTTTCAGAGGAGCTCAGCGCTCAAGATCCCTCTCATCCCCTCAAGGGATCGACCTGGCCAGACACA
>JAVVHL010000049.1:0-9188 GCA_032249575.1 Candidatus Calditenuis sp. | reverse complement strand
TGCTCGCGTGGGCCAGATCGACTATGACGCCGAGCCTGTTGCAGAGCGCTATCAGTTCCTCTCCGTCGCCGGTGAGGCCGTAGTCCTTCCTCGACATGCAGGAGGCTCCGTACCTGTTGTCGAAGTTCCAGGTCAGCTGAAGGGATCTGAGGCCGAGGTCGTAGAGGAGCTCAAGGTCCTCCAGGTCCTCGAGCGCCTCCGCGCCCTCCAGCGCCATCAGCAGACCGGTCCCCTGACCCCTCTCGACCCTCTCGAGGTCCCACATCGTCCTGACGGGGAAGAGCCTAGCGGCGTGCCTCCTGAAGAGGTTCCGGTAGACGTTGAAGTGCTCCAGCGCCAGCAGGAGTGGTGCCCTCACCCTGTATCCGCCGAAGGGGCTGCCGTAGGACCTCGCCAACTTTTCGACCCTCTCGGGGCTGATGGTGGGCGTAAGCGGTGCGATGGCACCGAAGACGAGCCTCGCGTTGCTCCTCTCGTACTTCGGCAGGTCGCAGTGCCTCCCTTCCAGGTCGACGCCGAAATCGGCCACGCCGAACCTCAATCCAGCTCCCTGCGTCACGTAGTAGAGCGATATGTCCTCATGGAGGTCGATCAGAGGCGGGTTCACACTTCTCATCGAGCATAGGTTGCTATAATTCGCTTTTCGGAGCCTTTCAGAATCCAGCCCCGGGCGGGACTTGAACCCGCGACCCCCGGCTTTCAGGGAAGCCCCATACCGGGCCGGTGCTCTACCAGCCTGAGCTACCGGGGCTTCAACCTCAGCCTGCAGAGTCCTCTTCCTCTTAATCACCATTCCCGACCTGTTGCGACGGTTCCGGCGACCACTGCTGCTTGTTCCCTCCGCAACCCCCACTCTGTGGATTTTACTGCGTAAAAGCCCCGTTTCAACCCTGTCAAGTTAATAATAACGCCGTTATGACATAAGACGAGATGGCGCTGCGGTCGCGCTGGATAGCGGTTCTCGCGGTCGTGCTCGTTGCAGCAGCGTCGTTCTCCCTGGCGCTCTTCGTTCTGGGAGGGACGTTCTTCCAGCCGAAGCAGAAGCTGGTCCTAGCGATACAGCCGACGCAGAACCCTGCCCAGATCCTTGAGAGGGCGCAGGAGCTCAAGGAATACCTCGCCAACAAGCTGGGCGTCGAGGTCGAGGTCTACGTGCCCACGAGCTATGCGGCCGTGATAGAGGCCCTGAGGTTCGGAACAGCGCAGGCGGCGCTGATGGGTTCGTGGCCGGCGGCCATAGCCGTGAGGACCGCGAACGCCGAGGTCGTCCTCGCTGAGGTCAGGAGGGTCTACGTCGACGACAGGTACGTCGAGGGCACCTTCTACTACTCCTATTGGATCGTCAGGCCCGACTCGCCCTACAGGAGCCTCGGGGACTTGAGGGGCAAGAGCGCCTGCTTCCCGAGCCCGATCTCGTCGTCAGGGTACCTCGCACCGATGGCCCGGATGGTCGAGCTGGGCCTGCTGAGCAGGAAGGGTGACGGTCCGGTCGATCCCAAGGACTTCTTCTCCGAGGTCTACTTCGGCGGCGGGTACGCCCAGTGCTACGAGGCCCTGATGGCGGGGAGAGTCGAGGTCACGGTGATGGCCGGTGACGTCTCTAAGGAGCTCTACGAGAAGGCGATGGGGACCACAAGGGTCATCGAGAGGCAGGGGCCGCTGCCTTCACACGCGCTGGTCGTCTCGAGGAACCTGGACCCGAAGCTGAGGGAGGCCCTGATACAGGCTTTCCTAGAGCTCGGCGGACCTGAAAGGGCTGAGCTGATGAGGAGGCTCGTCTCGGCGATCTTCGTGGGCTGGGAAAGGAAGACGTCGGAGGAGCACCTCGCTTCCCTGAGCAGGTATATTGAGCTGACAGGGCTCGAGCTCAAGGGCTGAAAGGGAGTGCAGCTGAGGCTCGAGGATGTCTGGTTCAGCTACAGGAACCCCGTCGACGTGCTGCGAGGAGTGAACATCGCCTTCAGCTCCGGTGAGGTAACGATGGTCCTGGGTAGGAGCGGTTCAGGAAAGACGACGCTCCTCAAGGTCGCAGCGGGCCTCCTGAAGCCCAAGAGGGGTAGGGTTGTGGCGGTCGACGACTCGGGCGTCGAGCTCAGCGATCCCAGGATAGGCTACATACCTCAAGGGATAGGCGTCGTGGGCAACATGAGCGTTCTGGAGAACGTCCTGCTCGGGGCCTTCGACAGGTCTCCCAAGGCGTGGGCCCTACTCGGCCGGTTCCCGAGGGAGGAGGTCGAGAGGGCTGAGGAGGTCCTCGAGTTGCTGGGGCTGGGCGACGTGGTGTGGAAGAGGGCGAGGGAGCTGAGCGGCGGCCAGAAGCAAAGGGTCGCGATTGCCAGGAGCCTGATGCACGGATCTGAGCTCGTTTTAGCAGATGAGTTCGTCTCCCAGCTGGACCCCCTGACGACGATCGAGGTGCTGGAGCTGGTGAGGAAGCTGAGGTCAAGGGGAGTGGGCTTCGCGATAACGACGCACGACGTCCACCTGGTCCCGAGATATGCGGACCGGGTCGCAGTGCTCAGGGAAGGGAGGGTCGTGCTCGAGGGCGAGGCGGGGTCCATCGCTCCCGAGGATCTGGTGAGGGCCCTTTGAGGGCCCGCACACTCCCCAGGCCTCCCCAGAGGCCTCCATTCGGCCTGTTGACCCAGCTGCTCCTAGCCCTAATCACGCTGGCCCTCCTCTTCAGGTTCGGCGCCTTCGACCCTTCGGTGATCTCACGGCTCGGCAACCTGCCCGCATTCGTCGCTGAGATGCTCCCGCCAGATCCAAGGCCCATGCCGACGCTGGTTTTGAGCATGCTCGAGACCGTGATGATAGCCTTCGCAGGGACGACGATCGCCGTGGCCTTCTCAGTGCCTCTGGCGCTCCTGAGCACCAGGTCCCTCTTCGGCCCACAGGTCACGGTGCCCCTCCGTTTCCTCCTCTCGGCCATCAGGACGGTCCCAGCGATCATCTGGGCCCTCATCTTCGTCGTGACGGTGGGGTTCGGGCCCCTCGCTGGTGTTCTGGGAACAGCGATGTACTCCACGGGTTACCTCTCCAAGCTCCTCTACGAGGCCTTCGACGCCGTCGACAGGGAGGTCCTCGAGGCCGCGAGGGTCATGAGGGTGGGGAAGCTGGCGGAGATGAGGTACGTCGTCATCCCAGAGGCCGCAAATTACATCCTCAGCCAGTCGCTCTTCATGTTCGAGTACAACGTCAGGGCCTCGGCGATCCTAGGGCTTGTCGGAGCAGGAGGCATCGGGTTCTACATCCTCTCCTACATCCAGGTCTTGGATTACAGGTCCCTCAGCACGGCCCTGTTGGTGTTGCTGGCCTTCGTCCTGGGGATCGACTTCGTCAGCTCGAGGGTCAGGAGGAGGTTCCTTCCCGACTGAGCGCTGCCCTTTCGCGGATGGGCTTATCTTCTGAGGGCTCGATCGGTGGACGATGGGACCTCACAGGTACTCTTGGATGACCGTCGAGGAGCTGGCGCCGAGGATCTGGTCTGGCGAGCTGGAAGTCGTGGAGCTCGTCGAGGAGACTCTGGAAGGCATCAGGAAACACAACCCGAGGCTGAAGGCCTTCATCACGGTCCTCGAGGAGAGGGTCAGGTCGAGGGCCGCAGACCTCTCCAGAGAGCTCAAGGCCGGGATCTACAGGGGGCCGCTTCATGGAATACCGGTGGCAGTGAAGGACATCGTTGCGGTCGAGGGCGTTCCCATGACAGCAGGGTCGAGGATCCTGAGGGGAGAGGTACCTGCGAGGAGCGCTGAGGTGGTCAGGGCCCTCGAGTCTGCGGGCGCGGTGATCGTCGGAACGACCAACCTCCACGAGTTCGCTTCCGGTGCCACCAACGTCAACCCTCACTTCGGCATGCCGGCCAACCCCTGGAAGGAGGGCAGGGTACCTGGAGGCTCGAGCGGAGGCTCGGCGGTCTCGGTCGCTGCTGGCTTAGTTCCCCTCGCTGTCGGGACCGATACCAGCGGCTCGGTCAGGCTCCCTTCTGCCCTCTGCGGCGTGGTCGGCCTGAAGCCCTCGTATCCGGCCGTCAGCAGAGATGGCGTCTTCCCTCTGGCTCCGTCGCTGGACACAGTGGGCTTCCACGCGCTCTCGGTCTGGGACACGGCTGCAGCCCTCTCGAAGACGTCCTCATCGCCCGATCTGGCCCAGAGGTCAGAGCCCTTCAGGCTCCCGTCGTCGATCGGGTCAGTAGTCAGGCTCGGATACCTGCGCTCGTGGGTCGAGGGGAACGCGGACCCGGAGGTGGAGCGAGCTGCCGAGTCTTTCGTCAGGGAGCTCGAGGCGAAGGGCTTCGAGGTGGTGGAGGTTGAACTCCCGGACCACGAGCTCTTCAGGAGGTATTGGTACTTCATCAGGAGGGCAGAGGCCTCGGAGGTCCACGAGCACTGGGTCCTCGAGAGGCCGGAAGATTACGGGCCCGACGTCAGGAGGATGCTGGAGGAGGGCCTCAGGATCAGGGCGGTGGACTACGTCAGGGCGATGAGGATGAGGGAGGTTTTGAGAGACGCTGTTGAGAGCGTGCTGAAGGAACTGGACGCTCTGGTGCTCCCCGCGTCGCCGATCACCGCTCCCGAGGCCGGCCTCACGAAGGTCAAAGTCGGAGGAAGGGAGGTGGACGTCTACTCGGCGCTCCTCTCGTTCACGATGCCCTTCAACCTCACAGGCCACCCTGCGATCGTGCTGCCCTACACCCTTTCATCTGAGGGTCTTCCGATATCGATGCAGCTGGTAGGGAGGTACATGCGGGACCACGAGCTCCTGGCTGTGGCCCTGGCGGTGGAGAGGGGCCTTGACCTGAAGAGGAGGTTCAAAGAGCTGAGGGTCAGGACCTCGGTGTCGTCGAGCTGAGGGCTTCCCTCACGAGCGCTGGTATCTCGAAGGGGGTGGAAGCTACCCTGATGCCGGCGGAGGAGAGGGCCCTGATCTTGCTCTCGGCGTCGCCGACGCCCATCGATATGATAGCTCCCGCATGCCCCATCCTCTTGCCTGGTGGAGCGGTCCTCCCAGCGACGTAGGCCACGATCGGCTTCGGGTACCCCGTCTCGACCACGTACCTCGCAACCCTCTCCTCTGCGTCGCCGCCTATCTCTCCTATCAGAACGACCGCATCGGTGCCTGGGTCCTGTCTGAAGAGCTCGAGGACCTCGATGAAGTCCGTCCCGACCACCGGATCCCCTCCTATGCCTATGCACGTGCTCTGCCCAAGGCCTGCAGAGGTCAGCTGCATCGCCACCTCGTACGTCAGCGTCCCGCTCCTCGAGACGATGCCTACCCTCCCCCTCGAGAAGACGTGCCCCGGCATGATCCCCAGCTTGCACTCTCCCGGCGTTATGACGCCCGGCGTGTTGGGTCCTATCACCCTCACCCCCCTCATCCTCGCGTACCTGATCAGCCTGATCCCCTCGTGGATCGGTATCCCCTCCGTGATCACCACTATCATCCCTATTCCGGCATCGATGGCCTCGTAGACCGCATCGGGGGCGAACCGTGCGGGGACGAAGACGATCGAGGCGTTGATCTCCGGATGGGCCCTCATGGCCTCCTCGACCGAGTCGTATACGGGGACGCCGTGAACCGATGAGCCTCCCTTGCCAGGCGTTACGCCTGCGACCACCTTCGTTCCGTACCTGATCATCGCCTCCGTGTGGAAGCTCCCCTCCCTTCCTGTGATCCCCTGGACGAGGACCCTTGTAGAGCCGTCGACGAGGACCGCCAAAGCTTCTCGTAGAGAACGGCCCCTCTCGGTATTTTACGATGGTGCCCTCTGCGGAGAATGCGGAGAAGACTTTGGGCCCACGGACGTGTCCGCCATGGACCGAGTTACCTCTTTAGACTGCCGGATGGGAGCTGATGGGGGTCATGCTGCCCTACGCTCCTTGGCTCGCTTGGCTCGTCCCTGTATTCGGATCAGTGCTCGTCCCTGCCGCCTTCAGGCTCCACAAGAGGGTAGGAGAGGTCTACTCGATAGCGCTGGGAGCGGTGACCGCTGCGATGTCGTTCTCGATGGTCCCCGACGTCTACGGAGGCAGGTCTTACGTCTTCTCGACTCCGTGGCTCCTGCTCCCCGACGGCAAGGCGCTCGAGTTCAGCCTCCTCGTGGACCCGCTCTCGGTGCTGCTCGCATCCATAGCCACTGGGATAGGGACGCTGATCCTGATCTACTCGGTGGGTTACATGGCCCACGAGGAAGGTCTGCCGAGGTACTGGTTCTTCATGACCTTCTTCATCGGCGGCATGACGCTGCTGGTCCTCTCCGATAATCTTGCAGGCCTCTACATCGGCTGGGAGATCGTCGGGATCTGCAGCTATGCACTTATCAGCTTCTACTACCACAGGAAGGAGGCGCGGTACGCAGGGATCAAGGCCTTCGTCACCACGAGGATAGGCGACGTGATGCTCTTCGCGGCCATAGCGTTGCTCTTCGCCAAATACGGCACGCTCAGCCTCTCCGAGATCGCCCACGAGGTCGAGCTCCACGGCATAGACCCTGGGCTGATGACGGTCGTGATGCTGCTGGCCTTCGGCGGAGCGATGGGCAAGTCGGCCCAGTTCCCGCTCCACGTCTGGCTCCCTGACGCCATGGAGGGCCCGACCCCAGTCAGCGCCCTCATCCACGCCGCCACGATGGTCAAGGCCGGAGTCTACCTGATGGCCCGCTTCTCCTGGACGTTGATCCCCGTCCATCACCTGGGAACCGCAGGTCTCGAGCAGTGGTACGGTCTGATGATAACGATAGGGAGCTTCACGGCCCTCTTCGCCGCAACGATGGGCCTCGTCATGAACGACATCAAGCGGGTCATAGCTTACTCGACCATCAGCCAGCTGGCCCTGATGTTCACCGCGATAGGGGCAGGCTCAGTCTACGGATGGACAGCAGGGACCTATCACCTCCTCAGCCACTCGGCCTTCAAGGCCCTGCTCTTCCTGGCATCCGGCTCGGTCATCCACGCGGTCGGGACCAACGACATAGACAGGATGGGAGGGTTGAGGAGGTACATGCCCGTGACGTTCTACACGGCGCTCATAGGAGTGGTCAGCCTCTCAGGTATACCGCCCTTCAGCGGCTTCTTCACGAAGGACCTGATCGTCAACGCCCTAGTGAAGGGAGGGCACTGGGTCCCCCTGCTGCTGGTGACCGCTGCCTCGATACTGACGGTGATCTACAGCTTCCGGTGGCTCAGCAAGGTCTTCCTCGGCGAGTTCAGGGGGTCGCTGCCTCACCACGCCGACGGGCACGGCGGCCTCCACGAGTCTCCTCCTGTTATGACGGTCCCGCTCGTCGTCCTCGCGTTCCTCTCGACCGTTATAGGTCTGCCGTGGGTTGAGGAGCAGTTCCTCCACTACTTCGGCGTCGAGGAGCACATCAAGGTCGACCCGATGGCCTACGCCCTCTCTGCCCTGATCCTCGGAACCGGCCTCCTCTTCTCGTATCTCTACTTCCTCGGAGGGAGGCTCGACCCCGCATCGGTGAGGTCCGGGGCCCTCAGGCCGGTCCACACACTTTTGGTGAACAGGTACTACATCGACGCGGCCTTCGAGGCGGTCTTCGTCAACGGATTCATCAGGCTCTCTTCGGCCGTCAGGAAGTACGTCGAGGAGAAGGTCATCGACGGTCTCAACTACGCCTCTGCAAAGGCCTTCGTCTACTTCGTCCAGGCCTTCAGGTACATGCAGACCGGCAGCAGCAACGTCAACGTCGGCGGCATCGCGATCGGGCTCTTCGTCATCCTGCTATTCCTGCTCGGCAGGCTCCTCGGTTACTTCTGATCCCGGCTCCAACCCGACAGCCGATTCGGAACCCTCATCTACCTCGCATGACCTCTCGGCCCTGAGGGTGGAACGATGGTGGGCGTCGTCGAGGTGGTCCTCGTCTCCCTCGCGGCCGGCTTCCTTGGATCCCTGACAGGACTCGGCGGAGCCAGCGTCACGATCCCGCTCCTCGTCCTCCTCGGCGTCCCTGTCAAGCACGTTATCGCGTCGAGCCTGATCTCGGTCATCGCCACTTCGACCGGTTCCTCGTCCTCCTTCGTCACCGAGGGCGTCACGAACCTCAGGGCTGCGATGTTCCTCGAGTGCTTCACCATAACCGGGGCCGTCGCAGGAGCTTTCCTGACCGTCACGGTCAGCCCTACCGCTGTGGCTTTGACCTTCTCGGCCGTGATGATCGCCTCGCTCCTCCTCACGCGCGTCGTCCGGTCGCCTCAGGAGCCGGGATCCGTGAAGCAGGACAGGTTCTCATCCTGGCTCGACCTCGAGGGCTCCTACTTCGACCCTTCGGTGGGAAAGGAGGTGAGTTACAAGCTGACCAACGCGCTCTACGGAGGGCTGGCGATGGTCTGGGCAGGGGCCGTTGCAGGGATGCTGGGCATAGGTGCAGGAGCCTTCAAGGTCGCGATCCACGAGACTGTGCTGAAGATGCCGACCAAGGTCTCGACCTCGACGAGCAACCTGATCATGGGGATGACGGCGCTCGCGGGAGCAGGCGTCTACGTCGCTTCCGGCCTGATGGTCTTGGACCTCGCCGCTCCGATGGCCCTCGGGACGACCCTCGGGTCGGTGCTGGGCTCGAGGCTCCTCACCCGGATGAGGGATGTGAACCTGAGGAGGCTCTACTTCGCGCTGGCCGCCGTCTCCGCCTCCGTGATGCTCTACAGGGCCCTGGTGCTGGGGGTCTGAGGGTTGAGGCTGGAGAGGGTTCTCGGGCTTCTGATGCTGGCTGGCACGACGGCCTCGTTGGCCCTGATGGCCCTCGGCATTTCGCTCTACTTCCTCCAGCACGGCGAAGAGGTCTCAGTATCGGAGCGGTGGGTCGTGAGGAGCAGGAGCTTTCTGGAGTTCGTGGCCTCCATCGGCGAGGGCCCGAGCCTTTCCGTCGTCCTCATGAAGGCAGGCGTCGCAACTTTGATGCTCACCCCCTACTCGAGGGCCGTGATCTCGCTGGTCTACTTCGCCGCTAGGCGAGAGTGGAAGTTCACGGCGATCACCGGATTGGTTGTGGCCGCGCTCTCGGCGCTTTTGATGCTGCCAGCGGCTCCTTCGTGATCGATCGAGCTTCAGCCACACGGATCAGACAAGGGCCCTGAATCCCCTTCCGAGACCCCGTCGATCTCAGGGGAGAAATACGGCACCCAACCCTCTGGAGACGGTGAGGAGGTTCAAGGTCTTCGCCACCACGTTCTGGGGCC
>JAVVHL010000048.1:0-9252 GCA_032249575.1 Candidatus Calditenuis sp. | reverse complement strand
AAAGGCCTGACTTCCAGGAGCTGGTGGAGGACCTCTTGGACGTCGTCCTGACCACCTACAACCACCATCTGATAGATCCGGCAGAGGGAGAGAGGCTGGCCGAGCTCCACGAGCGCAGGGCCTTGGGCGAGAGGGAGGGCTTCGAGCTGCTCTGCGAATTGGCCAGGAGGACAGAGCCCCAGAAGTTCGCCGAGCTGTTGAGGAGGCGCGGGCTGGAGGTATGAGGTTCTCGGTGGAGCTGGTACCGAAGGAGCCCTTCTGGAGGATGAGGGTCTATGCGGTGACAGCGGAGGGCCTCGGGTACTCGGCGGTCTGGTTGAGCGAGCACTTCTTCAACCGCTCGTCGGTCGTGGCCTCCACCTACCTCGCCCTCAGGACGAGAACGATCTCCATAGGACTCGGCGTTCTGAACCCTTACGCCTTCAACCCCATCACGATGGCCCAGTTCGCTGCCAGTTTGACCGAGCTCGCACCTGGTCGCGTCATGCTCTCGATAGGCGCTGGAGACCCAATTGCCCTCAGCGCGATGGGCTACGAGCAGAGGGAGCCGCTGAAGAAGGTCGAGGAAGCCGTCAAGATCGTCAAAACCCTCCTCACAGGCGAGACGACATCGGGAGGAGCGAGGCTCGACTTCAGGCCGAGGGGACCGGTGCCGGTCTACGTGGCGGCGCAGGGGAGGAGGATGCTGGAGCTGGCAGGCAGGACGGGAGACGGCGTGCTGGTCAACTCGGCCAACCTCCCCTTCCTCGAGGAGTCGCTGAAGGTCGTGAGGCAGTCCGCCTCTTCCTCGGGAAGACAAAGGGTTGACGTCGAGGTGGAGGTGCTCACCTCGGTCCACGAGGACAGGAGTAAAGCGGTCAAGACGGTCAAACCCTACGCGGCCGTAGTTCTGCTCGGGATGCCCGAGAGATGGAGGGAGAGGTTCGGCGTGGGCGAGGAGCTGATCGCGAGGCTCAGGGAGGCCGTCGTAAGGGGCGAGTGGCTGAGGATCCACGAGCTGATGCCTGACGACTTGGCCCTCTCCCTCTCGCTGGCCGGAAGCGGGGCAGAGGTCGCGAAGTCGATCTCCGAGCTTCCGCTCGAGATGATGGACGGCTTGGTCTTCGGCGGCCCACTCGGTCCCTATCCTAGAAGGGCGATCTCGGAGCTCATGCGTGCCCTCTCGGAGCTCTTCGGTAAAGGGCCTCGAGTATAGAGGACGCTGCCGCCCTGAACTTGACGAGGTCCTCCTCGCTCGGCACCTCTCCGCCGTACCTGACCCTCTCAAAGACAGCCACGAAGTCCTCGAGCCCATCCATGCTTCCCACATATGTTGCGAAGGCCCTCACAGCCTCCCTTAGGGTGCTCGACCTTCCGAGACCGAGCTCCCGGATCCTCAGGAGCTCCGCCATCACGGCCCTCCCCACCTCGATCACGTAGGCTGCTGGGTCCCTGACCTCAGAATTGATGACCGATCTGAGGTGCTCGTAGGGGTCCTGCAACTGCTGGGCCTGCTGCTCCGGTAGCGACCTCAACCGCCTCACTGCAAGGATTATCCCGGCTGCGAGTACCGCGTTGATCGCCAAGAGGAAGAGAGGGCTGTAGAAGAACTCGCTAACGAGCAACCGCCCTCACCGTGTAGTTCATCACCAGCACAGGGACGTAGGTCCCCTCGAGGACAGCCGTCACCACCTCGGGAACCACCGTGTCCAACGTGATTTCGGTAACCTGGGACTCGTCCGACGTTCTCATGAGACCTAACTCGTCGGCCTCAGAGGAGCCGGAGAACTTCGACCTGTCCAGAGAGTAAGGCATCACGGAGACCAAGTCGTTCCTGGTCGTCAGGGGGTGGACGAGCAGATCGCCTTTTGCGTCAGCGTATCTTATCACAGGAGGCGCCACGTAGAACTCTCCCTGGATGTTGACGGTCGCTGATACGGTGACGACGCTCCTAGCCATCAGCCTGTCGGCGATCACCTCGACCATCTCGGGCCTCACCCTAATCTCCGTGAACTGGACGGTCATCTCGGTGTCCTGCTGGACGAGGACCGTGGTCCTGAGAGCAGGAAACCTGCCATCGGCCCAGTAGACCGAGACTGAATGGTTCCCCGGCCTGACGCTGAAGAGGGCCTCGCCGTTGAAGGAGACCCTCCTGACGTCACCTCCGACCATCACAACGGCCTCTGCGAACCTCGCCCTCCTCGGAGTTCCCCAGTCGACCGAGTGGAGGACGATCACCTTAAGTGTGATCCTGTTGGGCTCTCCCGTTCCAGGGACCTGGACGAGCTGCTGGATCTCGAGGAGCTGGCCCTTCCCTGAGCTCTGCTGGGGTATCAGGAGGAAGAGCAGTAGTAGGGCTAGCGCGAGGAGCGGGGGAGCGGCGTACCTCGACCGGCGCACCAACCCTACACATCACGGAGAGGGAAAAAGCTATTCCTCTTACTTCCGGTCGGGAGAGCGTCGCGTCTTCCCAGAACGATCGCCTCCAGAAACCGCCTCGCCTCTTCGAGGTCCCTTGCTAAGAGGTGGGGTCTGTGCCTCAGGAAGTCCTCGAGATTCGAGACGCCTCCGAGCACCGCCATCGAGAGGACGCCCGCGTTCCTGGCCGCCAGGACGTCTACGTAGGAGTCGCCTATGTGGACGGTACCGTTCAGCGTCGACCTGCACTCCCTGACGGCCCTCAGGATCATCTGCGGGTCGGGCTTCATCCTCTCCACCTCGTCCCGTGAGACGACGACGTCGACGTATCTCATCAGGCCTGCGACCTCGAGCGACCTCAGCGCCGCATCCCTCGAGTTGTTGGTGGCAATGGCTACGCTCACCGTCGAGCTTATCGACTCGAGAAGGGCCTTCGCTCCGTCCCTGACCTTCGCCTCTGCAGCCGCAGCGATTTCGAAGACCTTGAAGGTCGAGTCGACGATGCGGTGGACGGCCTCCTCGTGCCCATCGCCGTTCAGAGCTATGACCTCCGCGATTATCTCCGACAGCGGTCTAGATGTAGAGACCTGCGGAACCCTGAAGCCCGACGCGGCAAGCCTCTCCAAGCTGGTCTGCTTTGCCCTTTTGATCCACTCGTGCGGGAATTCCACCAGCGTCCCGTCGAGGTCGAGGATCACACACCCGAGCAACCTGGCCACCTGACTCCGGCTGCCCCTTAACCGTACTTTCCCCTTCCTGTACTACGGATTAAGACTTATCATATAGCCTAACAACCATTTATTGAGCGGTATTGAGGCGTGTTGCTGTCGTAGGCATCGGAATTACCAAGTTCGGTAGGGCTTCTGACAGGACGCTTCAGGAGCTCGCGTTTGAGGCTGGGAGGGAGGCGCTGAGGGACGCCAACGTCGATCCCAAGGAAGTCCAGTTCGTTGCGGTCGGAAACGCTGGCGGCTGGAGCTCCGAGACACTACCCGCTGTCGTCGTCTCAGAGTACCTCGGACTCGACTCGCCTGGGCTCCTGAGGGTTGAGGCCGCCTGTGCTTCAGGAAGCGCCGCGATCAAGATAGCCCATGACGCTGTGGCTTCGGGTGCTGCGGACATAGCGATGGCGCTCGGCGTGGAGAGGATGAACGAGTCGCCCACTCCCAACGTCGTCGAGCTGATCGGCAGGGCCGGCAACTACTTCTGGGAGTTCGAGAACTTCGGCCTCACATTCCCGGGCTACTACGCGCTCTATGCAACGGCATACATGGACGCGTACGGAGCGACGGAGGAGGACATCGCAAGGGTCGCGGTGAAGAACCACTACTACGGTTCCCTCAACCCGAAGGCCCAGTTCCAGAGGAAGGTGACGCTGGAGGAGGTCCTATCGTCCAGGTACATCGCGTGGCCCCTGAAGCTCCTCGAGTGCTCGCCCATAACGGACGGCGCTGCTGCTGTGGTCCTCGCATCGGAGGAGGTCGCTAGGAAGCTAACCGACTCGCCGGTCTGGATCAAAGCAATAGGCCACGCCAGCGGTACTGCCAACCTCTCGAAGAGGCCCGACTTCCTCGGCCTAGAATCCGCGTACAGGGCCGCAAGGGCCGCCTACAAGAGGGCCGGCATAGATCCCGAGAGGCCGTACAAGCAGATCGACGTGGCGACGGTCCACGACTGCTTCTCGATCGCGGAAATACTCGCGTACGAGGACTTAGGCTTCGCACGGAGGGGTGAAGGGTACATGCTGCTGAGGGAGGACCAGACCTACATCGGCGGCTTAATCCCTGTCAACCTGGACGGCGGTCTGAAGGCGAAGGGCCACCCGATAGGAGCGACTGGTGTGGGAATGGCGGTGGAGGCGGTGAAGCAACTGACGCGTCGAGCCGAGAACGGTCGCCAGGCCGACATAAGGAACGGCGTCGCGCTGACCCACAACGTCGGCGGCACCGGTCACTACGCCTACGTCACGATCTACTCGATCGACTGATACTTCCTTCAAGCGAGACGGTCAGGGCCTGAGGAGGACCTTCAGCGCGTTGGGCGAGGCAGCTTCCTCGAAGGCCTCCTTGTAGCCCTCGAGCGGATATACTCGGTCTATGAGGCGCCTCACATCAACCATCCTCCTTCTTAGAGCTTCGATGGCAGGCGGGAACTGTCCGCACCTCGATCCTACGATCCTCACCTCGTTCACGACGACAGGGGCCAAGTCGATTCTGTAATCGCCAGCAATAGTAGACTTGAGGACGATAGTTCCCCTCGGCCTGACGAGCTCGATGGCCGTTTTGAGTCCGGACTCCCTTCCTGTCGCTTCAACCACCACATCGTATCTCCCCCTGTCCTTCTCTGAGACCGAGGTGGTCGTCTCTATGCCCAGCTCCTCCAGGACCTTCAGCTTCCTCTCGTGCTTCCCGTAGACTCTGAGTTCCTGAACGTGGTACCTCAAGACCTGTGAGATCAGGTTGGCGAGCCTTCCGTCTCCTATTACGGCAGCCCTGTACGTCGGCTCGAGGTGAAGCTGCTCGACTATCTCGAAGGCTGCGGCCAGCGGTTCCACGAAGACCGCCTCCTCGTCGGAGACCTCGTCAGGGACGACGTGGAGGTTCTCAGCTGGGAGCCTGAGGAACTCGGAGAAGGATCCGTCGCGTCCCTTTATCCCCAGGACCGTCCTGTTCCTGCAGTGCCTTCTCAATCCGAGCCTGCACATGTCGCACCTGCCACACGCCACGTTGATCTCGCCCACCACCCTCCTCCCCACCAGCGACTCGTCTTCGGCCTCCTCCACCACGCCGACGAACTCGTGTCCCGGGACTCCCCTGAAGCCGGCATACCCCTTCAGGATCTGTAGGTCGGTGCCGCATATTCCGGCGTACCTCACCCTCACCAGCACTTCGTCGCCTCGCTCCACGACGTGATCGTCGATCAGCCTAAGCGACGTGCCGTCGAAGTAGAGGGCCCTGCACTTCATCTCATATCACCTCGGGGAAGACCGTCCCATACCCGATCAGTCGCAGGTAGATGCTGAGCGCCGCAAGCGTCAGCACAACCGCAGAGAACACCACGTCCCTCTTCCTGAACCTCAGCTCCAGCAGGAAGGTCCTCTTCCCCATGGGAACGAAGCCCCTCGACTCTATCGCCATCGGTAACTCGTTGAACCTCCTCATCGTGGTGATGAAGAGGGGTACGATGATCGACGCCGAGTTCCTGAGCTTCTTGAAGAGGCTGCCCTGAGCTAGGTTAACGCCCCTGCACTGCTGTGCAGCGAGGACCGTGAGACCGTCGCCCACCATCGTCGGTATGAACCTGAACACGGCAGAGAAACCGAAGGCCACTGGGAAGGGAAGGCCGAGCTTTGTGAAGGCCAGCTCCAGCTCCTCTATTCTAGTTGTCGTCAACAGAAGAAGACCTGAGAGGACCATCGCGACTAGTCTGAAGGCCACAGCGAGGGCGTACATCAAGGACTCCTGCGTCACCGTGAAGCCCATAACCTCGAAGAGCGGCGTGGTCCCTCCTCTCCTGAACAGCGGCCAGAGGACGAGGCTCATGACCGCAAGCGAGAGGAGCCCGAACCAGAAGAGCTTGAGCCGTGACGCGACACCGGAGGCGAAGAGAATCGCCAACACGGATGCCAGCACGACTCCTGTGTAGAGCGGGTGGTTGAAGACCGATGACCAGACGAAGACGGAGATCACGAAGAGGAGCTTAGACCTCGGGTCGAGGCTGTGGAAGAAGGATTTGCGCTCAACATAGAGGACGTACTCGGGCAATCAGCTCACCTCCACCGACTCCACGAACTCCCTGACCGTCAGATATGTCGTCCCCAGCAACCTCCTCGAGATCTCGGTGACTGCAGGCGGCTCTATCTCGTACTTCCTGATGAAATCCCCCATCGAGAAGGCCTTCCTCGTAGGAGCGTCGAGGACCACGTTCCCGTCCGACATCAGGACCACCCTGTTGCAGTACTCGGCCACTACCCACATCTCGTGCGTGATTATTATGAACGTGGTACCCCTCCTGTTGAGTTCCCGGGCCAGGTCCATGAGGGCCCTCGTCTCGCCGGGCGAGAGTCCAGTGCTCGGCTCATCGAGTATCACCACCTTCGGGTTGAGCGCGAGGACCGAGGCGACGGCTACCCTCTGCCTGTGGGCCTTCGGCAGGAAGAACGGGTCCTCATCGAGCAGCGCCGAGAGGCCGACCATCCTCGCAATTTCCTCCACCCGCTTCCTCACCTCCTCCTCGCCCATCCCTCGAGCCCTGAGGCCGTATGCGATCTCCTCGTAGACGCTTTTGGTGAATATCTGGTAGTCGGGGTTCTGGAACACGTACCCGACCGTTACGGCCCTCTCCATGAGGTCCTGTGACGTGACGTCCTTGCCGAAGAGACGGACCCTGCCCCTTCCCGGCTTGAGGATCCCCATTATCGTCTGAGCGAGCGTCGTCTTGCCGCTGCCGTTCTGACCGATCAGACCGACCATCTCTCCGCTGCGAACGGTGAGGTTAACACCTTTCAGGACCCAGTCTCCGCCGGGGTATGCGAACCAGAGGTCCTCCACCTCCACTGCAGGCTCTCTACTGTTCACCTCCTCCTCGGAGGGCTTCCTGAAGTTCCTGAGGGCCGGCATCCGCTCGAGGGCCTCTTCCACCGTCATCGGCAACGGTTTCGATCTTAGGCCAAGGTCGTGGAAGAGTTCGGCTGGCTCCGGCGGGTTGAGGCCCAGGCTCCTCAGGAGGTCCACCTCGCTCAGCACGTCCTCCGTCCCGCCCTCCATCACAACGCGACCCGAGTCCATGAGGACGACCCTGTCGGCGAACTCGGCGACCTTGTCGAGGTGGTGGTCCACCATGACCAAGGACCTTATCGCCCCCTCGTCCAATAGCCTCCTGACCACCGCGTAGACCTCCCTCTTCCCCCTCGGGTCAAGGTCGCTTGTGGCCTCGTCGAGTATCAGGACCTTCGGTTGCAACGCGAGCATCGAGGCTATCGCCAGCCTCTGCTTCTGGCCTCCGCTCAGCGCGAACGAGTACCTCTTCTCGAATCCGACGAGACCGACCAGTTCCAGACTCCTCCTCACCCTCTTCAGTATCTCGTCCCTCGAAAGGCAGAGGTTCTCGGGACCGAAGGCCACCTCCAGCTCGACGGTCGTCCTGAAGAGCTGCGACTCGTAGTCCTGGAAGACCATGGCACAGGACCTGCTTATCTCGCCGACCCGCTTCCCCAAGGTGCTCTTGCCGTCGACCGTCACGTTGCCTTTGAAGTCGTCGTAGGCGCCGAAGTTCGGTATGATGCCCGAGAGGACCTTGCAGAGCGTAGTCTTCCCTGCACCGGTTGGGCCGACGACGGCCACCACTTCACCCTCAGAGACCGAGACGCTGACGCCCTTGAGGGCGTAATCGTTGGCACCTCTGTATTTCACCCAGACGTCCCTCGCATCGACCAGTGTAGTCAACTCCTCAACACGAAAAGAAGGGACCATTATTGTATGTTATTCGAGCGGGTGGAGACCCTCAGTCCTTGGCCAGCAGCGCCATCCCCACGAGGAAGATCAGGAAGAAGATCCCGCCGGTCACCAGAAGCGGTGCCCCCACAATTTTCACGTCGGGACCGAAGAAGATGGACTGCCCGACGCCGAGGCCGACGAGGATCGTCACCCATGTCCCTATGACCCCAGCGACGAAGACGAGGATTGTGCCGAGAACGTGGATGCTCTTCCGCTCCGCCGGAGTGTACTGGTAGCCCTTCATCACGTCCGTCCAGAGCCAACCTGCCCTCTTCGCCCTCGGGTAGACGAGGGCCATCAGGATCGGGGAAATGATCCCTGCCGATATCAGCTCGTTGAAGAAGATGATGAAGGCCAGCGGCGTGAAGGGGACGAATCCCACCAGCTCCGTCCACAGCGGGATTATCAGGGCCACGACGCCTGCGTGAGTCAGTATCACGAACTCGAACTTCAGCAGGCTCGACAGGGTCCTGCAGTGGGGCTCCTCCTTGAAGACCCTGTGCCAGATCTTGTACGGAACGAGTCCTAAGAAAAAGTTGCCGACGAAGCCCCCTATGCTTCCTATCGTGAGCGCGCCGCCGAGGATGTCGAACCCTATCAGGTTCCCCACGGCCGATCCCCATGCAGCCGCAGGACCGAAGAGGAGGCTGGTGAAGGGAGGTATCGCGTTGCCAGGCCTAACAGCCGTCACGCCGGGTATTATCCAGATCGGCAGCGCGGCGAAGACGAAGAGCAGGGCCGCATAGAGGCCTGCGGAGACGATGAACGCCGTAATCATCTGTGTGTATCTCCACATGGAGAATAACTCTTTCACGGAATATAATCACCACATGGCTGTATAAATATTTTGGCACTGGGATTCCAATGCTATTGACGGTGTTGATTTGATAGTGCACGTGACGCCAATAACTTCTACCGCAGAGCAGATGAGGCACAATAGTCGGGTCTAGCGGTACTGACAAGTTTTACTTGAGCCTTTTGGAATGGTCTTTGGCTATGATGCACGCCATCGACGTCCTGCTGGACTCATTCACCATGCTCTTCAGACATCACAGGTACTTCCCTTTAGAGAGATTCTATTGTTCTAAGGGCTTGGGAATAACTTACTTCCATGAGACCTTCGATACAGGGAATTGAAGAACAGGACAAGAGGTTCCACAACAACATAAACGCGAAGACATTGAAGAGCATAGAGGAGATAGCAACGGCGGTAGCAATTGTGCACAACCTCGTAAGGATAGGAAGAGGAGAGGTAATACCAACTTGACAGTACTCAGGGCTAGATGCGGCAGCGACTCTTACTTCGAGGGAATTGGATCAGCCCAAGGATGTGCTCGCTCCGATCCTCTCCAGCATCATA
>JAVVHL010000047.1:0-9260 GCA_032249575.1 Candidatus Calditenuis sp. | reverse complement strand
TCAGCAAGCCGTTCGTGATCACGGTCAACTACGCAGCGGTGACGGTGAGGGCGATCGACTTCAACGGCAGGCCTCTCGCGGGCGCCTTCGTCGAGCTGGTCGACAGGGCCAGCGGCAGGATAGCTGGCTGGAGCTACACAGCCAACAACTCGTGGACTGCGAGGCCGATCGACCTCCAGGAGCTGTTCATGTTCCACAGGGGCAAGCTCCTCGATCCGAGGCCGATAGGCGGTGCCGGATACACTGCCATCATGAACCTGACGTTCGGCGCATGGAACTACGACGCCAACAACGACGACACCGTTGACGCATCCGGTGTCAGGAACCCGCTGGAAATGATAATCAGGGTCTACTGGTTGGCGAACGACCCGACGCCGAACAACGCGGTGGGCAACCTCTGGCCTGTCTGGCCGTTCAGGGACGAGACCGCTCCGCTGCCGAGGCACGTGAAGGTCTACGACAGCGACTTCGACGAGACCGACGCTGCTGCCAAGACCCTAGTGGTGCCGCACTCCGAGGCCGCGTTCGGAATCAGGTTGCCCGACAGGACGGTATCGGCGAGTGACCCGGTTAGCAGGGGCGTCCACAGAGACGTCACGACGGCCGTCTTCGACTTCAAGGCGCTCCTGAACTACGGAGGAAAGACGCTGCCCGACGAGATACTGAAGAGGCTCGAGGTCTTCGTCTACAAGAAGGTCGGCGCGACGACTGAGCTCTCGCTGAGGTTCACAGAGGGCGTCGGCATGACCAAGGGAACCTTCACGATCAACAGGCTGCCCAGAGGTGTCTACGAGCTCGAGGTGAGGTTCGGACCTGCAGGGACCATCTTCAAGAGGACCTTCGACATCAGCACCGTCAACGTAGGAACCGTCCAGGTCGAGGCGTCGCTGCCGTTCACAGACCTCTCCTTCGAGGTGACAGACCTCAAGGGCAGGCCGCTGACGATTGCTCCAGGCGACGTGACGATTGAGCCCGCTGCCTACTACTTCAGGAGGGAGGTCGCAGGGAACGTCATCACCATCACAGCGCTGTACACCGGAGCGCCGGTGACGATAACCATCAAGTACAGCAGCCCGACCTACGGCACATCGGTCCAGGTGACGCTGACCGACACAGCAGACGGCATTAGGACGAGGCTGATCGGAGGCAGGACACTCCAGCTCCCGGTCGACGACGTCGTGATCACTGCCGTTGACGCCCAGGGAAGGCCGGTAGGAGGAGCTGTTGTGACGTTCAAGGGAGTGACCAAGACGACAGGCTCCGACGGCAAGGCCGTCTTCGAGAGGGTGCCGCTCGGCACTGAGGACGCACCGATCGCCTACAACGTCAGGGTCTCCGTCGAGGGAGTTGAGGTCTACAACAAGGACGAGCCGATCTCCGTCGCCAGGAAGGAGATCTCGGTGCTGGCGCAGCTCTTCGCCCTGACGGTGAGGGTCGTCGGCGAGCTCGGTCAGGGACTCCAGGGAGCATCGGTCCAGCTGCTGAGGGCAGGGACGACGGTTGCCACCGGTTCCGCCGACTCCGCAGGTGCAGTGAGGTTCGAGAGGCTCGCTCCAGCGTCCTACGAGGTCAGGGCTCAGTACAAGGGCTTCAGCGGCACCGCTACCGTCTCGGTCGACGCGCTGAGGAGAGGTGAGGTCGTCGAGATCAGGCTGCCGGTCTACGTCGAGGTCCTCGGCATACCGATGTCGCTGGCGACGCTGCTGGCGCTGGCGATCGGCATCATACTGCTGATAATAGTCCTGGCGATCATCATCAGCGAGTACCGCTGGTGGAGAGGTAGAAGGCTGGGCGTCTACGCACCGCCACCGCCGAAGGCTCCTGCCAAGTGAGTTCCTTCCGGAAATTCCCCAACTTTTTCTCCTCCTTTTTCTGATCCCCTCCTGATTTCTGCTAGCCTCACCTGTCAGAGAGTTAGGCAGCGCACTCCGTCGAGATCGATAAAGCGTGAACCTCAGACGCTTATGAGGAGATCGCCTCCCCAACGGACAGCAAACAGGCGAGACCTCGGCGTGTAGAGAGCCCCACGAAGAAGAAGTGGGCGCGTGAAAGATCGATTGGGGGATGGATGAGGATCAGAACAGTTCGGTCAGCGCAGGGACAGGCGACTGGGGATCGACCGTAACGGGCCTCTCCCGCACCTCCCTCAGCGAAGAGAGGGCCCGCTCCCTCTTCTCCCTCCTCCTTCCGGCCTCCTCCCAGAGCTCGTGCTCCTCGGGCGTCATGGGCAGATAGGGCGGAAGCTCTGCAGGGCCACTCGCTCCTATTCCGACCATGGTGAAGTAAGACCTCGACGCCAGCACCTCTCCGCGCTCCGTGAGTCTGTAGGCGTCTACCTCCACCTCCATAGAAGACCTCCAGACCCGCGTCAACCGGGCCTCGAGCCTGACGGTCTCGTTCACCGTTATAGGAGCTGAGAACGAGGTCTGGTCGACCGATGCGGTGACTGTCACGACGTTCGCGAACCTCAAAGCGAGTATACCAGCCACCTCGTCCATGAACTGCATCAGCCTGCCTGCGAAGAGGAGGTCACCTGCGATGGTGTCTTCAGGAGTGATTCTGCGGTAGCTGACGAGCTGGTGCTTCACGACGCCCCTCCTCTCCCACCTCATGCCCCTTATCGTCTCCTCCACGCTCCTCCTCCACTTCCCCATCCTCTCCACCAGCACCTCCTCCCACCGCTCGGAGGCCTCCAGCTCAGCACCGACAGGGACCGGCCTCCTCTCTGGACCGACACAGACGTAGACAGCCTTCGAGACGCAGGCCACGTCGTACCTTGTCCCTTCGCGCCAGATCAGCGCCTCCGTGAATACGGAGATCGAGGACCTTCCGACGTGACCGACCCAGCTCCTGAAGGTCACCCTGCTCCCGACCCTGACGGGGTTCAGGAAGTAGACCTCGTCCATGAACCCGAGGACGACCTCGCCTTTGTTTCCGGCGACGGTCATGGCGGAGGAGGTGCTCGACTCGATCAACCAGCTCAGCATGTTCCCGCCGAAAAGCACACCGAGAGGGTTTGCATGCCTCGGCATCACTATCCTCGTCGTCTGGGAGTAGGTCTCCAGCGGCCTCAACCCGAGATCTGGAAGGAACGCTCAGCTATGATCGTGAGCCTTGATCCACCTGTCGGACCTCGATGCCGGTCCACCTGAAGCCCCTGCCCGGATGAGCGGTCTTCTCCCAGAAGACGTCCTTGAAGATTTCTTGGTAGAGGGCCCTGAGGGCCGCAACGGGTAGTAGCACGTTCATGTAGAACAGGAGTTGCGGGAGCATCCTCCAGTACTTCACGTCGATGCGCTCCAACCTCTTTCCCGCGTACCAAACGTAGAGATAGAAAGCGTTGAAGGCTAACGGCACCCAGCTGTAGACAGGGAAGAGGTCAGCGGTCAAATTGGTGGGCAACACCCTGAAGAGCTCGAGCAGGTAAAGCGCGGTCATCGAGTAGGCGACCCAGTTGAAGACCACGACGAGGGGAGCTACCAACATGCTCAAGATCGAGAGGACGTCAAGGAACCTCTTCGGGTGCCTCAACCCTATCGAGAGGATCCTGGGGCCGTGGTCGAAGAGCGACTGGAGCCATCCCCTGAACCACCTGGTCCTCTGTCGGAGCCAGGCCCTCACCGTCACAGGCGCCTCCTCCCAGTGACGACCGTTGATGACGACCGTCCTGTAGCCGTTGAGGTGGAGCCTCAGGGCCAGCTCGGCGTCCTCCGCAAGGTTCAGCGGGTTCCACATCGCCATGCTTCTCATAGCATCTGCCCTGATGTAGTTCCCCGTGCCGCCCAAAGGCGTATAGAATTTCAGCCTCGACCTCCCGTTTAGCAGGACCCTGAACCAGCCTGCGTACTCGCATGCGAAGATTCTCGTTATCCACGAGTCGTGGACGTTGGAGATCCTGAGGATGGCTTGGATCACCGCGTGGTTGTCGAGCGTTACGGCCGCGTTCACCTTCTTGAGGAGATCGTTCTCCACTATGTCCTCCGCATCCACGACGCCGATCACATCGCCTGTGCAGAGCGTCACGGCGTCGTCGAGAGCGCTCGGTTTCGTAGGGAACAGCTGCCGCCTCAAGAGCAGCTTCACGTTCCTAGGGTATAGCTGCTGGAACCTCAGGGCGATCCTTCCGGTCTGCTCGTCGTCCGCAACGACCACCAGCTCCTTTAACCCCTTGGGGTAATCCACTTCGAAGAGGATGTGGGATATCGTCCTCTCGATCAGAGGTTCCCTCACAGCTGGGAGGATCAGCGAGAACTTCAGGAAGCGCGTCGTCTGGGATGAGGGAGCGTACGGTTCCCTGAGCCCTGCGACGAAAAAGACCATGTTGTAAATCCCCCAGAAAAGATAAAGGAAGGTTATTGTGTATGCCAACACCGCAAGTGCCGTTTTGGTGAAGGCGTAAAAGGAGAATGCCACAATGATCAATAACAAGAGGAAAACGTAGAACCTTCGCCTTCTCAAAAAACGAGGTATGCGCGTCATAGCTTTTCGAGGAGATCGAGGATCTTTGCGACCATGTCGGCCTCGTTCTCGAAAACCACGACTTTCACCAAGTCTCCCGGAAAGAGGGCTTGGATGCGTTGCTCCACGTTTCCCTCCAATCTGAAGAACTTGGCTATCCCCTCAGCGTACCTCTTGCTCATCAGGACCAGTATCGGTATTTGAAGGTCGAGGGCGAGTGAGAGCGGCCTGGAGACGGCGTCAGGGCTGACGTTTGACGTGTTGAAGACCAGCAACGCAACCCTTTTCCCTGACTTGTGGACAAGCAAGTCGACTATGTACTCTGCACGGGTTACGGTACCCTTCACGACCGCGAAGGGCTCGGCCTTGTAACCGCGGGAGTTGAGGACCCCGACCAGGTCGAGAACCTTCCAAGCGGCGGATTCGCGGAGGTCTTTTGAGGGCTCGTAGACCACGACTGGCGACCTGTGGAGCGCGAGCTCGTCGAGTCTGAGCACGTGACCTTTGGAGCAGGTGAACTCGATTAGCGGAAACTGGAATATGCTCCAGCATTTGTCACACTTGTAACTTATTCCGGGCCTTCCGTAATCGACGCCCACCACCTTCAGCGGTTTTTCGCACACAGGACAGGTCAACCCTTCCGGCCTTCTGAACGCCGATATGTCGTCGGCATAATGGCATTCGTAATGTATGACGATGTCCACCTTGAGGAGGTCCTGGGAGTTGCAGTTGGGACAGTAGACGTTGAGGGAGAGGTCGACGTCACCGCATATCGGGCACATGGGGAAGGCGACGTGTTCCTTGACCCTGAAGAAGCCGCGCCTGATAAGGGAGAGGAGCTTGTCCTCGCGTATCGTCAGCTCTCCGATGTTGTATACTATTCCGATGCCCTTGATGTATTGGGGCCTGACCTCCTGCCCCTCCTTCAGCACCAGGTTGAGTAGCTCCAACTGCTTCAGCTCCGTCAGCGACTCGTCGTCCCTGATCGACATCTCTCCGATCTTCCTCCAAACAGGCCTATCGCGACCCGTTTAATTATTGTTACGGACTTGAAAACCTAGAACGCTCCTCAAGTATGCCCAGCAGGCCGACGTAGAGAAAAGGTAAAACGAGCGTAGCGTCGGCCTTCAAAAATACCGCCCTGGCCTTGGGTGCGACCTTTCCCCAGCTCTGGGCCTCCTTAGGCCTGGCTCCGCTGAGGCTGCCGTCGTACTCGTCGGAGCTCGTGATGTAGACCGCGTAATCGAGGCCCTCGCCGCCGAACTGGCTCCACCAGAGGGCGTGGTGTTTGGAGATCCCTCCGCCGACTATCAGGGCTCCCTTCACCTCATGTGACCACATCAGGTCGTCGAGGAGGTCCTGATCCCTCGCAACGTCGACCCTAACCCCTGACCTCTTCCCGTAAAGCCAGAGGTTGTAACCAACTGCGCCGTCGTAAATGCCAGGAACCACCACAGGTATTCTGTTGACGTGTGCCCAGTAGAGGATCGAGTCCTCCGATTTGAGCAGCTCCCCCAGCTTCCAGCACACCTCGTACGTAGAGAGGACCGTTCCTGGAGCGAGGGACTCGACGAAGGACCTCACGAACTTCTCTATCGCGAGGCCGTAGCTCTCGAAGGGGATGAAGACGTTGCCGAGCCTGTGGATCTGCCTGTTCCGGAGCTCCACGTCGTCGGCGTCGAAGGTTCCGTGATAGTAGGTGGAGAGGGTCCGGGCTATGTCGTGGTCTATGGCGCCGCACGTCGTTATGACGAGGTCGAAGAGTTTCCTCCTGAGCATGTCGGCGAAGACGCCGCGTAACCCTGTCGAGACGAGGTTGCCGGTGAAGGTCAGGATCTTGAGGCAGCCCTCGTGCTCCATCATAGACGCGAGCACTTCGAGGCTCCGCGCCAGGTGGGGTCCCATGAACCCTCCCATCTCGCCCATGCGTTTCACGACCTCCAGCACGGACGAACTGGCCGAGAGCTTCAGGTCCCTTACCGGCTCCACGCGCCGAACACCAACGCAGTCGGCTATAACGTGGATCCCATAACGTGGGAGGTTTCAGATCTCGAGGCCGAAGGCCCGGGCGAGGCGCATGAAACGCTGGAACTCCTCGACGAAGCGGAGGCCCTTCTCGGTCACGTAGAAGAGCGAGGGGTCGTCCTGATGCCTCGCGAGCAACCCCTTCTCCGCCAGCTCCTCGAGGTACCTCTGGAGCCTGTCGTATGGTAGGTTGGCGTCGCGCATTATCGCGGCTACCCTCGCATGCCCCTGGTTCAGGACCGCGTTCAGTATGTCGTAGTAGATCCTTACCCTTGACCTGTAGGTCTTCCTCAACCCCTCATCGCCTCTAGGGAGCCCCAGAGGATGAGGAGGAGGGAGAGGAGCTGGGCCGCATGGCCTGCGAAGTAGAGCAGGAAGCTCAGCGGCGTCAGGGCGAAGAGCAGGTGGCTTGCGAGGAGGGCCCAGAACCCTCCGGCGACGCTCCCCGAACCCTTCGAACCGGTCCTCATCCAGTTGGCCGTTGAGGCGATGACGACGTAAGCCAGGACCACGACCGACATCAGCTCGAAGGCGGGATTGTAGATCAGCAGGAGCGGAGGTGGAACGACAGCCGCCTGCACACCGCTCCTCGACGCAGGGCGGAGAACGTACGCCAGGACGAAGACCAGGTAAGCCGCGAGCCTGACGAACGAGTAGAGGAGCTCGACCTGAAAAAGATAAGGCGCGAGGGACCGGCTCAAGTCCCTGCCGAAGAAGCCGAAGAGAGCCGCTCCGATGGTGATCGCCCTCACCAGCATCGCCCCACCCATCAGCCCGAAGCCAGCGCTCAGGAGGACGAAGGTGCTCGAGCCGAGCCTCAGGTGGGCCCGGAGGAAGCTGAGGGAGATGAAGATGCAGATCGCGAAGCTGATGAGCTCGAGCACAACGTCAATCCTGATGACGTTGAGCAGGAAGCTGAGCATCACCTATCGGATTTCAGGCCGGCTATAACTCAATTGCACCGGGTTGCAGCAAAAAAGGGACGAGGTGACGATTTGGTGCTATGCGAATTCAGGTCATGCGGTCGTCTGCTGCGAGCTGGCCGTCCTCGCCGGATACCAGAGGCCCCTGCCGAAAACGGTGGCCGTGAGCCCGGTGTCGAGGTCCCTGATCTGCTGGACCATCACCGTCGTCCTAGTGGTTCCGTCAGGAAGCGTGACGGTCACCCTCAGCGCGTCGACCTCGATCCTGTCGTCCTTGCGCAGCTTCCCGTCGAAGACCAGCTTCAGCAGGCTCACCACCTTGTTGTCTACCACAAGGGCCATCGGGACCTTCAGGCTGACCGTTCCCTGGGGAGTGCTCAGCACCATCAGGCCCACGTCGAGGTCTGAGAGGGTGCCGGAGTATCGTACCTGCTCCTGCGTGACGGTCGCGTTCCTCCACCAGGGTCCTCCTCCGTGCCCTCCCCTGTTTCCTCGGACGAAGACGGCCTCGGAGTATCCGGTCACCGCCGGCAGGAGCGCCGCCACCATCAGCACCGCGACCGCTCCTATCGCCACTCCCACCAGCAAAGCCTTCCTGGTCATCTCGGTAAGGAGGTCCACGAGCCCTGATTAAAGGGCGGTGAACGAATGGTCTATGCGCCTCGAGGGCCTGAGCAATCGAGGCCGATCGCGATGTAGCGCACCTCGGAGGTCTCGAGGACGCCGGATACGGCGGAGGCGAGGTTCCTGAGGCTCAGCCCGGCCAGCTCCTCAAGCCCCGATGCCTCCAGCGCCCTGAGCGCCCTCCTCAGCAGCCTCCGGTACCCGGCCTCGTCGCCCCGCTGGAGCTTGACGTGGGCAGCAGCAAAGAGTATGAGGCCGTTCAACGCCAATTTCTCCTTCCCCTCTGCCGACCTCCAGACGCCCTCAAGGACCTCATGGGCCTCCCAGTACCTGCCCTCGCCGACCAGCTTAACGGCCTCACAAAGGGCCTCCCTCAGGGACCCCGGAGACCTCTCTCCTACGACTACTGCGTCGAGGACCTCCGAGAGGGCGGAGAGCCTCCCGCGCACAGGTTCCAGATCCGTTGTGACAAGGTCGACCTCGATCCTCTCAGGGCCGATCCTGACGTCGATCACGTGCTCGCAGAGGCCGCGGAGGAGCTCCCTTACCTCCCTCAGCAGCTCGTTGTGCTGGTCCGGGCCGATTCCCCAGTTCCTCAGAAAGACGATGTGCCTCCTAGAAGGCGACGCCATGACCGCAACTCGGTGCTCAGGTGGGCTGAAGCTAAGGCTCGAACGGCTGGAGGACCTGGCCTATGGGCTTGACGCCCCGCTTCAGCAACCTCTTCACAACCCTCCTCCTCAGCGGATCCGGGATCCTGAGCTGGCGGTCGTTGTAGACCGAGGGGTGGTAGGGGTCGACGGCTATCACCTCGAACCAGTAGTACATGCTGTCGTAGGTGAGCGGGTAGCCGCCGAGGACGTGGAGGTTCGGGTGCTTTTTCTTGACGCGGTTTATGGCCTCCTCGAGCATGGTCACGTTCACCTTGTGCTTGACGACTCCGAGCGCCTTCGGTCTCCTTCCGGAGTCGGGCCTCGGCTTGGCGAACCCTCCCCTCCTGACCCTCACGCGGAAGACGACGAAGCCCTGCTTGTCCCTGTAGCCTATCTGCCTAGCCCTGTCGAGCCTGAGGGGCTTCTCGACCCTGACGACGGCCGGCTCCCTCCTCCACTTTATCCTCCTCTCCCTCAGCAGCTGTATCAGCTCCTGAGGCCTCTCGCGCCAGAGCTGGTTGATCCTCGCGTAGGCGCCGGGCATCCCCGTCTACCGCCCTCGACCTCCTAATGAGTC
>JAVVHL010000046.1:0-9339 GCA_032249575.1 Candidatus Calditenuis sp. | reverse complement strand
CCCTAACCCGAGGGGCGTCCTCTTCCTCGCAGGCCTCTTGAGGTCTATCCTCTTCTAGCCCCTCTCCTCTATCGGCACGTACCTCTGTCCCGGCTCAGGACCTGTGTAGAGGTGAAGCGGCCTGATCAGCCTGTTGTCCTTCCAGTACTCGATGACGTGGGCGACCCAGCCGACGACCCTGCTGACAGCGAAGACCGCCGTGAAGTAGCCCGGAGGTATCCCTATGGCAGTGTAGACGATGGGCGTCCAGAAGTCCACGTTCGGGTAGAGTCCCCTCGCCGAGAGCCTCTCGATCGCAGCCTGCTCTAACCTCACTGCTATCTCGTAGAGCGTCTTGACGCGCCCTCCTGCCAGCTCCGCGGCCCTCGCAGCCATCGCCTTGACGTACCTCGCCCTCGGGTCGTAGATCTTGTAGACCCTGTGGCCGAAGCCCATGACCCTCCTCTTCTCGGCGAGCGCCCTCTCGAGCCAGCTCTCGACCCTATTAGGATCCCCGATCTCCACGAACTGGTAGTACGCGGCCTCAGCGGCTCCTCCGTGGAGCGGCCCCTTCAGCGTCATCAGACCCGTCACTATCGAGGAGTAGATGTCGCTGAGCGTTGAGGCCGTGACCACCGCGCCGAAGGTAGAAGCGGGGACGCCGTGCTCCGCGTGGAGTATCAGGATGTCGTCGAGGAACTCGGTCTGGTACTGCTCCGGCTTCTTGGAGGTGACGAGGTAGACGAGGTTCCCGGCGATCCCGAGCTCCGGCTGGGGCTCTATCGGCTCCTCCCCCCTCTGCACCCTCACGATGTTGCCCAGAACCGATCCGGCCTTTGCGACGGCCCTTATCGCGTGCTCCATAGGATCCTTCGTCTGCGACGGGTCCTTCGAGGCGAAGAGGTAGAAGGCGGCCAGCGCGTCCATCGGGCCTGTCCTCTTGGCTGCGTACTGGACGTCCCTCATCTCCTCCGGAGTCAGCCTCATCTCTGACCTGAGCTTCCCCACGAACTCCTCGAGCTCGGGCCTCTTAGGAAGTCTGCCGTGGAGGAGGAGGTAAGAGACCTCCTCGTAGCTGCTCTTCTCCGCCAGCTCCTCCACGTCGTAACCGAGATAGTACAGCTTGCCGTGCTCCGTGTCGATCAGGCAGAGCGAGCTCTCAAGGACGTATACCCCCTCGAGGCCCTTATACACACGTTGAGCGGTCTCCATTACAATTCAAAAATCCCGTGTCCTCCTTTTAACTTGTTGCATACAGCGGTTTGACCTACCGCTCAACCTTTACACCTTCTGTGGGTTCAGGGCGATGAGCGGTGAAGGTGGCAGAACAGAAAGACGGAGCGCTCAGAAGCTGAAGAAGGAAGTGATCTGGTGGAGGTCCTTGAGCTCGCCGACCCTCCAGGCTGTCCGGTGGAGCTCCTCGGCCCTCTCCCTTCCCAGAACCGGCGTCACGAGCCTGAAGAACTTCTCTGATAGCTGCTGGTCGGACATCGGGTTCCTGAAGTGCCCGGACGGGTAGATGACCTCCTCCGTCAGGGTCCTCCCGTCGGAGGTCCTCACGCTTACCCTGTTCGGCACGGCCTCAGGGTAGATCTCGTCGTACTTCGGATCGACCTCGACCCGCGTCCTCGAGATCAGCTCCAGGAGCCTCCCTTCGCTCAGCTTCTCAGGCGTGTAAGAGTCGATCCAGATGTCGCCGTCGAGGAGCGTCCTCACGGTGATGTAGGGCAGGCTGTGGTCGGCCGTCTCCCTCGTCTTCGGCCTCCACTTCTCCGGGTCCTTGACGATGATCTTGTGGGAGACCGTGAAGGTAGCGATCTCGATCGACTCGATGCTCCTCACATCGCCCAGCCTCTCCCTCAGCTTGATGGCCGCCTCGACCGCCGACATCGAGTGGTACTCGACCGGCCAGCGCTTGATGCTGGTCCTCAGGGTCCTGAAGGGTTCGCCGTCGACCCCTCCGAGCCTCGGCAGCTGGTAAAGCGACCCTGCGACGACCCTCCAGAACCCCATCTCGCCCTCGAAGATCGGCGATGGACCTGTCATCCCGTTAGAGGCCAGGAGAGCGGCGAAGACGCCGTGGCGCGCAGCGTTCGCCGCAGCACATCCCTTCCACATGCTCAGCTCGCCTGCCCTCGTCTGCCTCAGCGCTGCCGCGTTGACCCCAGCCACGTTCACGGCCTGCTCCGCCTTCTCCGCGTCGAGCCCCAGCAACCTCGATGCGCCAGCAGCAGCACCTATCGCTATGTACGCCACGTGGTCGTAGCCCCTGTCCCTGAGCGTGGCGGTGTCGGCAAGCGCGAGAGCCACCTCGTAAGCCACGGCAATCGCAGTGATCAGGTCCTTTCCCGTCGCTCCCACAGCTTCACCGACAGCCAGGAGTCCAGGGATCATGTCGCTCGGGTGCAGGGCCTCCTTCGAGAGGTAGGTGTCGTTGAAGTCGAGGTACCTGACGGCCACGCCGTTGACGAACGCCGCCCAGTCCGGAGAGGTCTTCGTCCCAGATCCGAAGACCGAGGAGGGCCCTCCGTTCGCGAACCTCTGCACCGTCTTCCTCGCCGCTTCGAGGGGCTCGGCCCGATGGGCACCGTACATCACCGCAAGGGAGTCGACGAACCTCCGCACGATCTCGCGCACCACGTTCTCCGGGATCTTCTCATATCGAAGTGAGGTAGAGTACTCAGCTATGATCTGGGCCGCGGTGGGCTGCAGGTCCAATCACCTCGCGTGGAAGCGCGGTCCTCCGACGTCTTAACCCTCCTCGCGGGTCGGCCTCGATCCCGATTGGCCCACTTGGCCCACATCAACCCTGCAGATGGCCCTGAGGACGGCCCTTCCGACCCGCTCGACGTGGGCCCTCAGCTCCTCGGCGTGGTGCATGGGGACGTGCTCGACGAGGTTGTCGCTCACCAGGAGGGCAGCTCCGGACTTGACGCCCCGCATCATGCATATTCCGAAGATCGTGGCGCACTCCATCTCGACCGATATGTAGCCCCTGCTGACCCACTTCCTGACGAATTCGGGGTCCTCGGCGTAGAAGGCGTCGCTGGAGAAGACGGGACCTACGTAGTGCTTCAGGTTCTCCCGCTCGAGCTCCTCCACCGTGGCCCTCAGGACGTCGAAGGACGGCACAGGAGTTATCCTCGCGTCGGGGATGTACTGCAGAAGGGGCCCGCTGACGTAGGCAGCGCCTGTAGGCACCACCACGTCGCCGATCCTCATACCCGGCAGGAAGGCGCCCGTGGTTCCGAGCCTGAAGATCAGCCTCGACCCCAGCATGATGAGCTCCTCCACGACACCTGCCGCCGATGCGCCGCCGACTCCGTGTGTGGCCACAGTAACACGATGCCCCCCGAACCTCCCCGTGTAAGTCAGGAACCCCCTGTTCTCGTTGACGAGCCGCGGGTCCTCGAGGAGTTCTGCCAGCTGCCTCGCCCTCGCCGGGTCGCCGACTACGATCGCCCTCTCGGCCACGTCACCGGGCTTCGCCCGAACGAAAACCGGCTCCGGCACGGATCCTCAACCTCATCGAATCATATGAGCGTTCAGCCCCGGATTTCTGCCGGCTTATGTGTCGTTGAGCCGTCCTCGAAACGCTTTGACGTAGCGGGTGCTGTGCGGTCGATACGTCAACGGTACGTCTCACAGCCGAACCGATCCCTGAGAGACTTTTATTAGAGCTGATGAGGAATTCGGTCAGGCGATGAAGGTCAGGATCGTTCCCGCGGTTGGAGGAGGGCCCCCTCTGGAGATAGACGTGCCGCCCTCCACCACCATCGGCGCCATCAAGCTAAGGGTCTGTGCGATGAAGAAGCTGAGGCCCGACGACACGCGGCTCACATACAAGAACAGGGCCCTCGCAGACACTGAAACCCTCGAGTCGGCAGGGGTCTCCGACGGAGACAAGCTGGTACTCGTCACCAGGACCGTTGGGGGATGAGCGCTTGCAGCGGGAGGCCCAGGAGCAGATAGGGTTCCTACCGGAGCAGCTGTGGTTCAAAAGGCTGGCGCTGGAGTACCAGTTGATCAGGAACTACGAGCCGACCTTCGACGCCGTCGACGGAGACCTCACACACTACAGGGGCGTGATCGTGGGGACAGGTTACTACGAGGGCGGTTTCTTCCTCGTCGAGATCTTCCTCGACAGGACCTTCCCCTACACGCCTCCCAGAGTGGTCTGGCACACGAGGATATGGCACCCCAACTTCACCGACGAGTCGCCGGCGCGCATCTGCGAGTCGATCCTGACGAAGGACTGGGAGCCCAACACCAACGTGATAGCCGTCATAGAGGCCCTGAAGAACCTCCTCTCCAACCCTAACCCCGACGACCCGCTGAACGCCTGGGCCGCCTACGAGATGAAGAACTCCTTCCACACCTTCCTCGCGAGGGTCAGGCAGTACATCGAGCTTTACGCCTCGCCCGAGAAAGTCCTGAGGCAGTAGGGTCTTGGGTAAGGGGCTAGAGGAGGAGCTGAGGGAGCGCTACGACAGGCAGATGCGGATAGAGGGATGGGACCAGGACCTGGTCAGCGGATCCTCCGTCCTGATAGCCGGCGTCGGTGCCCTAGGCTGCGAGGTCGCGAAGAACCTGGCCCTCTCCGGCGTAGGTAGGTTAGTCCTGGTGGACAGGGACGTGGTCGAGCTGAGCAACTTGAACAGGCAGATGCTCTTCGACGAGTCTGACATAGGCCTGAAGAAGGCCGAGGTGGCAGCGAAGAAGCTGAGGGCGATGAACCCCCACATCAGGGTCGAGAGCTACCCCATCGACCTCAGGGAGGTTCCGGAGGAGGTCTTCGGATCGGTGGACGTGATCTGCTCCTGTCTCGACAGCTGGGGCATAAGGAGGTGGCTCAACTCGGTGGCCGTGCTGAAGCGGAAGCCCCTCGTCGACGGCGCCATAGAGGGCATGGTCGGGAACGTGCAGGTCGTTATCCCAGGGAGGACCGCATGCCTCGAGTGCCACGGAACCACGCTCATCCCGCAGGAGGAGAGGCTTGCGGAGTGCACGCTCAGGAGGAGGAGGCCTGAGGAGCTGCTCGAGGACCTGAAGGCCCAGGGGGTCGAGATATCCCTCGAGGAGGCGAGGGCGCTATTCCGGTACAACCTGAAGACCGTCTTCGACCTGAAGTACACCCCTCCCGAGTCGGTTCCTGATCAGGGCGTCAGGGAGCTCCTCAACACCTTGAGGGAGAGGCTCAAGCCGAAGATGCCTGCGGTCCAGAGCGTCTCCTCGGTGATAGCGGGCATCGTCTCGACGGAGGTGCTGAAGCTGATTCACCGGGGCTCCATCGGCAGGCCCCTCAGAGGGCTCCTCGTCTACGACGCCTCCAACTCGAGGTTCACGAGGGTCCCCCTGAAGAGGGTGGAGGGGTGCATCGTCTGCGGCCAGGTCGACGTCTCTCCGCCCGAGGTGGTCATCGGCGACGACGGAACGGTCTACAATCTGAAGGAGCTGATCGCTGAGCGGTTCGGGATCCCAGACGCCGAGGTGATCCACGGGACCCGGGTCCTCGGTGAGGACGTCAAAATCTCGTCTGTCCTGGGCCCGTCTGGCGAGGGCATCTTCTACGTCGTCACATCGAGGCGCTACGAACCTCTGCCTCTCCTCGTAAGGCTCTCCGGTTCCACGGGCTCAACGTCATCCGGGAAGGGAGATATCGCACGAGGAGCGACTGGATCTGGGTAGCGGGATGGCGTCGGACGAGGAGGGAGCTGCGAGGTCCCAAGAGCTGGCTGAGCTGAAGGCCTGGCTCGAGAGGAGGATAGCGGAGCTTACGGCGGAGCTGGAGCGGTTGAGGGCCGTGGTGCGGTACGTCGACGAGCTGCTGGCCGAGTCGAGCTTCAAGAGGGCCGATACGCTGATCGCGAAGAGGGCACCGGAGCAGCAGGTGAGGACGCCACAGCCTGAGGAGCGCCCCTCCCTCAGGACCATCAGGAGCAGGTCGGGGACCACCTTGGCCACCGTGACCTTCACCCAGGACGCGGCCCGGTTCGTCCTGAACCCGGACATAGTCGTCACGAGGGACCACAGGCCCTTCTCCTCGTTCCTCCTGAGGAAGGTGCTGGAGGGCTACGTGAACCAGGACATGGACCTCGTCAGCCGAGGCCTCCTCGACTCCAGCCTCGCCTTCAGCTACGAGGTGATCTACGAGGGCGACAGGGTGAAGGAGATAGAGGTGAGGAACTACAGGGACGAGAGCAGGCTCAGGGAGATCATCAACGCTGTCCGTTGGACGCTCGAGACGGCCCTTGCGTGATCGACGCGTTCCCGCAGTTCAGGCCTCTGAGACTTTCTCCTCCTGCGGTTTCACGAGCTCCGGACTCCAGACGCCCTTCAGCGCCTCCGACAGCGTCCTCCTCAGCCTCATCGTCACGGTCCTCGAGACCTCTATTATCTCGTCAATTATGGACTCCGGTATCAGGCCCGGTGAGTCCTTCTGGATGGCCGCGAGCTCTTCGTCAGTCCCCCACCCTATCACGACCGATGCGTCGAGGGCCGGTTCCTCGAGGGCCGTCGGGTCGACTATTATCTTGTCCCTGAGTATACCGATCATCGCTGCGGTAGGCAGCTTCACCAGCGGCAGCGGGACCCTCTCGCCCTCGACCTTCGTCACTACGCCTCCCTGGACCTCGTACCTCTGGACCCTTGCTGAGGCCAGGGCAGCGGTGGCAGCCAAGACGGCAGGGGCGAAGTAATCGCCGTCGAAGTCGAGGACGTAGACGTCTACGTACACGACACCAACCCTCTGGCCGGGGACGTAGACGAGCTGGTCGAGCCTCAGGGCCTGCGACTCCCTTATGCACCGGTCGACGAACCTCGAGAGCTCTATGGCGTTCTCGTCGGGCGGGCCTGGCTCGAAGGTCCTGGAGGCGAGGGGCAGGAGCTCGGCGTTCACCGTGAGGTTCCCCTTGTCAGGCGTGTCGGGGTAAGGGCTGCCGAGGTCGTACTTCACGCCGGCGACGACCCTCGTCTTCCCCACCGTGACCATCGCTGACCCCTCGGCCTTCTCGACGACGTTCAGCTCAACTTTGACCGGCCTGTGCTGGAGGAGTCCCCTTCCGTCGATCCGCTTCCCCTGCAGGAGCAGCTCGTACAGCTTCCTCTGGAGGATCTGCGTAGGGTAAGGCTTCTCGCCGAGCCGGAAGACGCTCATTCAGCACGTCACCCCTACTCAGCCACCTCTCCGAAGGCCGCGAACCTCTTCTGGAGCGCCCTCTTCTGGTGCTCGTAGAGGACCTCGATGCCTTTGCGGGCCAACCTCATCGCCTCCGAGAACTCCTCCTTCGTGAGCCGACCGTTCAGCTGGAGCAAAACTATCGAGTTGATCGACGGAGCCATCCCCACAGGAAGGTCCGCCTCGCAGTTCTTGTCCTCCTCCTCGCTCAGGTCCAGCACCAGCTTCCCGGCCACCTTTCCTACCGCGACACCTGCCACCAGATCGGCCATCGGTATCCCGGCGTCTGCAAGGGCCAGCGAGGCGGCCGTGAGTCCGGCGGTCCTCGTACCCGCATCGGCCTGTATCACCTCCACGAAGACCTCGATCATCGACCTCGGGTACTCCTCCAAGAAGAGGACGCTCTCCAAAGCCTCCCTTATCACCTTCGAGAGCTCATGCTCCCTCCTCGTCATCCCCGGCGCCTTCCTCTCCGAGACGCTGAAGGTGGCCATGTGGTACCTGCACTGGAGGACGGCCCTGTGGGGCTGTGCTATGTGCCTCGGATGTGCCTCCTTCGGCCCGTAGACGGCCGCGTATATCTTCGTCTTCCCCACCTCGATGTAGGCCGATCCGTCGGCGTTCTCGAGGACACCGACCTCCATCCTGAAAGGCCTCATCTCGTCGGGCCTGCGGCCGTCGACCCTCGTGCCGTCCTCCCTGATCAGAACGGCCTTCTCCATCACTCCTCCACCATCTCCTCCCATAGCTCCCTCCTCAAAAGCCCCATCACCTTCTCCTTCAGCCCCTCGAGCGTCGGCTCGGTCTCGACCAGCTTGATCGCCGATGCGGCGGCGAACTCGTTCCTCGTGGAAGGCCCTACTATGGCGATGTAACCGTTGAGCCCGATGTAGAGCTTGCAGTTGGACTCGCGCTCAATCGTCTCTTGGAGCTCCCTGTTCCTGACGATCAGCCTCGGCACCCTCGTGGGCGACATGGTGACTATGAAGCCCCTGGTTATCTTGTGGGCGTCCTTCCCTCCCTTCAGCATCACGCCCTTCACGCCTGCGAAGGCTATCGAGGTGTAGATCACGTCGCCGATGGTGATCTGGGACTCCTTCCCCGGCTTCTTGGCCCTCTTCGCCTTCAGGATCCCCGTTATACCCCAGCCGAGGTCCAGCTCGTAGTAGCTCGGCTTGATGTCGACGACGATCCCTATGACCCGGTCGTTCTCCCTCGGCTTGTAGGGCCCCCTCGCCGGTATCACCTCCGCCTTCTGGCCCCTCATCCGGACCATGCCGGCCACTGCGGATCTGACGAGCCCTCCGTGGACGTAGGTGAACCTGCCAGCCTTCTCCTTTTCGTCGGTCAGCGGCTGCCCAGGCAGCACGAAGTCCTTGTCGTTCACCAGCTCCGTCAAACGCTACACCTGCGCATACCGTTAGCCATTGAGTTATAATCTTTGGGCGTAGGTCCTCGATCAGGCGGTCCGGACGTCGCCCTTGCCGGACGTGATCTTCATGACCCTCTCGGTGAGCTCGGCGAGGAGTCCAGCGGGGGCCTCGACCTGACAGACCCAGGTCCCGTCGCCCTTCCACTCCTCCCTCGTCACCTTCCCGACGCTCCTGAGATAGGACGCCACCCGGGGCTGGAACTCGCCTGGGACCCTCACCTCGAAGACTTTCAAGGCCAACTTCAGGGGCAGAACGGGCCTCAGGCGCTCGATGACCTTGCCAACCTGGTCCGAGGGCTCAGCGAACGGATCGATCTGCACTCCCACCTCCTCCATCGCGAGCTCTATCCTCTGGGGCGGTATCGGTGCGTTGGTCCTCGGGTCGACCGCGTTCCTTGAGATCAGGTCGATGATCTTCCGCTTCTTCTCCTCTATCAGCGCCCTCCGCTGCTCCGCTGTGACCTGGAGGTCTCCCTCCTTCAGGATCACGAGCGCTATCTGGTACGGGTCGGTCGTACCGAAGGCCTTCTTCAGCTCCTCCTCCTTCGCCCTGATCCCCTTCTTGGCGTCCCTGAAGACCTCAGGGTAGACGAGGACCTTCTGAGAGGGCTGGGCCTGACCGAGCTTGATCTTCAGAGCCAGATCCGGCTCCACCAGGACCTCGAAGGTCGTCCCCTTCCTGTTGATCCGGGCGACCGTGTACTGTTGCTTCATCCATTTGCCGCTATCTCATCTCGTCCTCATAATAGTT
>JAVVHL010000045.1:0-9390 GCA_032249575.1 Candidatus Calditenuis sp. | reverse complement strand
CTTAAGATCCGCCCGAAGATCGGTAGTCTGGATTGGAAGGAGAGCTCGTATGCCTCGGGATCGAGTCTTCGGCCCACACCTTCGGGGTCGGGATAGTCACGTCCTCGGGCAGGATACTCGCCAACGAGTCATCGGTCTACAGGCCCCGCGACTCGGGGATACATCCGAGGGAAGCGGCACAGCACCACGCCAACGTCGCCCACTCGGTCCTCGGCAGAGCCCTCGAGGTTGCAGGGTTGAGGTTGAAGGAAATTGACGTGATAGCCTTCACCGCCGGCCCCGGGCTCGGTCCGTGTTTGAGGACTGGTGCGACTGTGGCAAGGGCCCTGGCTTACAGGCTCGGCAGACCGCTCGTCGCGGTCAACCACGGCGTAGCGCACATCGAGATCGGAAGGCTCTCCACCGGCTTCGAGGACCCGATAGTGCTTTACGTCGCCGGAGGGAACACGCTGGTCACCACCCACAGCGCTGGGAGGTACAGGATATTGGGGGAGACGCTCGACATCGCCGCTGGCAACTGCCTCGACGCCTTCGGGATCAAGGTGGGCATCGGCCCGATGCCGGCACCCGAGCAGCTCGCATCGCGCGGTGAGAGGTACGTTCCGCTGCCGATGAGGGTGAAGGGCATGGACGTCTCCTTCAGCGGCCTCCTGACGAGGGCCCTTGCGCTGGCGAGGTCGGGACAGTACAGGATCGAAGACCTCTGCCTCTCGCTGACAGAAGCGGTCTACTCGATGCTGGTCGAGGTCCTCGAGAGGGCCGTGGCGCTTACCGGGAAGAGGGAGGTGCTCGTGGTCGGAGGTCTCGCGAGGAGCAGGAGGCTGAGCCAGATGGTCTCCGAGATGGTCAAGCTCCACGGCGCTTCCTTCAAGCAGATCCCTGACGAGCTCCTCGGCGACAACGGTGCGATGATAGCGTGGACCGGTCTGCTGATGTTAGAGCACGGGATGACCGTTCTGATAGAGGAGAGCAGGGTGAGGCCCAGGTTCAGGATCGACGAGGTGGAGGTTCCGTGGATGAGGGGCCGTTCGAAGAGCTGAAAGTCCTCCAGATCGGCGCTGAGGCCGTCGTCAGGCTCGTGAGGTGGGGAGGGTTCCTGCTGGTGGCGAAGACGAGGGTCCCCAAGCCCTATCGGAGGCCTGAGGTCGACCTCCAGGTCAGGACCGAGAGGACCGAGAAGGAGGCGAGGGTCATGCACAGGGCGAAGAGGTCCGGCGTCCCCTGCCCCGCTGTCGTCCACCTCGAGCTCTCAACATCGACGATCTACATGCAGTACGTGGTCGGCGAGGACCTCAGGTCTCTCCTCAGGAGGGCCGACGAAAGGGTGAGGGCTGTGGCGAGAGCCCTCGGCAACTGCGTGGCTCGCCTCCACTCCGCAGACCTCTACCACGGAGACCTCGTTCCCTCGAACGTGATCGTCCAGTCTGGAAGGCCATACCTGATCGACTTCGGCCTCTCGGGCCACTCCCAGGACGTAGAGGAGCACGCGACGGACTACCACCTCTTGGACAGGAGCCTCCGCTCAGGGTTCCCCGACCTCGCTGACGTCTTCATGGAGGCCTTCAGGTCAGGGTACGAGGAGGTCGCAGGGTCAGTCAGGACGAGGGAGGTCCTCGAGAGGGTGGAGGAGATCAGGGCGAGGGGGAGGTACGTGGAGCGTGTGGAGGACTGAGCCGCGTTACCGGCTAAGGTTGAAGACTTTGCTGTGACCCCTCTGGGCGATGTCGGAGGAGTTCAGGAAGGCCCTCAGGACCATAACTTACGGTCTCTACGTCGTCACCAGCAAGTCGGGCGGAGAGCTGGCCGCTGCCGCTGTCAACTTCCTGACGCAGACCAGCTTCAACCCGCCTCTTGTCGTCGTTGCTCTGAAGAGGGACAGCAGCCTCCAGAGGGCTGTCGAGAGCTCCAGGGCCTTCGCCGTCAACGTCCTCGCCGGTGACCAGAAGTCGCTGGCCGCAGACTTCTTCAAGCCCGTCAAGGTCGAGGGCAACTCGCTCAACGGCCATCCCTTCACCCTCTCGAGGACGCTAGGACTGCCGATACTGGAGGAGTGCCCGGCTTGGTTCGAGTGCCAGGTCGTCGAGAAGGTCGATCAGGGTGACCACGTCATCTACGTAGGGAGGGTCGTGGACGGTGCGGTCGTCAGGCAGGTGCCGAGGTACCTCGTCATGTGGGACACCGGCTGGTACTACGGCGGCTGAGGTCGGGTTTGGTCCTGCGCTTTGTCACCACCAACGACGGCAAGTGGCGCGAGGTCTCTGCCCTCCTCGCAAAGCACGGAATCGCGGTCGAGAGGATCAACGCGAAGGTCCTGGAAGTCCAGTCGGACGACCTTGCAGAGATCGCTAGGATCTCAGCCCTCGACGCCTACAGATCCTTCGGAGGGGAGCTCTTCGTGGAGGACGCAGGACTCTTCGTCGACGCGCTGAACGGTTTCCCCGGGCCTTATTCTTCCTACGCCTACAGGACCATCGGCGTCAGGGGTCTCCTCAAGTTGATGGAGGGAGTGGAGCGGAGGGCAGCGGTCTTCAGGTCAGCCGTCGCATACGTCGATCGGGAGGGAAGGGTGAACGTCTTCGTCGGCGAGGTCAGGGGCTTCATCGCGACCGAGCCGAGGGGGGCAGGGGGCTTCGGCTTCGACCCCGTCTTCGTCCCTCTGGGATCTGAGAGGACCTTCGCCGAGATGGACGTCGAGGAGAAGAACAGGTACTCCCACAGGGCAAGGGCGGTTGGGGAGCTCGTCAAACACCTCTCGGCCAGGGAGCACTCAAAGTGCTAGATCCGTCTCCTTAAGCGCCATCCCTGTGACGTAGAGCCCGTCCTCCATCGGCGTCACGAATATCTTGTCGGAGTAGATCAGCGATAGGCCGTTCAGGAATTCGTGGGCCTCCTTCGGCGTCATCAGCAGGTTGTTTTCGAGGAGCAGGAAAGAGGTAGCGATCTCCAGCGTCCTGACGTTAACGGGCTCCTTCCCCTCCCTCGAGAGCTGACGGTAGGCGGTGAGAAGCGCCTGCAGCGCCGCGCTCCTCTGAGGCGCCTTCACGTACTTCAGGTACGCAGGTGCCACGTTGGCGAAGAGCTGGTCCGGTAAGGACGAAGGCGGGAAGCCCAGGGCCTTACGGATGGTAGGGGCGTTGGCCTTTGCGAATTCGGAGAGCGCATACCTCCCTCTCCTGACCTTGGTGAGCAGGTCGAGGTCGACAAGCCACTCTAGCCTCGGCGGGGCCACGTGCCTGTACTTGGCGTAGAGGGGGGACCTGATCCACTCGGACTTCCTCCCGTAGCTCTCCCTCATCTCCTTGAACTTCTGAGCTTCCTCCAGCTTCTGGAGTAGTTCGGCCCTCTTCCTCTTGCCGGCGGAGCTGATCATCGTCCTCAGCACCTCCGGGTAGACTTCCTCCATCAGGAAGATCATCGCCTCGTTCCGCGTGAACTCCCCCCTCTCCATCGCGAACTCGATCAGCCTCTTCGTCATGAGGTGGTCCTGCTGGAGGATCACGAAGAGCATCAGGAACTTCTCGACCTGGTTCAGCGAGACCAGTTCCCTGTGGCTCAGCTTCACGTCTCCCCTCACGTAGGCCGCGAACTTCGCCGACGACCTCATCGCCATGTATATCCTGCCCCAGGTCCCGAGCCCTCCGGTCCTCTCGCTGCCGACGAAACCAAGGTCCCTCGCCAGCGTCACGTAGTTCCTCGCCGTCACAGGGTTCCTGACGTAGCCTGTTACCCTCTCCTCACCGCGTTCGGCCGCCTGCGCGTTCTGGACGAGGCTGTGGAGCATGGCCGCTATGTACTCGAGCGTGGTCTCCCCTCCCATCGCCGCGGCTATGGCCGTGATGGGCCTGAGGTAACCGAGCCTGCAGACCTCTCCGTGCGTCTCTATTAGCAACCCCTCACCCCTTCCTCAGCTCCAGCACTACCTCCCGCTTCACGCCCTGCGTCCTCTCGAGGTACATCAGGTACTTCCTCTCCTTCGGTATCTCGTCGTAGACTATCCTGACCGGCTCGAACCCCACCTTCTCCGCGACTGGGAGGAGGAGCTGGGCCATGTCGACGAGGACTCCCTTCAGCCTCACTATCCCGAGGACGAGGACGCAGTGCCCTCCGCTCTTCAGGACCCTGTGCATCTCCCCGAGCGCCTCCTCCATGAAGCCGAGGAACCTGGGGACCGAGCTGGTGTGGAAGAGCCTCTTCGCGACCTCCCTGTAGTCGTGTCCGAGGAACCAGAGCCTCAGCCAGTTGTCCCACGCGTAGGTCTGCATGCTGAAGTAGGGAGGCGACGTGACGATCAGGTCGACTGAACCGTCTCCCAGCGGCAACCTCCTCGCGTCGGTGTTGAAGGCCGCTCCCTTGACTTCAGGCAGCCCGTCCTGAAGGACCCTCCTCGCCCTCGTGAGGATGCAGTCGGGCACGTTCCGTTCGGGCTTCTTCAGGCCCAGTTCCTTGACCGAGCGCTTGACGTATCCGGGAGACATCGAGAACGAGTGTGAGCACTTGACCGAGAGGGAGTCACTGGAAGAGCCGTGGAGGATCCCCAGCATCACCGCCTTCACGAACCACTCCACGTCCGTCTCGGGCCTTTCTAGGAGCTCCCTGACCGCGAGTATCTGCCTGAGGGTCCGTTTGCTGTAGAAGACCTCCACCTCCTCCGGTGCGTCGGAAGACCTGTAGCCCTCGATGAAGCTCCTGTTCCTCTCGACCCATGACCTCACCTCCTCGAACCCCACAGGCCTGACCTTGGCCCTCGTGAGGACGTAGGCCTCCGGTGCGAGGTCGTTCCCTATTCCCACCCGGCCTCCGAGGCAGGCCTCCAGCGGCGCCGTCCCCTTCCCCGAGAACGGGTCCAATACCCTGCTTCCCCTGACCGAGTAGCGTTCCACGTACCACCTCGCCAGCGCCGGCGGAAACGACCCTGTCCGTGAACACAGCGAATGGAGGGAGTGGCTTGACCTGTGGTCTTTCCAGCTCCCCTCCAGCTCGTAGCTCGAGACGTACTCGACGAGCCGCTGCATCTGCACTCGAGGTCATTTGGCCATGGAACTGTTATAACAGTGATAGATTCTGCACGGTCAAACCATATTATGATAGCTCCTCAGATGATATACGAGGATTCCCTGCGGATCACGTAGCACTATGCAAGGAATTCGATGGACGTGTTGTCGCACCTCTTGCGATATGACTGGGGCAATTCATTTCTTGGCGCGCCTGATCGAGTATATTGCGAGGGATGCGAGGGCAGCGGCCGTCGCTCCTCCGATCGCACCGATCTCAAGAGGCGAAAGGATCGCGTCCATCACGTAGAGGTAGGGGACCTCGAACGAGACCGCTCCCGATGTCAGCTTCGTCTCCGAGTGCTCCCTGACCCTGACCTCGACGGAGTAGGGCACCAGCGCCTCAGGCAGCCTAGTGAAGGTGACGGTCCCCGTCCTGTCGGTCGTGCCCGTGTTGTACAACGTCCCTCCCTTGAGCACCCTGACCTGTGCGCCGGGAAGCGGTGTACCGAGGAGGTCCTTCACGCTGACCGAGATCTTGACGGTCCTGACCGTTATCGTTACGACCTCGCCCCTGTGATCGAAGCCGCCTGAGCCTAGCACCGCACCTACCCCTCCGATCAGCCTGTAGCTGTAGTTCCCGAACGGGAAGGGGATATCGCTCTCGAAGCGGCCGTTCCGCAGCTGCACCATCACCTCCTGCCCTCCGCCAGTCAGCCTCATGTTGCCCGAGAAGGGAGCGCCGTAGTCCCAGCTCACAGCAACCCTCAGCCTGCCTAGCGGGAGGCGTAATTCCTCCCTTCCTGAGAGAGAACCGGTCCTCTCGGTGAGCCTCAGCACCTCGACGCTCGCGTTCAGGAACCTATACGTTAACGACAGCTCGAGGTCCATCCCTGGGACGAAGTCCATCGTCATCGAACCTCCGGACCCGGACGCCTCAAGCCCCTCAGCCCTCAGCCTCCAGCCGACCTCGACCGGGTTCCCCTCGGCATCGAGGAACCTCAGCCTCAGCCCGTAAACCTGCGCCTCGATCCGCTCGTCGACGTCATCGCTCACCGCCAGAGTGCCCCTGAAGACCTCGAGGCCCATGAACCTCACCGACAGCCCATAAACGCCCTCCCGAACTGCGGCGAGCTCCAAGGACCCCTCCTTCAGCTGGAACTCCGCGCCGTCCACCACGACAGTACCGTTTGGCAGCGGCCTTCCGTCGACCGCATGGACCCCGAGCCTCACCCTGTAGACCTGAACCCTCACCGTCACAGCCCCTCCGTCTCCTGGACGCGCTGTCTCCTCGACAGTAACGCTACCTCCGAGAGATGTCGCGACGCTCACCCGAATTACGTAATCGGTCACAGGGATCTGTTTCAGCTCGAGCCTTCCGTCTGGGGTCTTGACCGTGAGCAGCGTTTCTCCGCTCACCTTCATCGATACGACGACGTCGGCCTGCAGCGGCCTTCCCTTTCCGTCGACGACGGATACGCTCAGGTCGTCGAGCCTCGCCACGGCTTTGACCCTCGGCTCCCTGAAACCGTACGTCGGATGGTAACCCACGTAGATGTGCGTGCTGAAGACCTCGACCCCCAGCCTCTCTACCGATACCGAGTAGTTGCCCCTCGATATCAGCGGGAACTCCGCGAGCCCTTCACCCGAGGTCTTGGCGGAGACAGGTACCGACGCCTTCGCGTAGATCACCTCTATCGGCTTGAGCGACACGTCGGCACCCTCAACGGGCCTCCCCTTCTGGTCGACCACAGAGACCCTGACTGTGTACAGCTCTGTCCTGAGGACGTCAGAGGCCGCAAGGTCCCTCGCGTCCATGTCCGTCACCAGCACCGGTATCTCCTCCAGGACCGCCGGCGTCCTGAAGAGGACGTAGACCCTGTAGCTGTACTGGTCCGGCAGCCTGTTGATCGCGACCTTCCCGTCCCTGTCGGCCTGGAGCTCGAGCGAGAAGGGATAGACGTGGGCCTGGAACCTGAGCCTCGCCTGCGGTAATGGTCTCTTCCCTTCGCTGTCGGCGATCAGGAGCTCGAAGGTCCTGAAGGGTTTGATCTCGACGGACCCCGTGACGGTAACCTCCCTCAGGCCGAAGGGCCCTCCGAACGTGTAGACGTCTCGTGTTACGATGGCGTCTATCTCGACGACGGGAACAGATGCGACGAGGAGCTCCGAAGCCAAATCCTTCGGGACCTTGAAGTTGAAGCTCAGGTCGATCCTGAAGCCTGAGGTGGAGCCTGTGACGACGTACGCCAGCACGTCAAACGGCGGCAGCGTCCTCCCCACGGTCACCTCCGAGTTGTAGGACCTTCCGTAGCCGGGCCATGGGAACCATATGCGGGCCTTGAGGACCTGAGCGTTGCTTCCTCGGCAGTAGTCGTAGACGAAGACGGTCAGGTTGAAGTGGACTTTGCTTCCGATCAGCTGGCTGGAGTTCTCGGCTATCAGATAGCTCCCGATCAGTCCGATGGACTTCAGCTCCTCGAGCCTTCCTTTGATGACTTCGATCTGCCCCTCCTCCACGTTCCTGACGAAGCTGTACCTCGTGTAGTCGAGCACCGCCTTCTGCTCCCTCCTGACGCACTCCGTGTTGAGGATCGAGACCCTGACCGTTCCCTCCTCTCCTGGGTAGAGGGTTCCGGTGACGTTGGCCCTGAAGCTCCAGCTGGGCTGTGCGTATGCGCTTTCGGAGATCACAGAGATCGAAAGGAGCGCTACTGCAGCGAGCGTCAGGCCGAGGGCGAGGAAGGCATCGCCGTTCTGAGGGGAGCGATCCATGACGTCCTTCATCCTCCGAAGCGCCTGAGCAGCAGCGACGCGACCGCAGCGTCCTGCACCGCTATCCCCACGCTCTTGAAGACGGTAACCTCCTCTTCGCCCTCCCTCCCCTTCTTCAGCCCAACCACGACCTCTCCGATCTCGCCCTTGACGTCCTCCCACCTCATCAGCCCCTTAGCCACCGCCTGTATCACGTCACCCGCCTCCTCCTTAGCAGCCTCGAGCGAGTCGACGTAGACCTTCGACGATGCGACCAGATCAGCGCTGAGCTCAGCCATGTCGGGGGTGAACGCGCCGATCGCCGAGAAGTGCGTCCCGGGCCTCACCCACTCCCTCCTGACGAAGGGCGTCTTCGACGTTGTGGCGGTGATGACCACGTCGCTCCTCCTCACCAGCTCCTCCACCGTCTCTGTCACCTTCACGTCCAGACCCAGCTCCCTTGACATCTCGGCTGCGAACTCCTCGGCCCTCTGCCGGACGATGTCGTACGCCCTCACGACGGTGCACCTCATGACCTCCACAGCGGCCCTCAGCTGCCACCTCGCCTGGTATCCGCACCCGATTATGCCGAGCTCCTCCGAGTCCCTCCGGGCCAAATACTTGATCGAGACAGCGGATGCCGCACCGGTCCTCATCCCCGTCGCCGCCCTCGCCTCCGCGAGGATCTTGGGCTCACCGGTCCTCGGGTCGGAGATCAGCATGGCCGCGAAGATCGTCGGCAGTCCCCTCGACGGGTTATCGGGGTAAACTGTGACGTACTTGACGCTGTAGACCTCGAGCTCGGGTACCTGGCAGGGCATGAGGAGGATCGTGCCGTTGTGCTCGGGGACGTCCGTCCTCACCCTCTGGGGCATCCTGACCTTCCGGAGGCTGTAGAGCGCGAAGCCCCTCTCGACCGCCTCTATCACCTCCCTCATGCTGAGCGCGGAGGCGACCTCCTCGTCCGTGACGAACCTCATCGTCCTTGAGCGTCAGATCCGTTTAATATCATTTTGAAGGGAATCGAACGGAGTCCTCAGCGCCTCGAGAACCTGACCGCCTCCCTCACCAGTGCCTCGTGGAAGACGGTGTTCCCGGAGAGCTCCGGGTGGAAGGTGGTGCCGTAAATCGACTCCTGCCTGACGGCGACGGGCTTACCGCCGTAGCTCGCCAGGACCTCAACCCCCTCTCCGACCTCGAGGATAGCGGGAGCCCTGATGAAGACGGCCTTGAAGTTCCTCACGCCGAACGCAGGTACCTCCAGTTCCACCTCGAAGGACTCCCTCTGCCTTCCGTAAGCGTTCCGCTCGACGAGGACGTCAAGGACCCCGATCAGCGGCTGCCCCGTCTCGCCCACCACCCTGTCGTAGACCCTCTTCGCGAGGAATATCAGGCCCGCACACGTCCCGAGGACTGGCATGCCGTCGAGGACCTTCTTCCTGATCACATCGAGGGCTCCGGTCCGCTGCGCGAGCCTACCCATCACCGTGCTCTCCCCTCCCGGTATGATCAGCGCGTCTAGCTCCGCGATCTCCTCGGGCATCTTGACGGGCACAGCATCGCCAGGGACGTTGAGCTTCCTCAGCGCCTCCCTCGTCGCAGCCAAGTGCTCCTCCACATCGCCCTGAAAGGTCGCCACGCCTAT
>JAVVHL010000044.1:0-9420 GCA_032249575.1 Candidatus Calditenuis sp. | reverse complement strand
CCCAAAAAGGCTTAAGTAAAACTTGTCAGTACCTGTGGGCTCAAGCTAATGATCCGCTAAAGCCGCCTATCGTTTAATATCCAGAGGATTCGGTGATAATGGCGAGATGGTGCTGACCCTTCAGGTCGGAGTTGGTACCCTGTTAGCCGGGATACTCATCCTGATTGTAATTCTGGCGATACTCAGGTCGTCGATCAGGATCGTCAAGGAGTACGAGAGGCTCGTCGTCTTCAGGCTCGGGCGGTTGATAGGGTTCAAGGGACCAGGGCTGACGTTCATCATCCCCATCATCGACTCGCCCCGGATCATAGACCTCAGGATAGTCTCGCTCGACGTACCTAAGCAGAGGATCGTGACCAAGGACAACGTGACGGTCGATGTGGACGCGGTCGTCTTCATGAGGGTTGAGGACCCGCAGGCAGCGGTGATGAGGGTGAAGGACTACGTGATGGCTTCGAGCCTGCTGGCGATGACCACGCTCAGGGACGTGATAGGACAGGTGGAGCTGGACGACCTTCTGACGAAGAGGGACGAGCTGAACCTCAGGATCCAGAAGCTCCTCGACGAGGCAACGGAGCCCTGGGGCGTGAAGATAACGGCCGTCGCGATCAGGGACGTGGTCCTTCCGGCCGAGATGCAGAGGGCAATAGCCAAACAGGCAGAGGCCGAGAGGGAGAGGAGGAGCCGGATCATCATGGCAGAGGGAGAGTACCTCGCGGCACAGAAGATGGCCGAGGCCGCGCAGGCCTACGCCGCCAACCCGATAGCGCTCAGGTTGAGGGAGCTCCAGACCTGGGCCGAGATAGCTCGGGAGAAGAACCTGATCATAGTGACCGAGGGAGGGATGCACAGCGGCCTTCTGGCTACAGCGTTGGGAGCAAGCCTCCAGGTCACAGGTAAAGGTGTCGCTAAGGAGAGCAAGGAGAAGTAGAGTTGAAGCCCGATGGGCCCTTCCTTCTGGCTCTGACGGCCCTCATCCTGCTGCTTCCGTTCTTCTCCGTCCTACCTGCAAGTTCCCAGCCAGCGGTCGCACCGAGGGTCCTGTTGGTCGAGGTCTCAGGTCACATATCCACGTCCACCGCCGAGTGGTTGGAGGACGTCCTGCTCAGAAGGTCCTTCGGTTACTCGGCAGTGCTGATCACGATCAACACCTTCGGAGGGCTCGCGGACGCCACACTGAGGATCATGGACGCCATCACCTCGTCTCCTGTTCCGGTGATCGTCTACGTCTACCCGCCAGGAGGTCAGGCCCTCTCCGCAGGGACCTACATCCTGATGTCTGCTGATCTGGCCGCGATGGCTCCCTATACCATCATCGGTTCAGCCCAGCCGGTCGTCGGAGGTGTGCCGACTGAGGAGCCGAAGGTGGTGAACTTCCTCGTGGAGAAGATGAGGACGATGGCGAGGCTCCACGGTCGGAACGAGACCCAGGCAGCGCGGTTCGTCACGCACAACGACAACCTCGGCCCCGAGCTGGCGCTGAAGAGGGGCGTTATCGAGGTGATAGCGGAGAACGTCGAGGACCTCCTCGAGAAGGCCGACGGAAGGGCCGTCAAGAGGATGGGCGGGGAGGTGGTCCTAAGGCTGAAGGGAGCGGTGATAGAGAAGGCCTCAGCGGATCTGAGGGTTGCGGTGCTGGACGCGCTCAGCGACCCACTCCTCTCGACGCTCCTGCTCTCTTTGGGCTTCCTGATCCTGATCGTAGGCCTCTCCCACCCGGGGCTCGGCGCCGAGCTCACCGGTGCTATCCTCATACTCCTCGGCCTCGTCGGCCAGGGCTTCAACGTGAACTGGGTGGGTCTCGGCCTGATAATTTTGGGATCGGTTCTGATACTGTACGAGTTCTACACGGGCGGAACGATGATAGCACTGCCCTTCGGGATAGCGATGATCGTGCTGGGCTCTGTCCTCATCGTCAGGGCACCTCCCGGCAACATACTGATCGCTTCGAGCTGGCTCGAGGAGGCGATGCTCGGGATCGCGGCTGCTGGCATCTTCGCCGGCTCCGTCGTAGGCTTCATCATCTTCAAGGCCCTCAGGGCAGCGAAGAGGAGACCGGTCCCGATGGTCCCCGCGACGACAGGGCGTGCGGTCGAGGACATCCCTAAGGGCTCCGAGGGCTATGCCGTTATAGGTGGTGAATACAGGAGGGTGATAGCGGTGAAGGACGTCAAGCAGGGCCAGCGCCTCAGGGTCGTCGGGAAGCAGGACAACGTCTTCCTAGTCGAGCCAGTGGAGCAGTGATTTCGCTGGGGTAACGGAGAACAAAAAAGGACCGAACTTTGACTCAGGTTTCCGATGCTGAGGTCCTATCAGAATCCGGACCTTCTCCCGAAGGCCCTCCTCCTTTGGAACCTCTCCCTTGGCCCTGAACCGGATAAGCCGGGGGACGAGACGACCTTCTCCGAGAGGTTGTTCTCGGTGTTCACCTCCTCCAGCTCCACGTCTGAGGCCTCGACCTTACCGTACCTTCCCAGGTTCAGCTGCATCCTCCCCTTGAAGACCTTGACGTAGGCGTTGGTGATCTTGATCGTCTCTCCCTCCCTTACCCTTTCTACGTCGTCGTCCCAGAGGACCAGCGATATCGCTCCGCTCTCGTCGGCGATCAGGGCCGTCGACAGTTTGTGCTCGGCGTTGTCGTACTGGCTCCCCACAACCCGCGGCTCCGTCTTCGAGACGACCTTCGCGATCAGGTTCACGCCCCTCGAGCTCGGGTTCAGGTCTCCTATCTTCACGAACTCACTCAAGCCCTTCCATCACTCTTTTTGTGCCATTACTCGCAGGGGCTGTGATATAAACCGTATTCGGGCCTGAACCGCCGGGTAGGGCGGGATGGGTCTAAGACGAGGAGCGTTTTGGAGACCCGCGTAGGGGTTGGAGGCTCCGCTGAACCTGCTGGCGTTCGTGGCCTCGGTCGGCCTGATAGCTGGGCTAGTCCTGAGCAGGAGGCTCAACGTCGGCTACTCGCTGGCGCTCGGCGTCGCCCTCTACGGCTTCCTCTCCCTCCCACTGCCCGAGCTGACGGCGGTGACCTCGGCTTCCTTCGATCTGAGGATGCTGAACGTCACGGTGACGCTGGTCCTGGCTATATCGCTCTCCCACATCCTCCAACGCGACGGCTCGAAGATCTACTCCGGCATGGTCTCGCTCGGACCGAGGGCTGCGGCTTATGGCATCCCGGCTGCTATAGGGTTGTTGCCGATGCCAGGAGGCGCATACGTCTCGGCTGTCATCGCTGACCCCCTCTACAGCAAGCTCGGACTCGACGCCAGGAACAGGGTCTTCATCAACTACTGGTGGAGGCACATCTGGATACCGGTATGGCCCCTGTACCAGGGCGTCATCCTCGCCGCAGCGATCCTCCACATGACGCCCGTCGAGGTGATCCGGTGGACCTGGCCAGCCTCCCTCGCCGCCGCCGTTTCCGGCCTCGTCACGCTCTCGGCCGTCCCCAAAATCGCCGAGAACGGAATACCGAAGGGGCTCGCGTCTCTCTGGCCGATCGCGCTCATAGCGGTCCTCACCTTCCTGATACCGCTGCCGATCGCCGTGGGCTCCGTCTTCCTGCTCTACTCGCTGGTCGAGAGGGTGAGCGTGAGGGAGTTGCTGGACGCGTTAAGACGCGGCCTCAACCCGAACATACTTCTGATCATCATCGGATCCCTCGTCTACTCCAACTACATCGAGGCCACCGGGCTCAACCACTACCTCTCAGACGTCCTGAGGCCCTACGGTCCCATCGCCGTCTTCACGATCCCGATGGTGATAGGCTTCGCGACGGGCGTGGAGTTCTCCTTCGTCACGCTCACCTTCCCTCCCCTGCTGAAACTCCTCGAGGGTTACATGCTGGCCCTCGCCTTCGCAGGCGGCCACATCGGCGTGATGCTCAGCCCAGCCCACAGCTGCTTCGTCCTCTCAGCGGAGCACTTCAAGTGCGAAATGAGGGGCGTCTACAGGTACCTTTTCAGAGCAATTGCACTGGAGGTCCCAGCTGTGATTCTGCTGGTATATCTTTTGAACGTGTTGTAGAACTTCTCAGAAGAGCTCTGCGATGTCCCTGACCTTCAGCTTGCCCTCGAGGCCCATAACCCTCACTGCGTCCTCCAACATCGCGAGGCAGAAGGGACACTCGCTGACGACGACCTCCGCACCCGTCGAGAGGGCCTCCTCGATCCTCTGGACGCTCTCCCTCTTCACCCGCTTCACCTCGTACCAGTAGTTCCCTCCGCCTCCGCCGCAGCAGAACGTCCACCTCCCACTCCTCTTCATCTCCCTGAGGTCGAGGCCCGCGAGCGCCTCCCTCGGCTCGTCGACGATCCCGTTGTGCCGGGCGAGGTAACAGGAGTCGTGGAGTGTCACCGACATCGCCTCCCTGGCCTTCAGCTTCCCCTCCCTCACCAGCCTTCCCAACAGCACAGAGTGGTGGATCACCTCCAGCTCGAGCCCGAACTCCCTGTACTCGTTCCTCAGCGCTTGGAAACAATGCGGGCAGTGGGTCACGACCTTCTTGCCGTTCAGCGTCTTGAGGACCTCGACGTTCGCGTAAGCCAGCTCCTGGAACCTCCCCTCCTCGCCGATCCTCCTCGCTTCGGTTCCGGTGCAGGACTCCGCAGGGCCCAAGACGGCGAAGTTCAGCCCGCACCTCGTCATGATCTCGATCATCTTCTTAGCGATGTTGCGGGCCCTCGCGTCGAAGGTCGCGAGGCATCCCAGCCAGTAGACGTACTCGGCCTCCGGGTTCTCCTCGACGGTCTTCGCGCCGAGCTCCCTCAGCTCTGCAATGGCCTCCTCCCTCGAGGAAGGCGGAAGGCCGTACATGTTCCCTGTGCGGCCGAGCGAAGTCAAGACCTCCACCGCCCTCTTCTCGAGCTTCCCCTCGAAGGTCAGGGCCCTCCTGGCCTCGATGATGTACTCGAGCGGGCTGATCGTGACTGGGCAGGCCTCGACGCAGGCGCCGCAGGTGGTGCAGGCGAAGAGCTCCTCGTAGGTCAGCACTCCCTCCTCGAAGACGTCCCTCGGCCCCCTCCTCCTCGATGCCCAAAGCTCAGCCCTGAGCTTCTGGACCACCATCCTCGGCGAGAGTGGAGTGCCGGCGGCGAAGGCAGGACAGACGGCCTCGCACCTGCCGCAATCGGTGCAGGCGTCGAGTCCCATCTTCTGGTACCAGCTCAGCTCCGTAACCTTCCTGAAGCCCACCTTGATCTCGGCGGACTCGTCGAGCTCCTGTAGCTTGAAGGGCGTGCCGGCCACCATCGGAAACCTGGGAGCCGTGTGCGAGAGGCCCGAGTAGAAGACGGCGACGACCGAGTGGAGGAGGTTGGTGAAGGGGAGGGCGGCGACGAGGCCGAAGGCCACAATCGCGTGGGACCACCAGATCCATCCGTAGGCCTGCGAGAGGAAGCCCCTGTCCAGGCCCATCGAGGCGAGCGCCACCGAGACCGAGTTGCCTATGAACGAGTAACCGGACCAGGGAACCTGCTTGACGTAGAGCCTGACCCCCTCGAGCAGGTACCCCGTTACGCCGATGTAGAGGAGGCCGTAGAGGTAGGAATAGTACTCGAGCCTGTTCCTGAGCCTCCTGACACCTGCGTAGTGCCTCGCCAGTCCCACCAGAAGCCCGTAGAGGAGGAAGAGCCCGAAGAGGTCAAGCGCCGCCTCGAAGACCAGGTACGCTGTGCCCTCGAGGAGCTTGCCGCCGAACCGCTCGAAGATGTCGAAGTCTATCGCGACCAATACCGTCCCGATGAAGAGGACGAGGATGCCGTAGCTGATTCCCAAGTGCATCAGCCCCGGCCCCAGCTCCCTCACGATCCTCCTCTGGGCCACTGCGTACCCCACGACGTTCCTGAACCACCTCACGGGGTCCCGAGCTATGGCCCTCAATGCCTCTATCCCGTACTCCGAGAGCTTCAGGTAGAGGCCGTAGAGGAAGACCGCGGCGAAAGGTATCAGGACGAGGTACATCAGCACCTCGGTTCCGTGCGGGAGGAGCGCGAAGTTCTCCCTGGTAGGGACCTCGCTCACACGAAACCTGAAGGATAGAGATGATAAGAATCTGATTGCGGTGCTCAGGAAACGTCTGAGGTCCTCTCAGGTCACGTCCTCATGTCGATGACGCGCTTGGCCTTCCCGACCTCTTGCCTCGGCAAAGTCATCGGGTTCACCAGCTCCACCACAGGATCCACCATGAGGTTCTCGGCGACCTCCCTCCTTATCCTCTCCGCCAGCTCCTTCCTCTTGGCCTCCGGAACGTCAGGCGATGCCAGCTCCACCGTGAGCTTCATCACGTCGAGGCCCTTCTCCCTCGTCAGCGTTATCTGGTACTCGATTCCGAGCTCCGGGAACTTCATCAGTATGGACTCGACGGCGGAGGGCCAAATGGCAACGCCCCGCACCTTCACCATGTCGTCGATCCTGCCTGTTATCCGCTCGATCCTGAGGTGGGTCCTGCCGCAGTCGCAGGTCCTCGCGTCGTAGATCCTCGATATGTCCCTGCTCCTGTACCTGATCAAAGGCATGGCCTCCTTCGTCAGCGTCGTGAAGACCAGCTCGCCCCTCTCCTCGGGCCCAACTGGCTCCCCGGTCTTAGGGTCTATCACCTCGACCAGGAAGTGGTCCTCCCACAGGTGGAGGCCGTCGTGGAGGTAGCAGTCGTTGGCGACCCCAGGTCCGCAGAGCTCGGTGAAGCCGTAGATGTCGTAGACGTCCATGTCCCAAGCCCTCGCGATCCTCTGCCTCATCTCCTCCGTCCACATCTCTGACCCGAAGACGCCTTTCCTCACCTGCGTGTCCCTCGCCGGATCCACTCCCATCTCGTAAGCCGTCTCCGTGAGCCTGAGGACGTACGAGACGACAGCGCAGATCATCGTCGTCCCGAGGTCCCTCATCAGCTGTATCTGCCTCCTGCTGTTCCCCGCACCAGTCGGTACTATGAACGCTCCTATCTTCCTGGCACCGTAATAGAAGCCGAAGCCGCCTGTGAAGAGGCCGAAGCTCGGCGTTATTTGGAAGACGTCCTCCTTCCTCAGGCCTGACATGTAAAGCGACCTCGCCATCACCTCCGCCCAGACCTCTACGTCGTTCATCGTGTAGAGCCCTACGGTGGGCGTTCCGGTCGTCCCTGAAGTCATGTGGATCTCCACCAGCTCCGATTTGGGGACCGCCAAAAGCCCGAAGGGGTAGGTGGCCCTTAGCGTCTCCTTATCGGTGAAGGGCAGCTTCCTGAGGTCGTCGAGGGTCTTGATGTCGTCGGGCGTGATCCCCCTCTCCCTCATCGCCTCCCTGTAGAACCTGACGTTCTCGTAGGCGTGCCTCACGGTCCACTTCAGCCTCTCGAGCTTCAACCTCTCCAGCTCGTCCCTGCCCATGGTCTCGGCGTGGCGGTTGTAGAAGCCCTCGACCCTCACGTTAACGTCCGTTACGGAGTCGGTATAAAACGTGAAATTGCAACGACCTGCAGGGCCTTCACTGTTGCATCGCAGTTGAACGGCTTTCAGCGTGGGCCTGTGGCGAGCGATTCGTCAACAGATCCGACGTTCCTCTCCCTCCTGCTCACGAGACCTGCGATCCACCGGACGAAGTCCTCGAGGAGGACGCCCTTGACGACCCTGCCCTCGTGGTCCCTGACGGAGACCGTGTTGGACCCGGCCTCAGCTTCGCCGACGATGAGGACGAACGACGCCCTCGCCCTGTGGGCCTCCCTGATCCTCTTCTCCAACGTCCCCTCCTCCCAGAGCTCAGCCCTGATGCCCGCGTCGAGGAGCGCCCTCAGCACCCTCTCGGCGTACGGGGAGTGGGCCGACTTCACAGGCAGAACCACCGCCTGCAGCGGCGCTAACCAGACCGGCAGCCTTCCGTTGTAATGCTCCAGAAGTAGTCCGGTGAAGCGCTCCAGGCTTCCCAAGATGGCCCTGTGGATCATGACGGGTCTCTTCTTTGTGCCGTCCTGGTCGACGTACTCGAGCCCCAACCTCTCCGGCATGAAGAAGTCGAGCTGTATCGTCGAGCACTGCCACCTCCTCCCCATCGAGTCCTCGACGTCCACGTCTATCTTCGGGCCGTAAAAGGCGCCCTCGCCGTGCTTCACTTCGTACCTGATCCCCGTGGACTCGAGCGCAGCTCTCAGGTCCGATTCGGCCACGTCCCATAGCTCCTTGGTGCCGATGTACTTCTCGGGCCGCGTGGAGAGGTTGACGTGGACTGGAGCTCCTAGGACCCTCTCGAGGACCTCGAAGGCCGCGTCGAGTATCTCCCTCACCACCTGCTCGACCTGATCGGGCCTGGCGAAGACGTGGCCGTCGTCCTGGGTTATGCTCCTGACCCTGAGGAGTCCCGTGAGCTCACCCGGCTGCTCGTTCCTGTAGACCGTTCCGAACTCCGATATCTTCACCGGCAGGTCCCTGTAGCTCCTGGTGGAGCTGGCGTAGATCATCGCGTGACCCGGACAGTTCATAGGCTTCAGGACGTACTCCTCGTCGCCTATGCGGAAGAGGAACATCCTGTCCCTGAAGGTCTCGTAGTGGCCGGTCTTCTGCCAGAGCGTCGACCTGAAGAGGTGGGGCGTCCAGACCTCCCTGAACCCGAGCCTCCTGTTCACCTCCCTGATCAGCTTGATCAGCTCCTCCCTTATGATCGCGCCGTTCGGATGGAAGAGGATCAGGCCTGAGCCGACGTTCTCGTTGACGCTGAAGACGTCCAGCTCCCTCCCGAGCCTGATGTGGAGGGGTTCCTTCTCCTCCCTCACTGCGGCCCTCTCCTGCACCTGGACTGCCTCCTGCCTCGCCGCGCCCTCGGCCCTCGCCTCCCTTCGCGAGAGGACTTCCTCCTTCGTCACGACCCTCAGCTGCTCCGCCAGCGGGTGTCCCTTAACCGAGAGGGTGAAGCGCTTGTTCCACCCGAAGGGCGCCCTGTAGACCTCGATCCCCATCGTCCTCGCCTCCGTCTCCATCCTCCTCAGCAACTCCAGCGCCTTCTCCGGCCTCGCCAGGTCTGGGCTCAGGTGGGCATAGGGGTAGATCAGGAGCCTCTTCACGCCGAGCCTCCCCATGAACTCGGCCACCTGCCGGAGCATCTCCGATGCGACCTCAGGCGTGTCCTCGCGCTCGACGCTGGTGAAGAGCACGACCGCCTCCTCGACCCTGTACCTCCTCCTTTCCACCTCCTCGAAGACCCGGCCCTCTACCGCAACGGGTTCGTACTCGATCGAGTCGACGTGGAGCTGCAGCGCCCTCATCCCTTCGCTCCCCTCATGCCCTCGCAGGTATTGAACCGTCTGCAACGTCGGGAGGGGACAGGACGATTTCTGGGATCGGCGGGTTCCCGCAGCGGCCTTCAAGGCTGCCTCGTTATCCTGGGTGTTCTGACCGGACGTGAGAGCTGTCGCCGAGTTGAGGGGCGCATGAGTTCGAGTCCTGCCCGGCG
>JAVVHL010000043.1:0-9730 GCA_032249575.1 Candidatus Calditenuis sp. | reverse complement strand
ATCAACAGTAGAGCGGAGAATGCAGACCTCTAAGCTCGCCCGGTTAGAGGACCAAGCGATAAAAATCCTTCTGGAGAACGAGGAAGGGATCCTCCAGTCGGAGCTCTGGCAAAGGCTAGGCGTCTCGAGCAGGGTGGGCTCCAGGCTGGCGATCAAGCTGGAGAAGAAGGGATATGTGAGGAGGGAGAGGGTTCTGGCGAAGGACAGGTGGACGCTCAAGCTGATACCTCTGATCAAGAAGTTCGACCCCTCTCCGCTTTTCGGCGCCCCTTGCCCCCTCTGCCCCTACAACCCCAACTGCGGTCCTGACCAGAGCGTCAGCCCGATCGGCTGCACCTTGATCGAGGACTGGGTCGTCCGGTCCTACAGGGAGGCACACGGAAAGACCACTGGCTGAGGCACTTCAAACGTGCAGGATGGACAGTTAGTCGTTGGGATGAGATTGCTTCGAGCTTCTGACCCGGATTCCGGATTCTGCGCAGCGATCTGACACATATCGGAACTCGAATGCGATACCCTAATATGGGTTAATATCGTGACAGGCGGGAGCCTTCAATGATGGTGAGCACGGCGGCCGATGCCGTCTACTCCCTCTTCAACACGTTCCTGACGCTGGGGACTCTGGTCTTCGTGGTCGTGATGGGTTACATGCTCTACCACCTCGTGAAGCATGTCAGGGCGAAGGAGGTCAAGGGTAAGGACGTCGAACTGGGGGAGCTGCCCGCTTCGGAAGGTTTCCCCTACAAGCTGCTGATCTCCATCGCCCTCAGTGCGACGATCGTCATCACCTTGATCTTCAGCACCTTCTCGACGCTAGCGTACCTCGAGACGCCTCCAGCCGACTCGCTCGAGATACGCGTGACAGCGTTCCAGTGGGGCTGGGAGTTCACGTACCCTAACGGAAAGACGGTGCTAGGCGAGGCGAGGGTCCCGATCAACAGACCGATCAAGTTCTACGTCACCAGTCGCGACGTCTTCCACAAGTTCGGCGTCCTCTCGTTGGGCATCGGGATAGACGCGATACCGGGCAAGATCAACACCTACTGGACCGTCATCAAGGTCCCTGGGACATATGAGGTCAGGTGCTTCGAGCTCTGCGGCACGGGGCATGGCACGATGATCGGCAGGATAGTCGCCGTTACCGAGCAGGAGTTCAAGTCCTGGTATGAAGGAGGTGGGTGAGATGGCGGAGCACGCCCATCATTTGCCCGCGTCCTCGTTAAGGCGCTGGCTCACGACGACCGACCACAAGGACATCGGAATACTCTACCTCGTCACCTCGCTGTACTTCCTGGTCTTCGGAGGGGTCCTTGCGCTCCTCTTCAGGCTCCAGCTGGCTGACCCGACGATCAAGCTGCTGAACGCGCAGCAGTTCAACCAAGCTGTCACGATGCACGGACTGATAATGATCCTCTTCGTTATATCGCCGCTCGCCTTCGCCCTCGCCAACTATGTGGTCCCGTTGCAGATCGGAGCGCGCGACCTTGCGTTCCCGAGGCTCAACGCGCTCAGCTACTGGCTCTACCTCTTCGGAGGGATCCTAGCCGTCATATCCTTCTTCCAGGACAGTGCGATCGATGCCGGTTGGACGCTTTACGCTCCCCTGACTACCTCGAGGTTCTCACCGTACGTCGGCGTGAACACAGGAGGCCTCGGGCTCGCGCTGCTGACAGCATCGGTCACGGTCTCGACGGTGAACTTCGTAGCAACCATCTTCAGGTCGAGGGCCCAGGGGCTGACAATAAGGGCGTTGCCGATGTTCACGTTCACAGTGCTGCTGACGGTTCTGATGATGCTCTATGCGTTCCCGTCGCTCCTCGCCGGCATAATCCTGATCGCCTCTGACAGGCTGCTCGGAACGGTCTACCTTTCGAGTCCGGAGGGAGGCTCTTTGCTCTGGGACCACGTCTTCTGGTTCTTCGGGCACCCGGAGGTCTACATCGTCCTCTTCCCGGCTTTGGGTGTCATAGCTGAGGTGATCCAGGCATCGACGAGGAGGCACCTCTACGGAAGGAACGCCGTCATGATCGCGATGACGATAGTCGCCGTCCTCAGCTTCTTGGTCTGGGGCCACCACATGTTCAACACAGGGATAAGCCAGGACATCAGGAGGGTCTTCACGATCACGACGATAGCGATCTCGATACCTTTCGACGCGATAATCCTCTCCTACATCTACTCGCTCGCCAAGGGGAAAATAAGGGTCAGCACTCCGTTGCTCTTTGCGGTTGGAGCGATCGGCGTATTCATCGTCGGCGGCATAACTGGCGTCTTCCTGGGTTCCAACGCCCTCGACTACATCCTCCGAGGGACGTACTTCGTCGTCGCCCACTTCCACTACACCATGGTCGGAGGCGGCCTCCTCGGTCTGATCGCTGGCCTCTATTACTGGTACCCGAAGATGACCGGGAAGATGTTCGACGAGAGGCTGGGGAGGATCCACTTCGTCACGGCGCTCATCGGCTACAACCTCCTCTACTTCCCCCTATTCATCGCCTGGCAGACGCCCAGGCGCGTCCCCATCTATCAGCCTGAGCTGACGATATGGCACCAGCTCGCTACGGTCGGAGGCATAATCTTCGGGCTCTCATTCCTGATCATGTTCTGGAACTTCTTCTACAGCCTCAGGAACGGAAAGCCGGCCGGTAACAACCCGTGGGAAGCCTTCACGCTCGAGTGGGCCACCGAGTCGCCTCCACCACCTGGCAACTTCCCTGCCATACCGAGCTTCTCCGGCGGTAAGCTGACCTTCATCTCGACCAACGGAGCCCACCATCACCTGGCTGAGGCCACGCACTACTCCGTCTACCCGTTGGCGGTGAGCCTGGGCGCCTTCCTCTCGCTGGCCGGCCTCACGGTCCATCAGCTGCTCTTGATACCGGGCCTGATCGTCTTCGCGATCTCGGTCGTGGGATGGGCGAGGGAGCGCTTCATCGCCCACGAGGAGCCCTTCGGTGAGCGGTGGCCCTTCGAGAAGGTGGACAGGGTCAAGCTCGGCTGGTGGACCTTCATAGCCTCCGAAGTGACGCTCTTCGGGATCCTGATCTCGGCGTACCTCTACGTCCGGGCTGCCAGCAGCACCTGGCCTGCACCGGGGCAGATGCTCGACGTATGGCACGGCGCTACTAACACCTTCATCCTCCTGACGAGCAGCCTCACCGTGGTACTGGCGCTAGCATCGGCGAAGGCCGACCGCAGGGAATTGGCGGCAGGGTTCCTCGGTGCGACTTTGGTCCTCGGGCTCGCCTTCCTCTTCAACAAGTACAACGAGTGGAGGGAGCTTTTCGAGCACGGCGTAACCTTCTCCAGCTCTCTACCGGCATCGACCTTCTTCCTGACGACAGGTGTCCACGGAGCCCACGTAACCGCAGGCCTCCTGGCCCTCATCTACCTGATCTACAGGGCAGCCAAGGGCCACTACGGCAAGGAGAACTGGGAAGCGCTCGAGTACTTCGGCTACTACTGGCACTTCGTCGACATCGTCTGGGTCTTCCTCTTCCCGCTGTTCTACCTGATCTGAGCCGTTCTGATCTTTTCTCGGTCTCTTGGGCACGCGGAGCGCCCTTGCCCTCCGATCCTAGGACCATCACTTATTAGCTGACAAGGGGCTTTCAGGCCAGGGATTGATCAGGCTGGGGCTGATCGGCAAGACCAACACGGGGAAGACCACCTTCTTCAACGCGGCCACGCTCCAGTCGGCCGAGGTATCCACATATCCCTTCACGACGAAGCAACCCAACTACGGGATAGCTTATGCTCTGAGCCCATGCGTCGACTCCGAATTCGGCGTGAAGTGCAACCCTAAGTCGGCGCCGTGCGTCGAGGGCTGGAGGTACCTGCCCCTCGAGCTGATAGACCTGCCTGGGCTGATCAAGGGAGCTTGGGCCGGAAAGGGGCTGGGGAACCAGTTCCTATCGGTCGCGTCTCAGTCGGACGCGCTGCTCCACGTCGTCGACGCCTCGGCCAGCGTGGACGAGGAGGGGAGGTTGACGGAGCCTGGGAAGGGGAACCCAGTAGCGGACGTCTACGACATCGAGGAGGAGCTGGTGATCTGGCTGATGAAGGTCCTGGAGAGGAACGAAGACAGGGTCACGAAGGCCCTGAAATCCGGCAAGTCGCTGCCCGAGGCCATCGCCGAACCCCTCAGGGGGATGAGGGTTACGGAGCAGCACGTGGAGCTGGCTTTGAGGCTCTCGGGTCTGAGCAACAAGGACTTCGAGAACTGGAACATGAATGACGACAGGAGGTTCGCGCAGGTCCTGAGGGAGGTGACGAAGCCGACGATCATAGTCGCCAACAAGATAGACGTCGAGGGCTCAGAGAAGTTCTACCAGGAGCTGGTCGAGAAGTTCCCTGACAGGATAGTGGTGCCGGTCAGCGCCGAGGCCGAACTGATCCTGAGGAGGGCCGAGCAGAAGGGCCTGATTCGGTACAAACCGGGGGAGGAGAAGTTCGTGATAACGGGAGGGAGCGCCCTGACCGAGCAGCAGAGGTGGGCGCTCGACATCATCAACGAGCGGGTCTTCGGGAAGTACATGAGGACGGGAGTCCAGTTCGCGATCAACGTGGCCGTCTTCAAGCTGCTGCGGATGAACGTCGTCTATCCGGTGTACGACGTGAAGACCCTCACCGACCGGCAGGGGAACGTCCTGCCCGACGCGTTCCTCGTCCCCTCCGACGCCACTGTCAGGGACCTGGCCGAGAGGATCCACAAGGACCTCGCGAAGGGCCTCCTTTACGCCGTCGACGTCAGGACAGGCCTGAGGCTTCCGGCCGATTACAGGCTCAAGGACAGGGACGTCATCAAGATAGTCTCGACGACGGCCCACGGGTGATGTCTTGGAGATGCGTGATCAGGAGTCGAGGCTCAGGCTCCTTCTCTACAAATGGGCCCTGAAGAACGCGCTGGACCACGGAGGGAAGGCACAGGAGAAGCCGGTGATAGCGAAGGTCGTGGCCGAGGACCCAGGAGCGAAGGCGGCGATGTCTTTCCTGCTACAGGAGGTGAAGGCTGTCGTGGAGCGCGTCAACGCGATGGGCCTCGAGGAGATAGCGCAGGCCCTCTCTGAGATCGATCCGTCGCTTCTGGCCGAGAGGAGGACGAAGGAGGAGAGGAGGACGCTTCCTCCCCTGCCGAACGCTGTGAAGGGTGCCGTCGTCACGAGGCTCCCGCCGGAGCCGAGCGGATATATGCACATAGGCCACGCTTTGAGCGGCCTCCTCAACTACCTCTACAAGGAGATGTACGGCGGGAAGCTCTGGCTCAGGTTCGAGGACACGGACCCGAGGAAGGTCAAGCCGGAGTACTACGACTCGTACAGGGAGGGCTACAGCTGGGTCGGGATCAGATGGGACCACGAGAAGAACAACAGCGACGACATGGAGCTCTTCTACGATTATGCGAGGAGATTGATCGAGTCGGGGAAGGCATACGCGTGCACATGCGAGAGGGAGAGGATGAGGAAGCTGAGGGCTGAGGGCGTCGAGTGCGAGCACAGGTCGAGGGAGAGGGAGTGGCACCTCGAGATGTGGGACGGGATGCTCTCGGGCAGGTTCGGTGAGGGGGAGGTATCGTTGAGGTTGGTGGGAGACATGAGGTCGAGCAACACGACGCTTCGGGACCCGGTCATCATGAGGATCGTTGACCACCCTCACCCCCTGAAGGGCGACAGGTACAGGGTTTGGCCGACGTACGACTTCGCCGTCAGCATCGAGGACGCGATATGCGGCGTGACCCACGTCCTCCGGACCTCCGAGTTCATGTTGAGGGACGAGCTCCAGGACCTGATAAGGAGCTACCTCGGCCTTCCCAACCCGACCTACGTCGAGTACGAGAGGTTCGAGTTCGAGGGGACGCCGGTGGCCAGGAGGGAGATCAGGGCCCTGATCGAGAAGGGCGTCATCAAAGGTTGGGACGACCCGAGGCTGGCTACCGTCGCGGCGATCAGGAGGAGGGGGATAGTCCCTGAGGCTTTGAGGGAGTTCGTGACGAGGTACGTCGCCATGACCCAGAGCAGGAAGGTCTACTCTTGGGACCTCCTCTACGCCATCAACAGGAGGCTGATCGACCGCGAGACGCCTCGGATGTTCTTCGTCGACGACCCCGTCAAGCTCACCCTGCTGAACCTAGAACCCGTAGAGGTCGAGATCCCTCTCCACCCGGAGGGGCACATGGGCTTCAGGAGGCTCAGGGCTTCGAAGGAGGTCTACGTGAGGCGCCAGGACCTCTTGGAGGTCGGGGCCGGTGGCAGGCTCAGGTTGAAGCATCTGGCCAACGCGAGGGTCCTTCGCCTCAAGGACGGCAGCGCGGTCGGAGAGGTTTCGCCAGGCCCTCCGGAGCCGGGGATGAGGGTGGTCCAGTGGGTCCCTGTAGAGTCAGCCGTGCCGACGCGGGTCCTAGTGCCGGGGCCGATCTTCAGACCCGACGGTTCCTTCAACGAGGAGAGCCTGAGGACGGTCGAGGGGTACGCGGAGCAGAACGTCCTGAACCTGAAGAAAGGGGAAAGGGTCCAGTTCGAGAGGTTCGGGTACTGCGTCAAGGACTCCGAGGCCGAGCCGGTCTTCGTCTTCACGCACCCGTGACGCTCCCCTTCCTGACGAACTGCTCGTGACCGCGGGGACAGATCACGTAATACTTGTCGCCCCTGTCCTCGTAGTGGACAGCTTCAACCTCCACCCTGCAGATCAGGCACCTGAACCTCATCACCCTTCAAGGCAACCTCTTGAAGATCAACCTACCCTCCTCCAGGACGAGCTCGAACTCCTCGTTGACCTCGAACCTCACGCCGAGCCGCTCGTACTCCTCCTCCGTCAAGTAGAGGACGATCTTCGGGAGGAACCTGTCGCGCTGGACGGGTATGAAACCCATCGACTGGAGCTGCGAGACCAGCGACTGGAAGAGCTGCTGGGCCATCACGAACTCCTCGGTTAACACACCTCTAGACGGTTGCTGGTAGGTGCTCCTGACTTCGACCAGCTCGATGACCTTTCCGGGCCTGCCTGTGTCAGGATCCGTGTAAGCCGTGACCCTGAAGACCCTGACCCTAGTCACCTGAGCCCCATCGCAGCGCCGCCTAATTTCGCTACCTTTCGGTGATCCCTGTCAGATCTAAATTCAGAGGGGACACAGGTCCGGTCGTGAGCGAGAGGACGTTCGTCATGCTGAAGCCGAGCGCCGTCGAGAGGGGACTGCTTGGCGAGATCATATCGCGGTTCGAGAGGAAGGGCCTGAGGATAATCGCCATGAAGATGATCAGGATGAGGAGGGAGGAGGCCGAGAGGCTCTACGAGGTCCACAGGGGCAAGCACTTCTACGAGCAGCTGGTCTCCACCATAGCCGGGAAGCGCGTCGTAGTAATGGTGCTGGAGGGTAGGTCAGCAATCTCGGTCGTCAGGAAGATGGTCGGTGCAACGGACCCTGTCAACGCCGAGCCAGGCACCATCCGGGGCGACTTGGGGCTTGACATAACAGATAACCTGGTCCACGCCTCCGACGGCAAAGAGAGTTACGAGCACGAGCACAGGATCTTCTTCGAAGAGTCGGAGCTCACCGGTTGAGCGTCTGCACGTTCACTACCCTTCTATGCAAAATTTATATCTGATGCGTCAACATTTACACCAGTGGCCCTGCGGGAACGGTCCGAAGGAAGGGTGGAGAGAGGCGCGGGTGTAACTGAGGTCAAAGAGCCGAAGGAGGAATGGATCTCTAGTCTAAGGGAGCTCGAGGTGATCAGGGACGCGATGGTCCACGTCACGAGGAACCTTCTGATGGGAATAATCGACAGAACCGTTTACATCGACCTCATGACGAAATACTACGAGGGTATCAGGAGGATCCTGCTCAAGGCGCTGGAGGGCAATTACCCCAACGAGTTCTTCCAGTCGTACACCGAGACCTTCTCGGATCCGGCGGTCACAAGGCTAGTTTCATTCCTCATGTTGTCTTACGAGAGGGCCAAACTCACGCCGAAGGAGGCGAGGTGGTGCTCCCTGGTCCTCCAGGGTAACTTGGCCGACGCGGGCCCGCCTCCCACACCGACAGCTGCGGAAGGAGCATCGGTGCCTTCGGGCATAGCTGAGACACGAGCTCCTCCCGCATCGCCCGTTCAACGAGCTTCCCTCCCAACGACGGCTGAAGGTTCTGCGGCCGCCAGTGCCACCGCGACTGAAGCGGCTGGGGGCGAGAGGGTGGAGACAATTCAGGTAGTCGACGAGTTCACCGAGTTCTTCAACCACCTCGTCGCCGAGAGGGACAGGCTTCCGGAGAAGGAGAGACCGATAATCTACATCGCACTCCTCACCATAGCATATGCCAGGGGAAGGATTGGGAGGGACGTCCTGGTCCAGATGGGGAACGAGTACTTAGAACGGTCCAAGGGATCTGACCTCATGTGGATCAGCGAGCGGACAAGGGGCGTTATGAGGAAGCTCGCTTCGCGTCTGAAGCGGAGGGGCGACGTCCCGGGGCTGATAATACAGATCCTCGAGAGGCCAGAGATCATCAGCTCGGGCAGGGATCTGAGGATAGAGGAGTAAACTTGAGATCCCTTCGGACCTGATGCCGTAGCTGTTAGGTCGCCTTAGACTTGGAGCCGGCCACGGTCCACTTCAGCTTCCTCGGGTCCTTCCTCTGCTCGACCATGTAAACGCGGCACTTCCTGCTGCAGAACCACAGCATCGATCCGTCCCTCTTCACGTAGAGCATTCCGACGCCGTGTGGGAATTCCCGTCCGCAGAAAGCGCACCTGTGCACGGTCGGCATCTCCTATCACTTGATCTTCTCGGCCTCCCTCTCCGGGTCGAGCAGAAGAAGTATGTCGCCCACCCTCACAGGGCCCCTGACGTTCCGCGTCAGCACCCTTCCTGCGTCCTTTCCCTCGAGGATCCTCACGCGGACCTGCGTTATGTCGCCGTAGACGCCGGTCCTTCCGACGACGTACTCGACTACAGCGGGGACCGGTTCCTCCACCTTCGGCGGAGCCTTCTCCTTCGTGCTCATTTCGCCCTGCCCCTTATCTCGTTGACCTTCTTGATCAACTCCTCGAGGTAACCCTTGGCCTCGCCGGGGTCGATGATCGCAACCGCGCTGGCCGCGACCTCGAGCCCAGCGGCCTCGCCTAAGTCCTTCTTGCTCGGGACGTAGACGTAGGGAACCCTCTTCTCGTCGCAGAGGATCGGAAGGAAGGCCACGATCTCCGGCGGGTCCACGTCCTCGGCGATCACGACGAACTTCGCCTGACCCCTCTCGACCGCCCTCGTGACCTCGTTGATCCCCTTCTTCAGCCTCCCGGAGCTGCGGACGAGCTTGACGACTTCCAGCGTAGCGTTCGCCACGTCCTTCGGCGTCTGGAACTTGACGTAGAAGGCCTGTGTGGGCATCGACCTCACCTCATCGCCGTGAAGGTTATCCTCAAAGGACTTCTTATTAGTGTTGGGTCGGCTCGTGGGGGACCCGTTGATATTGTGGTTGGGGCCTGTGGTCGCTTTTCCGAGAGGAACGTCCTGGTCCAACGCTCGGTGTCACGAGGCCGCGTCCTGAAACTGACCTCGGTTCGAGCGGAAGAAAACCACACGCAAACTACATGGTCAGGGCCTCACGTCTCGGAGCGGATGGCAGGGCGAAGGGGCTGGAGCCTGCTGCAGGACTTGGCCTCTGATGCGGTGCCCTACATCGCCGCCGCTTCTTGGGCCCTGAGCCTCTTCCTCCACATCCCGGGTCAGCCTTGGACCG
>JAVVHL010000042.1:0-9734 GCA_032249575.1 Candidatus Calditenuis sp. | reverse complement strand
CCCTCCCGGAGACCTTACCGGGGCTGACGGCAGGATGAAGGTCGGGCTGACGACCCTACCTGACGAGCCGAGAGGAGGTGCATGGCCGTCGCCGGTGCGTGCCGTGAGGTGTCCTGTTAAGTCAGGCAACGGACGAGACCCGCGCCCCCAGTTGCCAGCGGCCGAGAGGCGCCGGGCACTCTGGGGGGACTGCCCCCGAAAGGGGGAGGAAGGAGCGGGCTACGGCAGGTCGGTATGCCCCGAATGCCCCGGGCCGCACGCGACGTTCAATGGCGGGGACAGCGGGATGCGACCCCGAAAGGGGGAGCCAATCCCTAAACCCCGCCTCAGTAGGGATCGAGGGTTGCAACTCGCCCTCGTGAACGCGGAATCCCTAGTAACCGCGCGTTAACACCGCGCGGTGAATACGTCCCCGCTCCTTGCACACACTGCCCATCGCTCCACCCGAGCTGGGTTTGGGTGAGGCCCGCTCAAGTTGGGCGGGTCGAGCCCGAACCCGGTGAGGGGGGAGAAGTTGTAACAAGGTAGCCGCACCGGAAGGTGTGGCTGGATCACCTCCCCAGCCCGTTGCGGGGGTCCCACAGTGACCCGGCCCGCGCCCCCAGTCCAACCCGGTTCTCAGCCCCTCCCTTTCCGGTACTGACGATCATTTTTGAGAGGCGCTGAAGCGCGGGTGAAGGGGATGTCGACGGCGGGCAAGAAGAAGGACTACTACGAGATACTGGGGGTGCCGAGGAACGCGACGAAGGAGGAGATCAAGAGGGCCTACAGGAGGCTGGCGCTCCAGTGGCACCCGGACAGGAACAAGTCGCCGGAGGCGGAGGAGAGGTTCAAGGAGATCACGGAGGCCTACTCGGTGCTGATCGACGACGAGAAGCGGAGGCTCTACGACCTCTACGGGCACGACGGCCTCTCAGGCCAGTACGCTTCCCAGCAGGAGTTCCAGAGGGAGGCTTTCAGGTCCAGCTGGAGGGACATCGAGGAGGTACTGAGGGACCTGGGCTTCGGGCCCTTCGACTCGCTCTTCGAGCGCCTCTTCAGGGACGTCGGATTCGGCTGGTTCGGCTTCGGCGGCGAGAGGGCACCGGAAAGGGTCTACGAGGTGAGGGTGGGTTTGAGGGAGGCCTTCAACGGAGGGAGGGTGAGGCTGAGGGTTCCGGTGGAGGAGGTCTGTGGAAGGTGCAACGGCACAGGTGCTGAACCCGGCCACCTGAGGATCTGCAGGGACTGCAACGGCTCGGGCCAGGTCGTCTACAGAAGGGTCTCGGCCGGCGTCTTCATGACGACCGTCACAACCTGTAGGTCCTGCATGGGAAGGGGGAAGGTGGTCGAGAAGGCCTGCAACGCCTGCTCGGGAAGGGGAGTGGTCCGGCAGGAGAGGGAGGTCGATGTGAGGATACCTAGGGTGATCGAGGACGGCCAGCTGGTCGAGGTCGACGACAGGAACCTCGGTCGCGTGAGGCTTCTGCTCAGGATAGACGGAGGCAGGCACTTCCGGAAGGTCGGTCAGGACGTCCACGTCAGGGTCCCGATAACGCCGAGCGAGGCGGTGCTGGGGACGGAGGTGAGGTTCGAGTCCTTCGACGGCACCGTGACCGTCAGGATACCGCCCGGCACCAGGTCCGGAACCAAGTTCGTGGTCAGGGGAAGGGGCTGGTGGGGAAGGGATGGCGGAAGGGGGGACCTCGTGGTGAGGGTGACGGTCGTGCCTCCTGAGGGCTCGCCGGAGCTGAGGGAGCGCTACGCCGAGATCTTCGGCATCGAGTCCTCGATCGGAAGGAGGATGAGGGAAGGGATCAGGCCGACGTGAGTCGGCATCAGGCCCTCGACGAGACGGCCCTGAGGTAGATGAAGTAGGCGTCCAGCTCATCTCCCTTCAGGTCCTCGGGCACCCTGAGGTCCCTCATCGGCCCCTCCGGAACCATCACCACCTTCGAGCCAGGGAAGGAGGACCTGAGCAGATCGACCAGCTCGGCGGCCGAGCCGTTCGACGTCGAGCCGACGTAGAAGACTTTGGGGTCCTCGCCGATGGAAACTGAGACTGAGCGGACCGCATCGAGCAACTCGGCGTTCCCGTTGAAGACGCCGGAGCAGAGTATCATGCCTCCTTTGACGAAGACCGCACCGGACCTGCTGCCCGGATCGATCGCTACCTCGAGCCTTCCCGGCCTCCTCGAGGCCACGATGTGGAGGGCTCTGAGCAGGGCCTTCTCCGGATCGTCCTCTTTCCGCACCGACACGCCGCTCAGAACCGGAGGCAGACCGACCGGGCCTTCGTGGATTACGACCTCTGTCCCCAGCGGAAGCTCCTCCGGCGAGAGGACCCAGACCGGCTTGAAGCCGTGGGACCTCGCAGCCTCGACGACCCTCCTGGCCAGCGCAGGGTCCCTCGCCAGCACACCTATCCTCAGACCCCTTCCGTGGATCCTCAGCAACCGGCCAAAGTCCCTCGGCGCGCGATTTTACCTTCCCGCAAAGGGCCCTCATGCGGTCTCGGCTCAGACCAAAATCGCGGAGGTCGCCGGTCTACGCGGGGTTAGGAGTTGGGCGTGTGGGACCTGCTGCTCGCAACGCTCTCGCTGCTGATCGCGCTAGGCTGGGTGGCGGTGCTGGTGGTCTCGAGGCGCAACGTCTCGCTCGTCCCTTCGCTCGGCCGCTCAGAAGGGAACGAGGACCGCCTGACAGTTTCGGTGATCGTCCCGGCGAGGAACGAGGCCAAGGTGTTGCCGGCTACGTTGGAATCGCTACTGGCACAGAGGGTCCTGAGGAAGGAGGTGATCCTGGTCGACGACCACTCGACCGACGGAACCGAGCTCACCGCCTCCCTCTACCTCGATAGGGGCGTTGTCTACGTTCGCCCTCCGAGAACGCCGGAGGGATGGATGGGGAAGTCCTGGGCGTGTCACTTCGGATACCTCAACTCGAGGGGTGAATGGTTGGTGTTCGTCGACGCAGACTCGAGGATGATGGACGAGAGGCTTCTGGGCGACGCGATCGGAACGGCAGTCGCAAAGGGCATCGACGCGTTCTCCCTGATCCCGAGGCTCAGCACCGACCGCATCGCCTCAAGGGTGATGCTCCCGACCTTGCTGATGCTGATGTACTTCCTCGCGCCGCCTAGCAAGTCGAACGACCCGTCTGAGAGGCTAGCGTTCTTCTTCGGAGCCTTCATCGCGGTGAGGCGGAGCGCCTACGAAGCCGTAGGAGGCCACGCTTCTGTCAGGTCCGAGCTCCTCGACGACAAGGCCCTCGGAGAGCTGCTGAAGGCAAGCGGCAAGAGGACCGCGCTGATCGACGCCTCGGAGAGGTTCGAGGCCGAGTTCGCAGGGACCTTCAGGGACCACCTCGGCGGGCTGATGAGGCTCTTCACTCAGTACGCCCTCGACGAGGCGAAGAGGAGAGGCAATCCATTTCGGCGGCTCTCGAGGTACCTCGTCGGAGGCCTGCTCTTCTTCGGAGGGCCCATAGCCCTTCCGCTGCTTGCAATCTCGACGGCCCAGAATCCGCTGGTCGTAGGCGTGAGCCTCACACCTCTGCTCGCATCGCTCGCCTCGCAGGCCCTCTACCTCAGGTGGATGGGAGAGAGGATGAGGTACGCGCCCCTCGCACCCTTAGCCCACCTCGTGATCCTCTTAGCGCTCATCAGGGTCTCGGCCTCGACGCTCAAGGGCAAGGCAGAGGTGAGGTGGCACGGAAGGACCTACGTCGCCGACCTGAGGAGCGGGACCCTCAAACTGGTATGAGGTCGACGAAGTGGAACCTTCCGTCCCTGACGACGACGTCACCGGTCCTGAAGGCCACTGGCCTCGAGAAGGCTGGGCCGTCGTAGGCGAAGGTGTGGTACTCGCCCCTCTCGCCTGCAGGATCTTTCCCTGAGGCCGACAGCTCCTCGATCAGCTCGAAGGTGATCGTCCTGCCGAGGAACCTCGAAGGGTCGAGCTGGGACGCGTCGACGACGTTGATCACGGCCCTGTATCCGAGGCGCAGGAACTCCTCCACCAACCCAGCGGGGTCCTCGCCCCAGAGCGGGAAGAGGGGCTCCACACCGGTTTCGCGCATCCTCTCCTCCCTGTACCTCCTCACGTCCTCGAGCCAGATGTCTCCGAAGACCACACCGTCCACGCCGTGCCTCTCCCTGAGCTCCGTAAGGGCCCTGCCCATCCTCTCCTCGTAGACCTCGTTCGGCGCGTTGGGAGGTATCCAGACCTCGAAGACGGGAAGGCCTATGGACGAGGACTGGGCGTGAAGCAGCTCCCTCCTGAGGCCGTGCATCGTGACCCTGTTGTACCCCTCCGTCAGCGTCGTGAGGAGGCAGACGACCTCTTTCCCTGAGGAGAGGGCCCTGAGAAGCGCCATCAGGCTGTCCTTGCCCGTTGACCAGGAGACGGCGACCTTCATCCGCCTCGCTGCGAGGCGCCTGAACCCAGTGATAAAGAGTGTGGACCATATCACCAGACGGAACCTCTGTTCAGGTGTCTGGAGCACGCGATCCTTTCCAACCGAAATCGTTTATTATCGGGACGGATTTTGAGAAGTGCCAGGGCTTTGAAGGCCGGAACCCTCGCGCTGGTGCTGCTGCTCCTACTGGTCCCGTACCAAGCGCTGTCCGACGTCGATCACAGGCAGGGTGAGGCGTGGACGGCCGTCAGGGTCCTCTACGCTGAGGGCGAGCAGATTCAGCTCAACGCGACGTCCAACGAGCCGATCGGGATCATAGGGTCCTGGAGGAAGTCGACGCTGACCGTGCTCCTCGAACCTCATCCGTCGAACGAATACAACGTCAACGCCCTCGAGGGCATCAGGTGGTGGACGAGGGCCATACGCGTCTTCACGGCCCTGTACGGTCACGATCATCTGGAGAGGTTGGAGATTGTAACGCTCGTCAACGGAGTCAACGGAACGTCGGGTGACATCACTGTGCGTTTCGTCGGCGACCTCGGAGGAAGGATCTGCGGCATCGCGTATCTGAACGGCTACGGCAACGAGATCACTACGGCAAGCATCTCGATATCGCTCCGGTGTGTCGGGTCGGACATGGAGCTGGTCAGGGTTGTTTCTTCCCACGAGTTCGGCCATGCGCTGGGCCTCGACCACACGGGAAACAGCATGGACCTGATGTACTCGTACGTTGTAAGGGGTGCGAGGCCCTCGACGCTGAACCTCTACGCGCTAGCCGTTGCGTACTCGTGGCTCCGCGGCAGCACCGGCAGCATACCGTCATCGGTCACGCTCCCGTCATCGATCCCCTACCTGCACCTGCTCGATCTCAACGGCTTCCCGATCAAGATGAGGTTGAACGTCCTCAGGCAGATCGACGACGGCCCACCTGTCACGATAAGGACCGTCCTGGTCGAGGCCGGATCCGAGGTAGAGCTGGTGGCTGAGGGGCTGATCTACGCGACTGAAGTCGAGGGCGTCAGGTTCAGGTTCGAAGGCTGGTACCTCTCCGGCAACAAAATTTCGGGCGATGCGAGGTTGGTGCTGAGGCCGAGGGACCACATGACGCTCCTCCAGAAGTACGTCACGCAGTTCCGCGTCCAGGTCTTCAGACCCGTCGACCCGCTCGACAACTGGTACGACAGGGGCAGCAGGTTAACCGTGGATGTGAGGGACCTGATAGATCTCGGGAACGCCACGAGGCTCCGGTTCGTCAGGTGGGAGGGCCCGGGCGTCATGAGGGAAGGAAGGATCGAGATCGTCGTCGATTCGCCGGTGAGGGCATGGGCCGTCTACGTCAGGCAGTACCTGATAGAGGTCAGATCGCTCGGAGAGCAGAAGGTCCTCTGGCTCGACGAGGGCAGGGTCCTCGACTACAGGGAGCTGGTCAACGAGACGATCATCCGCTTCGGCAACGGCACCAGGCTCGCGGCAAGGGGCTTCGTGAGCGGCAGCGGTGCTGTGGACTCGATCGAGGTGAGGGGCCCGGCCACGCTCGAGGTCCTCTGGGTCAGGGAGCACTCGGTCCGGATCATCAGGGAGCGGCTGGGATCGGTCAGCGAGCTCTGGGCTGAGGAGGGAAGGGATGTCGAGCTGAGGGCCGACGAAGTTATCGACCTTGGCAACAGGACGAGGCTCGCCTTCAGGGGCTGGGAGGGTGACGTCACCTCTAGCTCAACCGTTGTGGTGGTGAAGGTCGAGAGGCCCGTCACGGTCTTGGCGAGGTACGCCGTCCAGTACGCGGTCGAGGTGCGGTCGGATGTGTCTGCTTTTGAGACCGTTCGCTGGGCCGATGCGGATGCGGTGCTGAGGCTCTCGGTGCCGAACGCATTCCCGCACGGTGACGGCACGAGGTACCTCTTCGTCGGATGGTCAGGCGACATCAGCTCGGAGGGCCAGGAAGTCGAGGTGCGCGTGGATAGGCCTCTGATCGCTGTGGCCAACTGGGTACGGGAGCACCGGGTGGTCATCGACCTCGGTCCGCTCGGCGTGAGGGAGGAATGGGTCAGGGAAGGCGAGGTTCTGGCGCTTCCACGGGAGCTTCTCGGTGAGGCAGAAGGGAGGGTCGTCCTGGTGGAGCTCGGTGCCGATGAGGCCTCGGTCGCCGTCCGGAGACCTATCGAGGTGAAGCCTTTGCGCATCACGGTCCTTGAGAGGGCGAGGCTCCTGGTGGAGGGAACGGTGGGGGCCTCGGTGGTCATAGAGGCGGGTGATTCGAGGCTCGAGGTCCCGCAGGGTTCCGTCGTCCTGCTTCCGGAGGGCTGGAGGGCGGTGGGCGTGGTGTGGAAGGGAGTGTCCCAGACGCAGGAGCCTCCCGACGCAGTTCCAGCAGGGGAAGGCACCTACCGCATCTCCCTGAGCAGGAGGACCGTAAAGGTCGTGGTGAGGGACCCGTTGGGCCTGCCAGCGCCCGGCATCGGCATCAAGATCGTCAACGGAGCGGGAAACCTAGAGGGCTGGTCCACCACAGGTTGGGACGGCGTGGCGGTGCTGAGCGTTGTCGGCGAAGTCGATAAGTGGGTTGAGGTGCCTGGAGGATCGGTTCGCCTCGGACCGGAGGAAGAAGAGGTGACCGTTAGGACGTCTGACGGTCTCTACTCGCTGGCGGCCATCGCGTTTGCGGTACTCGCGGCCCCGTACGCTCTTCTCACTCCTCGGAGCCCTCCTCCGCGACGCCGTGGGTGATGAACTGGTCGAGCGTGATCGAGGAGAGGAGCTCCGGAGTCGCCTGACCCCTCTCTATCAAAACCCTCCTGGCCAGGTACCAGAAGGCGAAGGGCAGAGAGTGCCTGCCCCTGTTGTTGATCGGTATGACGAGGTCGACGTTGGACGTCGTGTTGTCGGTGCTGCACATCGCTATGACCGGTATCTTGGCTATCCTAGCCTCCTCCACTATCTGCGCGTCGAACCTCGGGTCAGAGACGATCACTACCTCAGGCTCGACGTAGTACTTCAGGACCCTGTTGGTCAGCATGCCGGCTGGGATCTTGCCTGCCACCGCACGGGCACCGGTGACCTCCGCGAACCTGAGGACCGCCTTGGTTCCGTAGACGTGGGTCGAGACGGCCAGCGTCTTCTCGGGTGGGTAGAGGGCGATCAGCCTGGCTGCCAGGTTGAGCCTCTCGAGGATCTTCTTCACCTCGAAGAGGTGGACCCCGTCTGACCTCTGGCGGTAGACGAACCTGGCCATGTGGGCCACCTTGATCTTGGCGCCGATGTGGGCGTTGCACCTCACCAGTATCTCGGCGACCTCCATCTCAGGGGTGATCGCCAGGTCGGACATCACACGCTCAACCTCCTCAGCCTCTCGCTACCGATCTCCTCGCCGATGCGCAGCAGCTCGTTGAGCTTCGCCATTCTTTCCCCACCGATCAACCCGCATTTTATTAATCTACACCAGGTCCCGACGGCGAAGTGGGAGAGGTAGGCGTCCGTCGTCTCGCCGGAACGGTGCGAAGCGACCGGAAGGGCGCGGTGTTCGTGGCAGACCCTCGCCGACTCGGCGGCCACCGAGAGGAGGCCCACTTGGTTGGGCTTGATGATCGCGGCTTTGATGGACCCAGCCTCGATCGCCGAGCGGATCAGATCGGGCCTCGTGACGACCAGGTCGTCGCCGCAGACGAAGGTCTTGGGCACAGAGCGCTGCAGCTCAGCGAAGAGATCCGGTGCGTCCTCGGAGAAGGGGTCCTCCAGGTAAACGATGCCGAATTCGTCGACGAGCTCGCCGAGATACGAGACCATCTCCTCGCCTGTCAGGTAGAGGCCGTCGGACCTGAGGGCGTATTTTCCTGACTTCGGGTCGAAGACGTTGCTGCCCGCGACGTCGAGGCCTATCGCGACCTTGACTCCGGTCTCATCTGAGGTCTCCTCGGCAGCCCTGGCCACGAGCTCCAACGCCTTCCTGTTCCCGATAGGAGGAGCGTAACCTCCCTCGTCGCCCTTCCCCAGCGGATAACCCCTGACCTCCTGAGAGAGGAGCTTCCCGAGCTTCCTGTATGCGAGGACGTTGGTCTCTATCGCCTCCATCACGTCCCTCGCGCCCACCGGTATCAGCAGGTACTCCTGGAACTCGGGCGCACCGGAGCCCGCATGCGCGCCGCCTCCCAGGACGTTCGAGAGAGGTAACGGTATCCCGGGATCGGCTCCGAGGTGTCTCGAGAGGCTCCTGTAAAGGGACTCGCCACCTGAGCCGGCGTAGGCGGTGGCCGCAGCGACCGAGGTAGCGAGAGCAGCGTTCCCTCCTATCCTCGAGAAGTCCTCGGTCCCGTCGACCTCTTTCAGAAGGACGTCGATGCCCAGCGGGTTTTCGAGCGTAGCGCCGACGATTTTGCCGGATGCCTCCCTCAACGCCCTGACCGAACCCTCCGGACCTCCCTCAGCGAACGGCCTTACCTCCCTCTTCCCCCTGCTCTTCCCCGAAGGAGCTGCGGCCCTCGCTGTGAACCCGTCGACCCTGACCTCGACCTCGACGGTCTTGTCGCCCCTGCTGTCGAAGACGACCCTGGCCCTCAGCGCCTCGACCTTTCTGCTTTCCAACTTCTCATCCCTCTCCTGCCTTGCGGAGCTGTTTGACGCGCTGCTGGTAGAACTCGAGCAGCTCGTCGATGTACTCGACGTGCGTCAGGAACATCCTCCTGCAGCAGTACCTCTTCACGCCCAGCTCGTCGAGGACCTCTCCAGGCTTCCTCCCCGAGTTGACGCCCTCCCTGTACTTGTCCCAGAGGTGACCGATCGGCGCGCCGCAGCTGAAGCACCTGATCGGGAAGAGCATTCGGCAGAACCAAGCCCCTCACCCTAATCAACCGTGCGTTGCTAAGGGTCCAAACGACCCCGAGGGAGTTTAAGGGTGCTCAGCGACCGGGCCCCTTCCTCGAGCGGTGCACCTCCACGATCCTCATCAGCGGGTACCCCAGACTCCTCACGTAACCCAGCCTAGCCCTCACCACCCATCCTCCGTATTCCACGAATACCTCCGCGGAGACGTCCCTCTCTCCTATCTCGCCGTAGGAGTAAGGCCCTTTGCCAGCCCTCCTCCCCCTAAGCCTCACGACCACCCTCCTCCTGAAGGGCTGCGAGAGGACGGCCGATGCCACGCCCTTCGCGAGCTCCTCCCTTCCCTTAGCGGTCCTTGGTATGGGAAGGCCGACGAGCGAGTGGTAGATGGTCGCGAGCGCTATCCCTGCCTCGAAGGCGGCCCTCTCCCTCGGCGTGAGGCCCTCGGCGAAGTACCTCGACGCAGGATCCCTTCCTGAGCTCCCTCGCCTCACACGTTCTCTCGGTCAGCGCCTGCGATTATG
>JAVVHL010000041.1:0-9735 GCA_032249575.1 Candidatus Calditenuis sp. | reverse complement strand
GGCCCTCGTCAGCTCCTTCAGCGCGAGGATCACGGCGCCGCCCAGCAGCGCACCCACAGGGTTTCCGAGACCGCCTATCGCTGCGACGAGGTAAGCCGGTATGTCGGCCTCGGCGACCGAGTAGGTGGAGGGCGAGACGTAGCCGGTCGAGTAGACGTAAAGGACGCCCGCTGCGCTCGCGATCGCTGAGGAGATGGCCGCCGCTATTGCCTTGTACCTGACCGGGTCGAGGGCGTTGGTCCTGAGGAGGTCCGGGTCCTCGCCTGCGGCCCTGAAGAGCGTCCAGAGCCTCCCTCCCCTCATCCTGAGAAGGGCCAGCGAGAGTCCAGAGGTGAGGAGCAGGCCAGCGACCGCGTAAGCCCTCAGCGCGTACAGGGTCCCGAGGCCCGAAGAGGTTAGGGGGTCCACGACGGAGAAGCCGACCTCGCCGAAGGTGACGGCCCTGTTGCCCAGGATCAGGACCTCGAAGGCTAGTGAGGCAAGGAGCGTGAGGATGCCGACCTGAATGCCCCTGAGCTCCCAGCGGGACGCTAGCCAGACGAGGGCCGTTCCGAGCGAGGTGCCGGAGAGGATCCCGAGGGCAGCGGCCACCGCATGACCGAGGCCAAGGTGGAGCGAGGAAAGGGAGGCTACGTAGGCCGACGTGCCGGCCAAGGCACCAGTGAATATCACGACCTGACCCGCGACGCCGAAGAGCAGGGTCACAGCCAGACCGAGGGAGGTGTGAAAGGCGTAGACCGAGTAGAGCCTGAGCAGATAGACGCTCTCGGTGAGGAGCGCTAAGGCTGCGAAGGCTACGGTTCCCACCGCGACGGCGGCCGCTTGGACGCTCACCCGGCCCATCGCCCCGCACCCGTCAACCTGAGGAGGATCGCGGCCGAGAGGAGGACGGCCAAGTAGGTCAGGTAGGTGCCGACGAAGAAGGCTAGGAAGGAGTTCACGAGGCCCAGGACGAGGCCTGCAACGGCGGTCCCAGGTATGCTCCTCATCCCGCCTGCGACCGAGACGACGAGCGAGAGGACCGTGAGCTCCATGCCCCTCGAAGGCTCGACCGGGACCGTCAGGCCCCTAATCAGGCCTGAGAGGCCGGCGAAGAATGAGGCCAGGAGGACGGTCATGAGCGCTATCCTCTCGACGTCGATCCCCATCGCCTCCGCGAGGTCCCTGTTCTGGAAGGTGGCCCGGACCGACCTGCCGAACCTCGTCCAGCCGAGCACGAAGTATAGGAACGCCAGCGCGGCTGCCGAGAGGGCCAGCGCCACCAGCGAAGAGGACCTGACGACGAAGCCACCGAGCTCCAGCTGGAGGGTCCCCAAGACCAGCGAATAGTTGGCGGCAGGGAAGAGGTAGACGAGGGACCCGTGGAGCGCCAGCGCGAGGCCCAACGTCATCACGAGCCCCAGAACCCCCCTCGTCCTCTCGTCGAATCCAGAGACTGACCTCGAGATGGCCCAGACCGCCAGTCCGACAGGGAGGGTTGCGCAGAGCGCAACGAGGAGCGCTAATGGGAGCGGTGCGCCGAGCGAAAGGAGGACCGATGCGGTCACCGTGGCCACCACGACAGCCTCACCGTGGGAGAGGTTCAGGACACCTGCGATGCCGTGGACCACCGTCATGCCCACCGCTATCAGGGAGAGCTGGAGGCCGTTCGAGAGCCCGTCGACCAGCAGATCGAGCACGTCTATCCCCAGATGGCCCTCCTGATCAGCGCTGTGACCTCGGCCCTGTCGGAGACCTCGTACTCGGCGAGCTTGGTGCCGGATCTGAGGACCGCCACCCTCTTCGAGACCCTCAGCGCAGCCTCCACGTTCTGCTCCGAGAGGAGGACCGAGAGGCCGGAGTTGGAGAGGGAAGAGATCGATCCTAGGACGGCCGAGAGGGACTTGGGCGAGAGGCCGGAGCTGGGCTCGTCGACCATGAGGAGCCTCGGTGAAGAAATCAGGGCCATCGCCATCGCAAGCATCCTCCGCTCGCCGCCGCTGAGGTTCCCGGCCCTGACGCGGAGCCTCCCCTCGATCCACGGGAAGATCTGAGCCACCCTCTCCAGAGCCTCTTCGAAAGGCTCCCTCCTCGCACCGGACTCCCACGAGACCTTGAGGTTCTCGAGGAGCGACATAGCCGGGAAGACCTCCATCTCTGAGGGGACGAGCCTGATCCCGAGCCTCGACCTCTCGCTCGGACGGAGCGAGGTGACGTCAGCGCCGTCGAAGACTATCCTGCCGGACGAAGGTCTGAGGAGGCCGGCGATCGTCTTGAGGAGCGTGGTCTTGCCTGAGCCGTTGGGGCCCACGACCGCCACCACCTCGCCCTCCCCGACCTGCAGGCTCACCTCGCGGAGCGCGACGGAGCCGTCCAGCCTCACCGAAAGGCCCTCGACGCGGAGAAGGGACCTCATGCCCCGAAGTAGACCTCCAGTACCTCCTTCCTCACCGAGACCTCAGCCGGGATGCCCTCGGCGAGGACCGAGCCCTCGTTCAGCACCAGCACCCTCTCGGCCGCCCTCATGAGGCCCGATATGACGTGCTCGACCCAGATCGCAGCGAAGCCCATCTCCCTCTTCAGGTCGATAAAGGCGTTCACCGCCTCCTCCACCTCCTGCTCGGTCAGGCCGCTGAGGTACTCGTCGATGAGGACGACCCTCGGTCTGGAGACGAGGGCCCTCGCGAGCTCGACCTTCCTCCTCTCTGCCATCGGAAGCCTCCAAGGGCCCTCCTCCAACCTCTCGACGCCGAGCCTCCTCAGGACCTCTCCAGCCCTCCTCCTCGCGTCCTCCAGCCCCATCTGCCCGAGCAGGGGAAGGGCCACGTTCTCCAGCACCGATAGGTCACCGATCAGCTTCGGCACTTGGAAGGTCCGCCTGACGCCCATCGAGGCCACGGCCCTCGGGCCCTTTCCGGTCACGTCGACCCCGCCGATGACGACCCTCCCTCCGTCCGGCCTCACGAGACCAGAGATCACGTTGAGGAGCGTCGTCTTCCCTGAACCGTTGGGCCCTATCACGCCCAGCACCTCGCCCTCCTTCAGAACCATCGTCACGTCTCTGAGCGCCCAGGTCTCTCCGAACCTCTTCGATAGGCCCTCGCACCTGATCAGCTCCGTCATCCCTTCGGGACGTAGGGCTTGACTGGCTCGCTGGTGACGAAGAAGGTCCTGAGGTGCCATCCGGATCCCGGGTTGACCCTTCCTGGCGGATCTCCCTTCTCGATGACCGCGAAGCTCATCCTCGCCTCCTTCAGCTCCCCCCACTCCGTGTAGGAGAGGGGCCAGAGGTAGAGCGGCGAGACGTAGCGGCCGTTCCTGACGTGATCGGCGATCGTTTTAGGATCGGTGCTTCCTGTCTTCTCTATCGCGTCGGCTATCATCATGACCGTGACGTAGCCGGTGACGGCGAACTGCTCCATCAGCGCTCCGAACCTCTCCCTGAATTTCTCTGCCAGGGCCACGTACTCGGGGCTCTCGTAGTTGGCGCAGTTGGTCAGCAGGACCCTCCCGAAGGCCAGCTCACCGAGGGCGCTGACGAGAGGTGTAGCGGGCGGAATGGATCCTGTGATCCACTTGGCGTTGATGCCGACCTCGAGCGACTGCTTGACGATGGCCGCAAGCCCAGGAGGGTGACCGGTAGCTATGATCAGCTCAGGGTTCAGGTCCTTGACGCGGCGGAGGTAGGGCGTGAAGTCGCTCTCGGTAAGAGGCGCGACCTCGGTCCTCAGCTCTATCCCCGTCCTCACCGCGACCCTCTCGACCGCCTCCCTGATCGAGTGCCCCCACTCGTAATCGGCTATGACGTTGGCGACCCTTTTGACGTTCATCGACCTGATGAACTCCTCGAAGAGCTGCTCGTGCATCGAGGCCGAAGGGAGGCAGGTCCTGAAGGTGTAACGGCTCGACCTCGTCAGGACCCTGTCCGATCCGGCCGCCAAAAGGAAGAGCGGGACCTTATACCTCTCGGCCTCCTTCGAGAGCGCCAGCCCTATATCGCTCGATACAGGTCCTGCCACGGCGACCACCCCCTGGACCTCCACCAGCTCCCTGAAGGCCGATATCGCCTCCGAAGGGCTGTTCCTGTCGTCCCTCACCACCAGCTCGAGCTTCCTTCCGAGGACGCCTCCGCGACCGTTGAGCTCCTCCACTGCCAGCAACATCCCGTCCCTGTGGTTGATCCCCCAAGGCGCGAAGGGCCCGCTGAGGGGACCGAGGAAGCCTATCCTGATCGGCTCCGAGGACGATGGACGCGTCGTCAGCATCAAGGCGATCCCTGCAGCGGCCACCACGATCGCTGCCGCCAAGGTCAGAACGACCGCCCTCTTCATCATCCATCAATCGCCTTGGAGCAGAATCAATACCTTGAGATCTCTGCAAAGAACGCAACCTCTGCTGTCCGGCAAAGATCCTTGCATCCTTCACCTCCTGAGCTGGTAGAGCTTCCGCCTGAAGTCGTTGGGGTCGTTGACCCTCCTGACCATCCCTCTGGCCACGAGGACGCTCAGGCAGTACCTCAACGTCCTCTCCGGAAGGCCGGTCTCGCCCATCAGCTCCTCGAAGGTCATGGTCCCACCGTACTCGAGGACCTTCCTGACGAGCCTCGCAGACGGCGGAAGGGGCAGGTTCTCCTCAGCCAGGAGGACCTTCCTCTCGATCTTCCCCGTGATCGCAGGCCTCCCAGGCAACCTGATCAGCCTGAGCGGCTTCGCGTGCCTGGTGAAGGTCACCTCAGAACCGATAGGGGCCCTTACGAGGCCGTCAACGACCAGCTCCGCACCACCCTCCACCTCCACGTCTGTGACCTTGACCTCGGTCGAAGCGGAGACCACCAGAGGCCTCCTGGTGAGGTCCATCGAGTTGATCGGCACGACCTGGAAGACCTGGGCGTTGTGGTGTATCAGGACACCTCCTGCCGAGAGGGCGTAGGCGCTCGAACCGATGGGCGTCGAGACGAGGACCCCGTCGGCCCTGTCTCCCCAGACCTGCTCGCCTTCGATCACGAGCGTGTAGCTCATCAGCTTCGCCGGCCTCTTCGGGACAACAGCACCCTCGTTGATGGCGAGGTAGGAGTCGCCGCCGTCGGTGGTGCAGGAGAGCAGTGGAACCTCCTCCACCCTGTAGCTCCCCTCGACGAGGTGGAAGGCCGAATCGGCCAGCTCCTCGAGGTCGACCGAGGTGAGGAAGGACCTCGTAGGCTCTAGACCTACGATCAGCAGGCTCGCATCGGGAAGAGGGACCGAGTGGAGGAACCTCAGAACCTCCCTGTCGTCGCCGACCACGACGAGCACCTCGCCCTCGAACTCCTTCACCCTCTGAGGATGGAGCGCTGTGACCTTCAGGCCGGCCGTCTCGAGGACCCTGCAGACTTCTCTCAGGACGTCCGATACGCCCGAACCGGTTACGGCGACCGACGTCACGCCGCCGGCCATGAATGCCCCCATCTCACAATTCCGCGACGGAATATCATCCTGCCGTCTGACGCTTTCACTCGGCCGACGAGGACTGTGCCTTCACGGAGTTCAGCCCCACACTTCCTCCCCGAACGCGCTCACCTAATGTAGTGGGACGAACGGGGCCCGAGGGGTTGGAGCTGACGGAGGCGCTGAGGGCCGTCGCCGAGACTTACGGGTACGGAGGCGTCTTCCTCGTCTCCCTGATGGGCAGCCTGGTCCCCTTCCTGCCTGTCCCCTACCTCTTCGTCGTGGTGCTGCTGAGCAAGTCCCTGGACCCCGTCCTGCTGGGGCTGGTCTCAGGGATCGGAGGCGCGGTCGGGAAGCTGACGTCCTACGCCCTAGGCAGGGCCGGCTACAAACTCCTCGGCGAGGCGAGGAGGAAGCAGATGGACTCCTTGAGGGAGCTCTTGGGCAGGTACGGCGACCTCGCGGTCTTCGCCTTCGCGCTTACACCGCTCCCCGACGACGTGTATTACATACCTGCGGGGATGATCAAGATGCCCCTTTGGAGGTTCATGCTGGCCAACACGGCAGGGAAGGTGCTGCTGGCGGTCTTCGTGGCCTACACGGGAGGCCTCTACCTCACGTTCTTCGAGTCGACGCTCGGCAACACAGTAGGGGTCATGATGGCGATCGCGGCGCTTGCGGTCATCACGGCGCTCATACTCAGGACCGACTGGGAGAAGGTCTTGATTCACTTGAGGTCTGGCGGGGTGAGGGAGGTGGTCAAAAACCTCGACGAGATCCTCGGACTGAGGAGGAGATGAGCGGGAGGAGGCTCAGGAGCCTGGACATAGCGGTCATCGACCTGAACTCGGAGTACCTCGGCGTCAGCAGGAGGATCCTGATGGAGAACGCAGGGGCCCAGGTGGCTTCGGCAGTGGCTGAGCGCGTCAAGGACCTGGGGTCGAAAAGGGTCGTGGTCCTGGCGGGGTCGGGCAACAACGGAGGCGATGCCTTAGTGGCCGCGAGGCACCTGGCTGCCATAGCCGGCGATGTCCACGTGGTCCTGATCTCGAGGACCGGTGAGCCGAGGACGGAGGAAGCGAGGAGTGCGTGGGAGGCGGTCAGGAGGATGGCCTTCTCGGTGAGGTGCCACGTGGTCTCCGGCGACGAGGTGCCTGAGGAGGTCAGGGCCCTGATCGCATCGGCCGACGTGATCGTCGACGGGATCTTCGGAACGGGCTTGAGGGGGCCCATAGGGAGGCCGTACTCCACGGTCTTCTCGCTGGTGAACTCCTCGAAGGCGCTGGTCTTTGCGGTCGACGTCCCCTCCGGCATCAACCCCGACACCGGAGACTACACCGAGAGGGTCAGGGCCGACTGCACGATCTGCCTCCACGCTGCCAAACCCTTCGTGGACCTCGTCGATGCGGGTGACGTCTCCGTTAAGCCCATCGGAGCACCGCCGGACGCCGAGCTCGTGGCCGGTCCGGGCGACGCGGAGGCGGCCCTTGCGTCCTTCAAGGGAGACGTGAGGGTGCTTTTCTACGACGACGGCTCGGAGCTGGCATCGGGAGCTGGGAGCTTCCTCGAGAGGCTGGGGGTCCCTCTCAGGCGAACCGAGGGCGAAGTGTTCAGGGTAGAGGCGGAGGGAGGCGTTCCGTTCTCCACGACGTCAGTCGGCGGGGTGCTGCTGGTGAGGTCGGAGGGCGGGAGGGAGTTGAGGGAAGAGTTGGAAAGCGCCGTGAACCTCTCGCGCAGTGCAGGAACACCTGTGTGGAAGCTCGGACGGTACGACGCCTTCGCCTCGCCCGACCTGCGGAAGGCCAACTGGCTGGAGCCGGAGCACATGAGTGGGTTCACTATGGGAGCGATGGTAGCCCTCGCCGCAGTGCTCTCCGCATCGGCAGACCTACATTATGCCGTCGGTGCCTCGATCTACCTCTCGCGGAGGGCCCTCAGGGAGACTGGCTCGCCTCCAAGGGACCCTGAGAGATACGTCGACGCGCTCGCATCGGAGGTCAAGGGCCAGAGGGCTCAGGGGAGATAGGAGCGCAGGAGCAACAGGACCAGCGAGAGCCCGAGCGGTATCGAGAGGCCCGGTACCTGATCCCAACGCCTCAACAGCAAGAGCGTCGCGTAGTATCCGGCGACGATCACGGCGTTGACGGCAGCGGCCGTAAAGGCGTCAGCGAGCTTCACGGCCACTGACACCGCCATGGCGTAGAAGATGAGGTCGCCGAGGCCGACCGAAGCGTCGCGCATCTCCACCACCATCCCCCTTATCGTCCTGAAGTCCTCGGCCCGCATCCCCTTCATCGCCGATAGGTAGCCCTTCCATACCATCAGGAGGTCGAAGAGAGCCGCAGCGCCCATCAGGACCATCGAGGTGAAGGGCGGTACCACCGAGGCTATTACGAGACCTCCGAAGGCGCCGGTGATGGAGCCAGAGAGCGCCGCGAGCAGGCCGGTCCTACGCCTGACTAGGTAGGTGCAGAGGGCACCGACCCCGAAGGACAGGACCAGCGTCAGGGTCAGGCTGCCGGCTACGAGGTGGTCGGTCGAGAGGAGGAGATACGACATGGACGATCCGGTCACGACGAGGTAGAGCGCCGCCGAGAGGACCGAGGCGAGCGAGGGCCTCTTCCTCAACATGATGACGAAGAGCGCCCCTGAGACGCCAACGGCTACTAGGAGCACGACCGCGTTGAGGTAGGGCGCTGACGAGACCTCTGGTGCTGTGGCTGGCTCCTCGAAGGTCACAACCGGCGGCAGCGTCCTGAAAGGTGGAGGGGCAGGCGAGAGGAAAGTGATGGCGGACCACGTGATGGCCGAGAGGAAGAGCGGCAAGAGCAGCGTTGCCGGATCAGACCTGAACACAGCGCTCCGCCCGGAGCGTTCCGGAGCACCGCTCACCGCTCCCTCGCTCGACATGATCTCACATCGAGAGGAGGACAACCGCCGCCACTGCGAGCGCAATCCCCAACGCCTTGGTGACCGTTAGGGGCTCACCGAGTAGGAAGATGCTGAGGAACGTGGCCAGCGAGAGCCCCAACCTCGATATCGGTATCACGACGCTGCCCTGGCCGTGCTGGAGGCCGTAAAGCAGCGCGAGCAAACCGATCCCTATCGTGACGGCCGAGATGGGAGCGTAGGTCAGGACAGGCCCCCCGATGCTCAGCGAGGGGCCGGATGTGAGCAGCGCGAAGGCACCGACGAACGCGAGGACCACCAGCGTCTCGACAAGGAGGTACTGAGAAGGCTGCGCTCCCTCCAGCGACCCCTTCTTCCGGACGAAGTCGGTGAGCCCTATGCCGACGAAGGCGATCAGCGCGAACAGCAGGTCCGGTCTCAATCCTTCCGCCAACCCGAGAGACCTCCAAGAGAGGGCCATTAATCTGCGTTATTCCGTCCACCACCGAAAGGATTTCTTAGGGTCTGTACCGGTTTCGCCGATGAGCGGCATCAGGTCGCCGGAACTTCTGATCGCGGTCATAGGAGGTGCAGCGGTCGTGGTGATAGGCCTCGTGCTCGCCGTGTCGCTCCTCTTCGTGCCGGGACAGTTCCAGCAACCGGTGGGCGGACCGGTGGTGACGGCGGCTTACTGGAGCCCGGAGCGGAGGAGCGTAGTCCTTGTGGTCAGGAACGGTGGCAGCGCCCCTACCTACATAACGAAGGTTCTGGTCGAGGGCGTGACGTGTGAAGCCCCGGGCGTACCCACACCGAGCAGGGCCCTCCTTGTGAACGTGGGCGATGAGGGCAGGGTGGAGATCCCGGCAGGTTATTGCGGCATCGTCACCGGACTCGCCAAGAGCTACAGGATCGAGGTCGAGCTCTCCGGAGGCAGGAGGTTGGAGGCATCGGTCATGGTCTACTGAGGCGCTCAATCCGATCCGCTCGACGCGTCTACCTCGCCCCTCACGAAACTTTATGACTTGACGGAGACCCGATCCGACGGATGGTCAGGGAGTTCACGTACCGGGGCTACACGCTCGAGCAGCTCCAGCAGATGAGCATGGACGAGTTCATCAAGCTGCTCCCCAGCAGGCAGAGGAGGAGCCTGAAGAGGGGGCTGACCGAGGCCCAGCGGAAGCTCCTCGAGAAGGTGAGGAAGTACAAGAGGTTGGGGATCAACAAGCCGATCAGGACCCATGCGAGGGACATGGTCATCCTGCCGGAGATGGTGGGGACGACGATCGCCGTCCACAACGGCAAGGAGTTCGTGCCGGTTGAGATCGTTCCGGAGATGATAGGCCACCGGCTCGGCGAGTTCGCGATCACCAACAAGCGTGTGGTCCACGGAAGGCCCGGTGTGGGCGCCACCAAGAGCAGCATGTACGTGCCGCTGAAGTGACGG
>JAVVHL010000040.1:0-10010 GCA_032249575.1 Candidatus Calditenuis sp. | reverse complement strand
TAGCAGCCAACCCACAAAAATGCTGGAATTGATAGAATTTAACCACACGTTCTACTGAATTGAGGAGGAACGGGCCCGCCGGGACTCGAACCCGGGACCTCCGGCTCTCTCCCAAAGTTAGAAGGCCGGCGCTCTGTCCAGGCTGAGCTACGGGCCCTCTTCCCAACCAACCCTCCAACAGCGATTAATATCGCTCTTTTAGCGCCCAACGAACGAAGGCAGTTAGCTTGATGCGAAGGCCGGCAGGGCTCCTTAAGGGATGCCGGGCCGGTTCAACATCCTGGCGACGACGCTCAGGGGACAGGAGCCGCTGGGAGTGGCGACGCTGACCAGCATCCTCTCCGAGCTCAACGACCCTGACCCGAAGGTCGAGATCACGGACGTCCACGGCGTGATAGCGGCGCAGACCTCGCTGGACCCCTTCGAGGTAGTCGAGAGGATCAGGGAGATGGCGGTCAAGGAGCCGTGGAAGGTCTCGGGGCTCATGAGGGTGATCCCGATAGAGCGGGTGGTGGAGACGAGGATCGAGAGGATAGCGGAGGCGGTGGAAGCTCTGAAGGAAAGGATACCGCCAGAAGCCACCTACAAGGTCGTGGTCGAGAAGAGGCACACGCAGCTCTCCAGCAGGGAGATAATAGAAGCGGTCGCGTCGAGGATCGAGAGGAAGGTTCGGCTCGAGAACCCAGACTGGATAGTGCTGGTCGAGGTGCTCGGAGGGCTGACGGGCATATCGGTCGTCAGACCGGATCAGATCCTGAGCCTCGTCAAGGTCTGACTTCGGTAACGGAGAGGCGCGACTCGATCGATGACGCTAGCCTCCTGACCGAGTCGTTATCGAGCCTCCTCGGTCCATGGTGAGAGACCCTCTCCGCGACAGCTGCAAGGCCGAGGGCCGTGGAGCGGATCAGGTCTCCGGTCTCCATGAGGCCGACGAGGAGAGCCCCTCCGAAGACGTCGCCGGCACCGACCGTGTCGACCGCCCTCACATCCAGCTTCCCCCTTACGAGCTTCCTGCCGTCGGAGACGAAGGCCCCCTCTCCGCCTGCAGTGACAGCCACGATCCTCCCTGTAATTCTCGAGAGCCTGACGGCCGCATCGGAGGGTTCGTCGAAGCCCAGTGCCCTCGCCTCCTCAATAGCCAATCTGAGGAGGGTCACAGATCCGAAGACGTCCAAGTCCGCTGCTGACGTCTTCAGCGTCACGTTGCCGTGTTCGTCGAAGGCCCGCATGAGCCCCTGAGGGTCGAGTGCCGACCAACTGTAGAGCCGAGCGGTACCTGCGATGTCCTCGGGCCTCAGCTCCGAAGCGACGGGGCCGTAGTACATCCCGTCGAGCTGCCTGACCAGATCCTCCGAAGGTATCGGAGGTGCGCGGGAGAGGAGCCTCAACTTCCTTCCTCCGCCCTCGAGGAGGACGATCTCGTAGCTGGTGGTCCTGGCGCCGCTGACGGTCCTGACCCATTCGGTTGAGACGCCGAGCGCTCTCAGGCCCTCCAGAGCTTTCCCCCCGTCCTCGCCTACGACCGAAATGGCCAGTGCCTCGTGCCCGAGAGAGGTCACAGCGAGGCCCGCATATGTCGGAACCCCTCCGACGGAGTCGTAGCTCACGTTAAGGCCCCTGACGCGGTCGAGGACCACGTGCCCCGCGATCCCGATCCTGAACTTGCTCAACGTCTGATGCGTCACCTCCTTCGATATCAAAAGGAGATTTCCGCTCCCCTTTCAGCGACGGTCGTGAACGGTTCCGAAAATTTTTCCGGTGGACGGGCGTTCTCAGCGACGTGGGGTACGAGCACCTGAAGGACATAACCGGAAGCCACGGAGACGAGCTCGCAGGCAAAAGGATCGCGCTCTGCGTCACAGCCAGCGCCTCGATCTACAGGGCACCTGAGCTGGCGAGGCTCCTGATGAGGCACGGTGCCGACGTGATCCCCGTCATGACCCGAGAGGCTGCATCCCTCCTGAGCCCCGAGGTGATGAGGTGGGCGACGGGGAACGACCCTGTCGTTGAGGTGACGGGGAGGATCGAGTACGTCGAGCTCACCGAGGGGAGGGGAAGGGTTGACGCCGTTCTCGTGGCGCCGATGACGCAGAACGAGGCCGCGAAGGTGGCGAGCGGGATCGCCGACGACGCTGTATCGCTGCTGGTCTCCTGTGCTCTGGGCTCAGAGATACCCGTCATCGTTGCACCTGCGATGCACGCCTCGATGCACTCCTCACCGGTCGTGAGGGAGGTCTTGGAGAGGCTGAGGTCCCTCGGCGTGACAATAGTTGGACCGACGGTCGAGGAGGGGAAGGCGAAGCTGGCCCAGTTAGAGGACGTGCTCGATGCGGTGATCTACGCAACGTGGCCCAAACCGCTCTCGGGGAAGAGATACGTCGTGACGGCGGGGCCCACGAGGGAGAGGATAGACATGGTGAGGTTCCTCACGAACCCATCCAGCGGAAGGATGGGTTTCGAGCTGGCAAGGGCCCTGAGGGCCATGGGTGGCGACGTGACGCTCGTCCACGGCCCTGTATCGCTGAGGCCACCGTGGGACGTCGAGGCCGTAAGCGTCGAGTCTGCGAGGGAGATGCTCGAGGCGGTCCTCAGGACCTCGGAAGGGGCCGACGGGTTGTTCGCAGCGGCGGCGGTAGCCGATTACGAGCCGGTCGAGGTCCACAGCGGCAAGATCGAGAGCAGGAAACACCCGACGCTCCATTTGACGCTCAGAACCACACCTAAGGTCGTCTATGAGGTGAGGAGGTCCTTCCCTGGGATCGACCTGGTCCTTTTCAAGGCCTCCTACGGGCCTGTCGAGGACCCCCGTGCGGTCTACTCGGAGTACGCTGAGCTGGATCCAGTGATCGTGGCCGTCAACGACGTCTCGAGGAGGGACGTAGGGTTCGGGGCAGAGGGGAACGAGCTGACCGTAGTCACCAGATCAGGTCTCGTGAGGAAGCTGGGGCCTGCGAGGAAGTCCAGGGTCGCCAGGGATCTGGTGGAGGTCTACCTCGAGGAGAGGGTCAGGGGTCGTTGAGCTATGGCCTGCTTCGCCGTCGAGCTGTTCGTCCAGGGCAAAGGGTGGAGGGGATGGGGCGAGGTGACGGGCGAGGAGGTGCTCTTCAGCTCTCAGGAAGAGGCGATGGACCACGCGGCCTCGCTGATCTTCTCGGCCATGTCCTCCTCCTCTCACCCATACGGCTCGAGGGAAGGTGACGTGGTGGGCTTCAGGGTCAGAAGGGCAGGGGAAGGCGGTTGCGGTGAGCGACCATCGTCCGGACCTGCTGTCAGGTTCAGGGACGTCGCCCACCGCTTCTTCAGGAGGGGTGATGCCTACGTCCTCTACAAGACCTGGTCTTGGCCTGACTGAGAGAACGGAACCTGTCCTCGCGGTCGACATAGGTGCCAGCAGGATAAGGGCGGCCGTCGTCGAGCAGGTAACCATGAGGATCATCGACTTCTCCGAGGCGCCGACCCCACAATCTCCTGACCCGGAGGCCATACCTTCTTCGGTGGTCAGGCTCGTCAAAGGACTGGCCGGCCTGGACCGGGTGAGGAGGGCTGGCGTGGCATCGATCGGTCCGATCGACTCGAGGAGGGGCGTCATCGTGCTGGCGCCCAACGTCGCTGGGAGGCCGAGGTCGATTCCGGTGGCGGAGGTCCTCAAGAGGGAGCTGGGGTTGGAGGAAGTCTACATGGCCAACGACTGCAACGCCGCCGCCTACGCCGAGCACCTGGCGAGGTCGGGTAAAGAGCGCCACGACCTGCTGTACGTCACCGTAAGCACGGGGATCGGAGGGGGAGCCGTGGTGGAGGGCAGGCCTCTCCTGGGGTCGAGGGGGAACGCGGCGGAGATAGGGCACTGCGTCGTCGACCCGTCGGGCTACATGCGCTGCGGGTGCGGAGGGAGGGGCCACTGGGAGGCCTACTGTTCGGGCAAGAACATGCCTGAGTACGCGAGGAGGCTTGCTGAGGACGGAGAGATCCCAGCAGGGAGCATGCTCCACCACCTCGTTTTGCGCGGAGGTGCAGGGCCCCGTGAGATCTTCGAACTTTACCGCATCGACGACCCCTCATCGAGGCCGTTCTTTGAGAGGTTGGCGAAGCTGATGGCAGCAGGCCTCTCGACAGCGATCAACCTCTTCGCACCGGACGTCCTAGTGATGGGAGGTGCGGTCTACCTCGGAAACGAGGACTTCTTCCGCGCCGAGGTCTTCCCGAGGCTCCGGGACTTCCTGATGTTCGACGAGCCGAGGATCGAGGGCCCAGCCTTCGGAGAGCGTTCTCCGCTCATGGGAGCCGCTCTGTTGGCGGCGAACAGGGTAAACGCAGCACGCGTCGAGCTCTGAGACCGATGCTGCCCCGAACTCCCTCCAGAACCTCACGATACGTTCATCTTCTGTCGCTGGAAATTCCGTAGCGGTGAGCTCAGAGGGCAACAGGAGGAAGGTGATAGTCCCTGACACGAGCGTGCTGATCAACAGGACGCTGAGCCGGATGATCGAGGCTGGAGAGCTGAGGGACGCCGAGGTAGTGATACCGATACCTGCCCTCGACGAGCTCCAGGCACAGGCCTCGAAGGGGAGGACTGAGGGGAAGGTGGGGCTGGAGGAGATCAAGAGGATAAGGGAGCTGGGCTCGCAGTGCAACGTCACGGTCCGGTTCTCGGGCGAGAGGCCTACGCTGGAGGAGATCAAGCTGGCAAGGGGAGGCCGGATAGACGCGCTGATCAGGGACGTGGCGAAGAAGGAGGGCGCTGTCCTCTACACATCTGATTACGTGCAGGCCCTAGTGGCCGAGGCCGAGGGAGTTCCTGCTGTCTACGTCGCCAAGCCGGAGGAACCGGTCAGGCTGTCAGTTCTCGAGATGATGACGCCGGACACGATGAGCCTCCACCTGAAGGCCGGCGCGCCACCTATGGCCAAGAGAGGAAGGCCTGGGGCGATGAGGCTAGTGAGGCTGAGGGAGGAGCCGGTGACGGAGGAGGAGGTTCAGCGCCTGATCGACGAGCTCATGTGGGCCCTCAGGAACTCGAAGGACGGAAACGTCGAGATCGTGAGGTCCGGTGCGATGGTCGCGCAGCTCGGAGACCTAAGGATCGCGATCGCACGCCCTCCCTTCAGCGACGGCCTCGAGCTGACGTTGGTCAGGCCCATAGTGAGGATGAGCCTTAAGGACTACAACCTGAGCCCTAGGCTCCTTGAGAGGCTGACCCACAAGGCGGAGGGGATCCTCATCGCCGGCCCGCCGGGATCGGGGAAGACCACCTTCGCCTCCAGTCTCGCTGAGTTCTACGCTGACCTAGGAAAGGTCGTGAAGACCCTCGAGTCGCCGAGGGACCTCCAGGTCGGCCCCCACATCACCCAGTACGGCCCACTGGAGGGGGACTTCGAGAAGACGCTGGAGATTTTGTTGCTCGTCCGGCCGGACTACACGATCTTCGACGAGATGAGGAGGCCGAAGGACTTCCAGGTCTACATCGACTTGAGGCTGGCCGGAGTGGGGATGGTCGGCGTCATCCACGCCAGCGACCCCATCGACGCCATCCAGAGGTTCCTCGACAAGACGGAGCTGGGGATGCTGCCCCACATCGTGGACACCGTGATCTTCCTGAAGGACGGTGCGGTTAGGAAGGTCTACGAGCTCTCGCTGACTGTCAGGCTTCCGACTGGGATGAAGAACGAGGACCTCGTCAGGCCGGTGGTCGAGGTGAGGGACTTCGAGACCGGAGAGTTGGAGTACGAGATCTACACCTACGGCGAGGAGAGGGTCGTCGTCGCAGTCGGCAGGGGCGTGGCGAGGGAGCTGACCGAGAAGCTTTCGTCCCTCTTCAGGAGCAGGGGCCTCCAGCCGCCTTCGATCGAGTTCTCACCGGACGGCTCCTTGACGGTCCTCGTCGACAGGTCCGAGTTCGAGGGGTTGCCCAGGGAGTTGGTGAGGCAGGTGAAGGAGCTGGGGAGGAGGTACGGCTTCAGGCTGAAGCTGAGGCCGGTGCCGCCCTCGCTGGGGAGGGAGCTGGACTTCACGGTCGCCGAGTCAGGGAACTCCTTCGTCCTCCAGCTGAGAGGCGTGCAGACAGGGACGCCTGTGACGCTCTACGTCGACGACGAGTACGTCGCCACGCTAACTGTGGGCAAGAACGGTAGGGTGAGGGTAGCGAAGGACTCGGAGGCGGGGAAGGCCCTGATCTCTGGACTAACCGAGGGAAGGAGGATCAGGCTCTTCTCATCGGAGTGATCACGCCTCGACGTACTTCATCCCCGAGCTTTTCAACCTCTGCCGGACCAGCTTGTACCTCGTGATCCGGTACTCGTCGTAGAGGGCCAGAGCCGCTGCCGCCAGTGGGAACACCGCGAGGGGCAAGCCGAGCATCACAGCCAGAACCGCCGAGACCACAACGGCCACCAGATGGCCGACTCGGGATCGGGTGAGGACGAGCGGGGCGGCAACGAGTGACGGGACGAGGGCCAGCACGGCATGTTGAGCGCCTGAGAGCAAAAGGTAGATCGCCGATGCGAGGATCGCGAGGGCCGAAACGTAGGCGTAAACCGGTGAGGGGCCCTTCACCTCCTCCTCAACCGGCACGAGCGTGTATTGCCTCCCGCAAGAGGGACAGACCGCCTTCCAGGCCTGGAGCCTGAACTCCCTGTCGCAGTCGGTGCACCTGAAGAGCCTCGTCTCCAATTCCGTGATGCTCTCCTCGCTGTGGCTTTTCAAGTTATTCCCTGCGAGCGCGACGGTCGTTCACTTCCCGCCTCGTGGGGACCCTCCCTTTCCTGCCACCTGCTCGAGGTACTGCTCGAAGGGGATCGGTGCGTTCCAGGAGACGTGAGCAGGGTCCGGATCCTTCAGATGGTGGCCCGTGGCGATGCAGACGTAGGTCTCGTCGCGGGGCAAAAGTCCCGACTCGACGCCGGTCTTCAGGAGGGCGATCGGTGCAGCACCGGCTGGCTCGGCTGCTATCCCCTCCGTTGTCGCCATCAACCTCATCGCCTCGAGTATCTCTCGGTCGTCGACGCTGTAGATCCATCCTCCGGATCCCTTGATGGCCTTCACGGCCCTCTTCCAGTTGACTGGTCTGCCTATCCTGATCGCGGAGGCTACGGTCTGGGGGCTATCGACCCACTCTGGCACCTCTGAGCCCTTCGCGAACATCTTCGCCAGTGGAGCAGCGCCCGACGACTGGACGCCTATCATCCTCGGCACCTCCTCTGTGAGACCGTGATCCCGAAGTTCCTCGAAGCCCTTCCAGATGGCCGCGATGTTGCCGGCGTTGCCGACAGGCACGACGACGTTGATCCCGAGCGACCCGTCCAGCTGCTCCCAGATCTCGAAGGCGGCCGTCTTCTGTCCCTCGAGCCTCCACGGGTTCACCGAGTTCAGGACGTAGGCCCCGATCTCCTCAGCCCTCTCGAGAACAGCCTTCAGAGCGTCGTCGAAGCCCCCGGAGACCTCGCAGATGGTGGCGCCGAAGAGCCTGGCCTGGAAGAGCTTTCCCGAAGCGACCTTCCCCTTCGGTATCAGGACGACGCACTCGATCCCTGCCCTTGCGGCGTAAGCTGCGAGCGAGGCTGAGGTGTTCCCCGTCGATGCGCAGATGACCCTCCTAGCACCGGCCTCCAGGGCCACCGTCACGCCAACGCTTATCCCCCTGTCCTTGAAGCTCCCTGTCGGGTTCATCCCCTCTAGCTTGACGTAGAGCTCCCTGACGCCCAGCTTTCTGGCCAGCCTCTCGCACCGGACTAGCCTCGTCATCCCCTCGCCCATCGTGACCGGCCGACCGAAGTCGGGAAGGAGCTCGGCGTAGCGCCACATGCTGTTGACCCTTCCGATCAACCTCTCCCTGTCGAAGACCTCGTCCGCCTCCACCTTGACCTCGAGCAGGTCGCCGCACCTATCGCAGAAGATCCTCCTCAGGCTGAAGGGGTTGACGTGGCCGCAGGCGATGCACCTCAGCTCATACCTTTTCACGGTTCCGCACGCCCTCAGCTGAGGAGAGCCATGACCCCTCCGATGACCAGCAGAACGCCTACGAAGAACGCGAGAGCCTGGACTGCGACGCCGACAGAGCCCATGACGGATAGCACCGACGATGCGATTGACGCTCCAATGTAAATGAGGATGGCGCCCATCGCCTTAGCCAACAGCCTCACAGCGAGCTGCGGCCACCTGCCGGTCAAGAACCCACCTCTCTCCCGGGATCCCTCCGCATCCATTTGAAGCTCATGGGGGTGGGGTCCCAGGTCCACGGACGCTCGAAGGTTCCGGCTCCTCGTTCCTCGGGCTCGAATGCGGTGGCGTCGACAACGATATCAGCCGGTCTCCACTTCTCCCAGCAGGTTGCCGAGGAGGCTCGACCCGAGGGAAGTAAGGGCCGATTTCCCGATATTCAGCGATCCGAAGTGGAGAGACCTGATCTACCTTGACAACGCTGCGACTACCCAGAAGCCGAGGCAGGTGATAGACGCGATAGCCGATTACTACGCGAGGCGTAACGCGAACGTTCACAGGGGCGTCTACGAGCTCAGCGTCGAAGCCACCGAGCTCTACGAGCGATCGAGGAAGAGGGTGGCCGAGTTCGTCAAGGCGAGGAGCTGGAGGGAGATAGTCTTCACCCGTGGGACGACCGAGTCGATCAACCTGGTGGCCTACTCTTGGGCCCTCAGGAACCTGAAGAGGGGAGACAGGGTCGTCGTGACTGAGATGGAGCACCACAGCAACATAGTCCCATGGCAGATCGTTTGCGGGCTAACTGGGGCGTCTCTGAGCTACATCCCCGTGACCGAGGAGGGATACCTCGACCTCTCCGAGCTCGACAGGTTCCTGAAGGGCGCTAAGCTGTTCGCGTTCACCTACGCCTCCAACGTCCTCGGGACCATCAACCCGGTGAGGGAGCTCGTGAAGGCGGCGAGGGAGCACGGAGCTGTAACCGTGATCGATGCGGCCCAGTACGTGCCACATGCGCCCGTCGACGTCTCGGAGATCGGCTGCGACTTCCTCGCCTTCTCGGGGCACAAGATGTGCGGTCCCATGGGGATCGGGGTGCTTTACGGCAGGTCGGAGCTGCTGGAGGAGATGGAGCCCTTCCAAGGAGGAGGCGAGATGATCAGGGAGGTGAGGTTCGACGGTTCCAGCTGGAACGAGGTGCCGTGGAAGTTCGAGGCCGGGACACCCAACGTCGAGGGTGCGGTCGGCCTTGCAGCTGCTATAGATTACCTCTCCGAGTTCGGTATGGAGCAGGTGAGGTCCCACGAGCTCAAGCTCACAGAGAGGGCGATGGAGCTGATGGCTGGCGTGCCCAAGCTCAGGTTGGTCGGCCCCGAGAACCCGAAGGACAGGTGTGGCCTGATCTCGTTCACGCTCGCCGACGTCCACCCGCACGACCTCGCCGAGTTCCTCGACGCGAAGTTCAGGATAGCCGTAAGGGCAGGACATCACTGCGCCATGCCCCTCCACACCAAGTTGGGACTCACCGCCACCACGAGGGCCAGCTTCTACATCTACAACACCGAGGAGGAGGTGGAGGTCCTCGCGAGGGCGCTGAGGGAGTCGCTGACGTACTTCAAAGTCTCCTGAACCGGTCCGCATTCGTTCTTTAACAGGCTCTCACGCAGATCACCGATGAACAGAAGGGTCGTCCTCACGGACAGGGCACCGAAACCGGTAGGCCCTTACTCGCAGGCTATAGTCGTTAACGGCTTCGTCTTCGTCGCCGGCCAGGTCCCGATAGAGCCGAGCACAGGGAAGGTGGTCGAGGGAGGGATCAAAGAGCAGACGCGGAGGGTGCTGGAGAACGTCAAAGCGGTCCTCGAGGCCGCAGGCTCCTCGCTCGACAGGGTTGTGAAGGTGAACGTCTACCTGAAGAGGGCTGAGGACTTCGCCGCTATGAACGAGGTCTACTCCCAGTACTTCCCCAAGGAACCTCCGGCCAGGACGACCGTCGTCACTGACATGGTGAGGGAGGAGTTCCTGATCGAGATAGACGTCATAGCCCTGGCCCAGTAGCCCTGTTGGTGAAGCATGGCAGC
>JAVVHL010000039.1:0-10089 GCA_032249575.1 Candidatus Calditenuis sp. | reverse complement strand
TTTATATGATGGGTAATGGTGGAGAGAGACGCGATGGTTCGTCCTGTCGACTTCAAGTCGGCGCCGATTGACCCGGACTTCAAGAGCAAGCTCCAGAAGACCGGAACCCATCACAACCACGACGTCTGGGGAGAGGGCGTCCAGAGGCTCGACGCGGAGGGGAAGCCGTATCCGACGAAGCTGGGGATCCACGGCTCTGTGGTGGCGGTCGACTGGGACTCGTGCGTCGCCGACGGAGCCTGCATGGACGTCTGCCCCGTGAACGTCTTCGAGTGGGCCCTGAACCCAGGACAGTCGGGGAGCGGCAAGGACAGGGTGATAGATCCGGAGAAGGACAAGGAGCTCTGGGAGAAATACAGGACCGACAAGTCTGACCCTGTCAGGGAGTCCGACTGCATCTTCTGCATGGCCTGTGAATCGGCCTGCCCAGTCCTGGCGATCAAGATCTTCCCGCCGTAGCCGGAGGGCAAAGGTCCCAGTCTCCTGATCTTTGCGCGTCCCTTCCGCGCCTTCTCCTGTAGAACTTCACAGCCTTTTCCGTTCGGTTTCTCTCGGTGTTCAACGCAGTTGCCGTAGGGGTTAAAAAGGGCTTGCATTTTCTCAGATCCGACCATGTGGATAGATCCGTTGCTGATAACGACGGTGCTCGGAGCGCTCGGTGCCCTGACGGCTGTGCTCTTCGTAGCTATAGTCAACAGGTACCCGAAGGGGCCGGAGGCCTTCGTCGCTGTCTGGTCGGCCATAAGGGAGGGATCGGCGGCCTACCTGAAGCGGCAGTACAGGACGATCTACGTCATAGCGGCCTTCATCTTCCTGCTGATAGTCGGGAGCTTCGCCGCCTTCCCCGCACTCGGCGGCCTCAACTACGGCCTGGCTGTCGGAGGGAGCTTCCTGATCGGTGTCACGTTCTCGCTGATCGCGGCGACCATAGCGATGGACTCGGCCACGAGGGCCAACGTCAGGACCACTTATGCCGCCTACAAGGGCTCCGTCAGCGCGCTGAGGGTCGCGACGCTCGGAGGGGCTGCGCTCGGCCTCGCTGTGATCGCCATGAGCCTCCTCGGCCTCTCGATCCTCTACTGGGCCTTCAGGGACCCCGCTGTCTTGGCAGGCTTCGGGTTCGGAGCCAGCCTCGCGGCCCTCTTCGCCCAGCTCGGAGGAGGGATTTACACGAAGAGCGCCGACATAGGTGCTGACCTCGTCGGAAAGATAGAGGCCGGAATACCGGAGGACGACCCGAGGAACCCGGCGGTGATAGCGGACCAGGTGGGAGACAACGTAGGCGACGAGGCTGGAAGAGGTGCTGACCTCTTCGAGTCGGTCACCGCTGAGAACCTCGGAGGCATGATCATAGCCCTCGTCCTCTCGATAGTGCTCTTCAAGACCATCAACGAGGACTACGTCCTGCTTCCGCTGCTGGTGAGGGCGGTCGGTGTCGTCGCCACCCTCGCTGGCATCGGATGGGCGGTCTTCCAGAGGTCCTTCAAGGAGGCGATCGAGCCTCTAAGGAACGGGCTCATCGTGACGTCGGTCGTCGCAGCAGCGCTGATGTACCTGATCTCCACCACCGTCTTCGGCAGCTCCTACCTCCCGATGTTCGCCGCGATGGTCGTGGGGCTCGTGGCGGGGATTTTCATCATGTTCTACAGCGAGATCTACACAGGCCTCAGGTCGAGGTACGTGGGTCTGATAGCCGGGAACAGCGAGAGCGGGCCGGCGCTGACGGTGGTCTCGGGGCTTGCGGTCGGCATGATATCTACGGCGCTCCCTGTCGTGACGGTCGTCGTGGCCATAGCGATCTCGTTCGTCCTCGGAACCCAGTGGGCCCAGTTGACCAACCTCCCTGACCCGTTCCTAGGAGGCGTCTTCGGCACGACCATGGCCACGATGGGCATGCTCTCGACGGCCGGGTTCGTCCTGACGATGGACGGCGTCGGCCCGATCGTGGACAACGCAGGAGGGATCGCGGAGATGGCGAACGCTCCCGACGAGATCAGGGAGAGGCTCGAGCCCCTGGACGCTCTGGGAAACACTACGAAGGCCCTCACGAAGTCCTACGCGATGGGTTCGGCGGCCCTTGCAGCCCTCCTCCTCTTCCAGGCCTTCCTCCTCGAGGTCGCGAGGTACCAGGCCGGGATCATAGAGCTCGCTCACCTGACCGCTGAGCAGTCGAGCAAGCTCCTCTCCCAGATCGAGGCCCTATCGTCGCAGCTCCAGATCAACTCGCCGTCGGTGCTGATCGGCCTCTTCATCGGCGCAATGGTCCCCTTCCTCTTCTCAGGGTACGCGGTCAACGCGGTGGCGACGGGCGCCTTCCAGATGGTCGAGGAGGTCAGGAGGCAGTTCAGGACGATACCGGGTCTGCTGAACGGGGCCGCGAGGCCCGAGTACGGCAGGTGCGTCGACATCTCGACGAGGACCGCGCTCAGGCTGATGGTCACGCCCACTCTGGTCGTCACCCTCTCGCCGATCCTGGTGGGTTTCCTGCTCGGATGGAAGGCGATCGGAGGGCTCGTGATAGGGGCGACGATATCGGCGATACCTCTGGCCATAGTAGGCTTCTACGGCGGGGCAGCGATGGACAACGCGAAGAAGTACCTCGAGATAGCGGGCAAGAAGGGGACCGACGCCCATAAGGCCGCCGTGATAGGGGACACCGTAGGGGACCCGATGAAGGACACCTACGCGCCGAGCCTACACATCCTGATCAAGCTGCTGAACACGCTCTCGCTCGTCTTCATACCGCTCTTCCTGGTATCTCTTCTGCCGCTCTGAGCGCCGCTCTCGCACTCCGTCCCTTCTCTTTTTTTCTCACGTCCTCCTCAATTTTGGAGCTGCGAGAGGTTCCAGTCCCATAGCGAGGCTCGCGAACGCCAAACCCGTGACGGCCAAAAGGAGGCCCGGTGGGACCACCCACCACCAATAACCGGTGAAGACGGCCCCTGTCCTGAAGCCCAGCTCGAGGATCTGGCCCCATGTGGGTATGCTGGGGTCGCCGAGGCCGAGGAAGCTGAGACCAGCCTCAGCAAGGATCGCTGAAGGAGCGAAGAAGACAGTTTGGGCCAGGAGATAGGGACCGAGCTGCGGCAGCACGTGCATGAACATCACCCTCAGGTCGCTGGAGCCGATGGCCCTCGAGGCCTCGACGAAGGGCATCGGGACTATCTGGAGGACCATCGACCTCACGACGATCGTGAGACCTGGCCAGGAGAAGGCGACGAGGAGCGTCATGATCGTCAGGATGTTCGGGCGGAGGACGAACGAGAGGAAGATCAGGATCGGCAGGAGCGGGACGTTGGCGACTACGTCGGCCGCCCTCTGTATCACCGTCTCGACCTTTCCCCTGTAGTAGCCGCTGAGGACGCCGAGGATAGCGCCGATCGAGGTGACGAGGACAGAGGCGAAGAGCCCTATGCCGAGCGCCACGGGGAAGCCGTAAAGCAGCCCCAGAAGCAGGTCCCTCCCGACGCCGTCGGTTCCCATCAGGCCGTAGTGGGAGCCTCCGAGGACGACCGAGACCGATCCTATGCTGTCACCCTCCGATCTGTAGATCGTGGCCCTGATCGCGTAGGTTCCCCTGAGGACCTCGATCCTCTTGCTGAGAGGGTCTGGCCTTCCGAAGAGGAGGCTCGCTGGAGGCTCTGTCCCGGTTAGCTCGGCGCCATACTTGTGAGAGAGCTCGGCTCTGAGGTAGGATATGCCCTCGGCTCCCTGGCCCAATTCGAACCTGTAAGGACGCTCGGCGTACCTGACATAGGGAGGGGACTCACCTGGCCTCGGACCCGGAGGGGTTATCCTCGCGATGGGGACGTCGATTCCGTCGGGCCTGACCACGTCGACCAAGATTGCAGGAGGCCCTGAGCTGAAGCTCACCGAGTGGACCTTGACGACGAGGTGGGAAGGAGGGAGGTCCGAGTCCACGACCATGAGGGACTCCAACAGCTGGTATCCGGGGCCGGTCGCGACCTCCCTGAGGACGAGCTCCTGTTGGTTGAAGGGCCTGACGCCGGAGATGTATGCGGACCAGACCGGTGGCACAGCCTTTGGCAGATCGGCCCACGCGGAGGGGTCGTTCCAGACCCGGCCGAAGTCGAGCGGCATCGTCAGCAAAACCACGACCGAAAGGAGCGCCAACAGAGCGATCAGCGCGACTCCTACCCTTCCGGGCCACGTTCCCGTGACGACGTCCCACGCCGACTCGGAGGAGCTCAAGACCTCACCTGCTCACCCTAGGATCGAGGTGGACGTAGAGCACCTCCAGCACGAACCGCGCCAGCACGTACATCAGCGTGTAGAGGTAGGTCAGCGCTACGACGAGGACCTCGTCACCCGTGAGGACGGCGTTGTAGTAGAGCCTGCCCATCCCGGGCCAGTTGAAGACGGTCTCGGTCAGGATCGCTCCTCCTAACGAAGCGGGGAGCGAGAGGATGAGGCCGGTCAAGATGGGCGGAGCTGCTGGCCTTAGGACGTGCCTCCAAGAGACGACCCGGTCCGGCAGGCCCTTGGCTTTGGCGACCGAGACGAAGTCCTCCTGGGCGACGTTCAGGAGCATCGTCCTCGAGGCGTATATTGACGGTCCGAGGGAGATCGTCACCAGCGTCAGGACAGGGAGGAAGGCGTGCCAGAGGACGTCCAGGGCCCTATCCAAAGGCCCCTCAGGTGGTGGGCTGCTCAGCATCCCTCCGCTCGGGAAGAGCCTGAGCTGGTAGGCGAAGAGGATGAGGAGGACGATCCCTATCCACCAGCTGGGCAGGGCGCCCGATACCGCTGAAGCGTAGGTGACCGTCCTGTCGACCCTCGAACCTGCCCTCCTGGCAAGCCAAGCACCTATCGCGAGGCCGAGCAAGGCAGAGATCAGCAGAGCCGTTGTTACGAGGACCACCGTGTTGGGTATCCGCTCTGCCAGTATGTCGACGACCTTAGTGCTCCCGGTGCTGCTCCTCGCTGACCGCGCATCGCCCAGGTCCAGCATCACGACCCTCACGACGGTCTCAGGGATCCTGGCGTACCAGGGACGGTCGAGGCCCACGGCCCTCTCCATCTCGGCCTTCAGTTCGGCGAGGGCCCTCTCCAGCTCCTCAGGGTCCTTTATCCTCTGAGCGAGGCCCTCCCTCATGGCCCTCAGCTGCTCTCCGACGATGGCCTGCAGCATCCTGTCAGAGTACCCTGTCGCTCCGAGCACTACGACGAGGAGGACCAGGACCGTCAGCAGCACCAAAAGGAGGGAGGCTGCCCTCGCAGCGAGCCACCTGAACATCGCTTACCTATCTCTTCCGCCTCGACCTGAGCAGGAGGACCGAGACCAAAACGACGGCGACCGCTGCCGAGAGCGCCACGATCAGCGTAGTCCCCTCGATCCCTGAAGGCCTCGCCTCCGTGACGGTGGGTGTCTGGGTGGCCGCTGGACCGGTCGGAGTGGTCTGCGTGACCGTAGCCTGGGCTCCTGCCGGGAGGACCTCGACCGAGAAGGTGAAGGGCCTGAGGAGGCCGAAGCTCTTCTCGTCGCGGAGGATCACCTCGAGCGTCAGGAGGCCTCGCCTGAGCTGAGAGGTCTCCTGTGGTGTCAGCTCAAGAGCGACCGCACCTCCGGTAACGCTGGTGCCCCTCACCTCCTTGACCGATGTGCCAGTCGATCTGTCGTAGAGGAAGAGGTCCGCCTTCAGGTCCCCTGTCCCCGTGACCCTGACCTCAAGCCTCGATGGAGAACCGATGACGACCTGGAGCCTTCCGGCCGTGGCCGAGGGGAGCTCGACGCGCCTCGCCATCCCGCTGAAGCTTCCCTTGGCGAACGGATATCCGGGGTCCCTGAAGGCCCTGAGCTCGGCCGTCTGGGCCGCTCCGTCGAACCTCTCCAGGAAGAAGGGGCCGTTGCTGATCACCAGATGCCTCCGCTCGCTGAACCACCTTATCGCGGCCTCGTACCTCGACCTCGCCTCCTCTGCCGTCACCAAGGGCCTGCCGTCCACCTCGAAGACGCCCTTCGGGACGAAACCGGCCTCGGAGAAGGAGCGGAGGACCTCGACCAGCATCCTGCCGTGGAGCTCCTTGACGAGGTTAAGCCACGGCACGTTGAACCTCATGGCAGACGTGTCGCTGTAGGCAGCCCTCCTCCTGTTGAAGACCAGCTCGTCCATGGCGGCGAGGACCTCCCACGGCATCGACGGGAAGCCGATGGAAGCGTACTCGGCGATCTTGTCCTCCTCGAAGTGCCAGTAATCGACGTAGACCTCGAGGTACCTGTTATCGACGACCCTTATGCCCTTCACCGTCTCCAGATAGGGCCTGCTCGTCACGGCTATCGCCGTCTCTATCCTGTTCTTGTTGGGATTGTAGGAGATCTCGAAGGCCTGGTAGATCGGGTAGAGGACGTCGGCCCAAGTCATCGGTCGGCCGTGGTGCCACGGCTTCCCGATGTAGTTCGACATGTCGAAGGTGACCTTGCTCCTCGCCGTGGTGCCCGGCTGCACCCTCTTCCAAGAACCGGAAGATGCGTCCCACAAGATGGCGTCAGAAGGTACCCTGAGGGATCCCAAAGGACCTGCGGTCTCGACCGAGAAGCTCGCCCTGAAGGGTATAGTCTTGCCGGAGACCGGGTCCCTGACGAGGCCGGGGTCAACGACGTAACGCCAGATGTCGACGCTGTAGACGTCGCCGAAGCCACCGACCGGGTTCCATGTCGTCCTCTCGGTGTCTACCCAGAGGTGCCCGACCCTGAGGACGTTCCTCCCCTCGACGTACGCCTCCCTAAGGCTGAAGGGCGACCTCACGCCTGCGACGAGGTCGGTTATGAGGTTCCTGACGTCCCTCGAGACAGGGAAGGCGTTCACAACCGTGACCACCCAGACCCTCACCGATTCGTCGAGGCAGAGCTCGGTCGTCCTCCTGTAGAGCTGATTTCGTTCCTCGAGGTCCCTGAACTCTCCCCTGAAGATCCTCTGCCCAAGCGCGTCGATCTCTGGGTTCTCGTACTGCCAGAAGCCCACCTCCTTCCAGCCGGGCATGTTGCCGAGCCAGGGGGCGCAGAACTGGTTTATCCCCGTCGAGTCGTACCTCTCTATGCCTCCTCGTGCCCAACCCTCTGTGTAGGCGTGCCAGGCGAAGGTCCTCGGGTCTGTGGAGTAGACCCGCTGGATGGCCGGCCCGAACTCCAGCAGGACCTCCTCGACGTTGAACCCGAGCCTTCGCAGCTCCGCCGCGAACGCCAGCCCTATCTCCCTCCTCTCGTCCTCCGGCCTTATGATGACCCTTACCGTGACAGGCCTGCCGTTGTAATGCCACACGCCGTCCTTCAGCTCCGCCCCAGCCTTCCTCATCGCATCGGAGACCAGTTGCCTCGCGTACTCCGGATCGTATCTTATGTTCCTCTTGACCAGAACGTCTCTAACCGTCAGGTGATCGAAGTCGGTCGGCGAGACGTGGGTGTACATCGGCATCGCCAACCCTCCGTAGAACCTCGTGGCTATCGCCTCCCTGTCGACGAGGAACTGCATCGCGTACCTCACCTCCCTCATCGAGAACGGGTTCAGCTCTCCGGACGGTGCTGGAGCAGGGTTCAGGACGATCGATACGGTGCTCGACGGGACCTCGACGAGCGTCAGATCTCCCCTGGCCCTCAGAGCCCTCGCCGCCTCGGACTTGAGGTTGTAGAAGAAGAGGTCGATGTTGCCGGCCCTGATCTCCTGCTCGGCGATGTCCTGGGAGCCGAGGCCCCTGAAGATTATGCGGTCAACCGCAGGGCCCTTGACCTCCTGTGCTAGGGCTAATGGGAGGAGCGAGAGGGCCAGCAGCAACGCAAGGGCCGCCGCAACCCCCCTCATCCACCTCAACCCCCTCTCCTCGAAAGGGCCCTCGACGCGATGAAGTAGCCTACCACGACGCCCAACGCACCAGCGAAGGCCGTTGACAGGGCTGTTACAAGGGCCACAGAGCTCGACTGGTCTGAGCCGTTCGAACCTGCCGGCGACCTGTTCGGCGAGGCTATAGCGCCCTCAAGCTCCTTGAGCCTCGCGGAGAGGACGTCACCCGTCTTGCGGAGCTCATCGATTCCCTTCCATATCGAGTCGAACCCGACCTGAGTGTAGAAAGAGGCCTGCGCGAAGTTGCCAGACTGGTCGTAGACCACAACCGTCTGCGGGCCCTCCGTCGTGACGGGGAGGAAGAGCCTGATGGTGAATGTACCCTCAGGGGTTGACCTCGTTGTGGCGATGACCGATCCGGAGACCTCGACGTAGATGTTGGAGTCAGGCTGGAAGTTCGATCCCCTGATCGTCACGCTCTGACCGGCAGCACCGACCGGGGGTGATATGAATATGGACGGCTCCCTCATAGGCCTCAGCCTCGCGAACCCTATCTTCTGGTTCAGCCCCGTGAACTCGCCAAGCCTGCAGTCGGCCCAGACGGCGTAGACGTCGTTCTCCGTGGCCTTGATGGCGAAGTAGTCACCGATGAAGGCTCCCTGCGGGAAGCAGAAGTTGGGGTTGGAGTAGGAGTCGGTGACGCGGGCGTTGACGAACCTCTGTCCGATCTCCTTCACCTCGAACCCCCATGTCTCGCCCCTGTCCTCGCTCCTCGTGTAGTAGATGTGGTACCGGATCTCGCTCGGGTCGTCCCTCATGTCGCCCCATATTACATGGATCGTCCCCTTCGGGTCCACGGCTATCGCGGGGAAGAACTGGAGCCTGCTGGTCTCGTCGTCGTTGAGCCTTATGGGCCTGCTCCAAGTCCTGCCTCCGTCGAGGCTCCTGACGAAGTAGACGTCGCCGTCGTCGAGCGGCTTCTCGACCGGTTTTCCGACGAAGACGATGTAGACCTCGCCGTTGGGTCCTACGGCCATCTGCGGGAAGGCTGAAGCCCAGTACCTGAAGTTGGCGTTCCTGGGTCTGAAGGGTATCTCGTTGAAGACGGCAGCGGTGACCGGACTGCTCCAGGTGCGGCCTCCGTCGTCGCTCCTCACCACCTTTATCTCGGCAAGCCCCCTCATCTCGCCGTCGTCGAGCGTGTCGAGGTAGGCGACGTAGACGGTTCCGTCAGGTGCGACGGCCACGTTCGAGCCTTGGAGGACCCTCTGAGAGCCTCCTGGACCGAACTGCCTGACTACTGTTGGGCTGACAGCGATCGGTGCAGACCAGGCCCTCCCCTCGTTCGTCCCCTTAACCAGCTTGATCGTCGTCTCGAGGACCGGGTTCGCGAGGAAGGCCAGCTCTCCGGCATAGAAGATCTCGTAGACCACAGCGAACTCGGTGTAGGTCACGTAGATCGCGTCCTCGTTCGGGTTGAGCTTGTCGGGACCCACGGCCATCCAGGGCTTGTCGATGAACTCGAAGGATATCTGGCCCCTGAGACGGCCTGCCTCGTCGACGAAGGAACGCCTCAACTTGATGTCGCTCCTCGCACCTGAGATCGGCTCCGACCAGGTCCTTCCTCCGTCTGCGGACGAGGAGACCGCGACGCTGGAGACGAGATCCACAATCAAGTAAGGTCCTACCCTGAACTCCTCCTCGCCTATCGAGAGCATGGCGTAGTAGACGTTGCCCTTCCTGTCGAAGCCGACTACCGGGTCTCCTCCTGTCCCGAGGTCGCGCTGGAGGTACTTGACGAGGAACGGGCCCTCCCACGTGGCTCCGCCGTCGATCGAGACGTACGCCGATACGCTGGGGAAGTTGTAGTCTATCACGCCCACTACTATGTGATCGGGGTTCCTCGGGTTGACCGCTATGTGGGGCTCGGTCTGGTACGGGAACCTGCTGAAGTCCCTCGTGATCAGGACGTTCCTCGAGAAGGCAGGTGCTGGGCTCCTGAAGGGCACCAGAACCCCTGCTGCGCCCGGAGCCTGGAGCGAGGGCGTCGGTGCTTGCTGCCTAGACAGTCCCTCGGATTCCTGGACTGTTCCTATGCCCTTCACCTCACCGGGCCCAACTCCTTCGAGGGAGGTGGCCGGGTCGATGCCGGAGAGGATGAGCGGCGTCCTTCCCGTCAGCATGTGGGAGATGAGCCTGGCCGCCTCATACCTGCTGAGCACCGGCGGCGGCAACGGGTTCCGCGCCTCGACCTCTCCCGCCAACACCTCGACCACAGGGATCAGCGCCACGA
>JAVVHL010000038.1:0-10096 GCA_032249575.1 Candidatus Calditenuis sp. | reverse complement strand
GGGTCTAGGATGGCGACGTTCGACTGGGTCTCGGGGCTCTTCACGAAGCTGTACAACAACGAGATGGCGAGGAACAAGGAGTGCGTCCACAAGTACTCGAAGCTGGTGGTGGAGATCCTGAAGACGCTGCAGAGGCACGGCTACGTCGGAGCTATCGAGTACGTCGAGGACGGCCGTGGAGGGAAGGTGATCGTCCAGCTCCTCGGCAGGATCAACAAGGCAGGCCCGATAAGGCCGAGGTTCAGCGTCAGCAAGGACGGCTACGAGGAGTTCGAGAAGAGGTACCTGCCGAGCAGGGACATAGGGATCCTTGTGGTGACCACGAACAGAGGCGTCATGTCGCACAGGGAGGCCATCAAGCAGGGCCTCGGCGGCAAGCTGCTGGGTTACGTCTACTGAAACGGGATCAATAAAAGATCTGCGAAGCCCGAAGTTCCTATAGGTCCCAAGCGGAGAAACTCACACAGCTTTCCCCAGAAGCTCCCTGATCACGAGCCTCGCAGCCTCGATCCCTGCAGACCTCTGGGCCTCATGCGTCTGGGCTCCCATGTGGGGAGTTGGAATGAGGTTGGGGAGGGAGAGGAGCTCGAGGTCCTTCGGCGGCTCGGTCTCGAAGACGTCCAGGGCCGCACCGGCTATCCACCCTTCCTTCAGGGCCCTCTTCAGAGCAGCCTCGTCGACCACGCCACCGCGGGCCATGTTCACCAAGAACGCCGTCCTCTTCATCATCCTCAGCTCCTTCTCACCGATCATGCCCTTGGTGGACGGATCAAGGGGCGTGTGGATGGTGACGATGTCCGACTCGCGGAGGAGCGTGTGGAGGTCCACCTGCTTGGCCCCGATCGATTCGAGGAAGTCGCGAGGAACCTCGATCACGTCGTTCACCAGCACCTTCATGCCTAGGGCGTGGGCCATTCTGGCGACCTCCCTGCCGATCCTGCCGCACCCTATCACGCCGACGGTCTTGCCGCGCAGCTCTATTCCGTGGGCCTCCGACTTCAGCCACCTCCCTTGCTTAAGCTCCGATGCGTAACGGACTATGCCACGGGCCAGGCAGAAGAAGAGCCCGATCGTCAGCTCGGCCACAGCCCTCGTCACCGCCTCGGGCGTGTTCAGCACCTTGACGCCCAACTTCGTGAAGCCCTCGACGTCCACGTTGTCGAGCCCCACGCCTGCCCTAACTATGACCTTCAGCCTGCCCCTGCCGTTCACGGGCCTGGCCTTGACGTTGCTCCTGATGACGACCGCGTCGTACTCCACGTACCTCCTGTCGAACTCCTCCTGCGTTATCTTCTCCTCGTAATCGACCTCCAACCCCTCTGACCTCATCAGCTCCACCCCTTCCGGGTCGAGCCTACATGCTACCAGTACCCGGCTCACACCTCTACACCTCCACCCCAAGACAAATGCCTGCCTCTCCCGGCGCGCCCACCGGAACCTTGATAGGGTGGGATAGGGGGGTCATGGAGGGTTGGAGGAGGCTCAGGAGGGCGAAAGCTGCCCGATGGACGTGACGCCCTCGATGATCACCGGGCTGTTGGAGGTCCTGAAGCTCTGGAAGGGCAGGATGGACCTGAACCAGCTGGCGAGGGAGGTCGGGATGGAGACGGGGTTGCTGCTCAGGGTCGCCGAGGTCGGAAGGCTGCTGGGGCTCGTCGAGATCTCGAACGGTGACCTCGTCCTCACCAAGTTGGGCGACTCCTACACCAGGAGGTCCTCCTCCGGAAAGCTGGGGATGTTGAGGGAGCTGGTGCCGAACGTCGAGCCCTTCAGGTCGGTGATAGAGCTGCTGGAGAGGAAGAAGGCGCCGATGACGGTCTCAGAGATCAACGAGCACCTGAAGCTCTGCGCGGACGACGAGCAGCTGATGGCCTTCAAGACCTTCCTGATCGACTGGCTCGTGACCACAGGCATCCTCGAGTACTCGGGAGAGGAGGGGGCCTTCAGGCTGAAGAGGAGGAGAGGAGCGAAGGGTTCGGTCAGCTCAGGAGCATCATGACCTCGTCGACCAACCTGAGGAAGGCCTCGTCCTTCCTGTTCCTCGGCCTTTCCAACTCGACCTTGAGCTCGGCCACGACGGTCGCAGGCCTGCCCTTCAGCACCAGCACCCTGTCCGAGAGCTGGACGACCTCGTCGATGTTGTGGGAGACCATGACGACCGAAGCCGGAGGGAGGCTAGAGTCGAACCACATCTCCTCCAGCTCCCTCATCAGCGCAAGGGCCGTCAGCGGGTCGAGGTTGCTCATGGGCTCGTCGAGTAGGAGGAGGTCGGGCAGGACGACCAGGGCCCTCGCGAGGGCGACGCGCTGTTGCATCCCTCCGCTCAGCTCCCTCGGATAAGCGTAGGCGTAACCTGAGAGCCCCACCAGATCTAGGAACCTCATAGCCAGCTCCTCCTTCTCCTCCTCGGTCATGTCCTTCCTCGAGACGAGGGGGAGCTTCACGTTCTCGAGGATCGTGAGCCAAGGGAGGAGGTTCGGCGACTGGAACATCATGGAGATCTTCTGGCTCGGGCTTTTCAGCTCCTCCCCCCTGAAGTAGACCTTGCCCTTGGTGGGCTTGAGGAGGCCGCACATCAGCCTGAGGAGCGTCGACTTCCCCGTGCCGCTGGGGCCCACTATGCCGACGAACTCCGCGTAATCGACGTGGAGGTTGATGTCGGAGAGGACTTTCGTTTTAGATCCGGGATAAGAGAACTCGACGTCGACCATCCGCAGAAGCTCCTTTCCCTCCTCCATCCTCTTGCCCTGCGGTGCCCAGCCCTCAGCGGTATATGGTCTTGAAGGCCATCAGCTGTGCTCGGCGTCGTGGAGTTAAAGTGGCCTGAGGAAGGGCGCACGTCACTGAGATGGGCCCCTCACGAAGAGGAAGTACCTGTTCGTGGGATCGGAGAGCTCCTGGAGGATCCTCTTGATCACGCTGGCCCTCGAGTCCTGGATGCCGGTCCTCTTGTCGATCTCCTCGAAGCTCTCGAAGGGCTTCTTCTCCCTCTCCTCCAAGACCTTCAGCATCGTCTTCTTCCCTATGCCTGGTATGACCTCGAGGGCGTGGAGCCTCGGAGTCAGGGGGCCGCAGGTGTTGAAGAACTCGACGAACTTCCTCTCCTTCTCCCTCACGATCCTCTCGACGGCCCTCTCCAGCTCCATCTTCGCTGTCTCAGGCAGCTCCTGGTAACCGATGCGCCGAACGATCCTGACGAGGTCCCTCGGCACGTCCTTTCCTATGTACAGGACGTTTCCAGGGACGAGGTTGATCTCGGGCGAGACGGCCGCCTCGAGGAGCGTGAAGTGCTCTGTCCCCAAGAGATAGGCCCTGTTGAATTGTCCGTGATGTCCTGGCCTGTGACCCCACCTCGGCGGCACGACGTCCAGCACTATGGCCTCGTCCTCGTAGATCTTCGGCCTGAACCGTTCCTGCTCCCGCATGCCTTCACTCAGCTGCTGCCCTCGGAGGCGGACTCGACGTACCTCCTAACCGTGTCTGCTATCCCCCTCATCTTCTCCTCGTCGGCGAGCACCGTCAACAACAGCCTCTTGTAGCCCGAGAGGACCGTCCTGACCTCCTCGACCGTCCTAGGGCATATGTTGACGACCTGGACCGCCTCGACCTCCTCCAGCCCGAACCTCTCCATCAGCTCCTGCTTCAGCTTCCTCGCTGACTCCGCGTCGAGCTTGGAGAAAGTCGAGACGTAAGCCAATATCCTCTGGGCGACCGGGGAGGCCGGCTGTGACCTCTTTTCCAGAAGCTCCTTGACCTCCGGGAGCGAGACGGGCTTCATCGAGAGGACCTTCCTCGGCAGCCTCCATCGACCTCCTCAGGCCGCATGGAGCCTCAAATGGTCAGGGAGGACGTAGAGGACCTTGCGCTTCGATCCGAGGTAGACCTCGACCTCGTAACCCCTGCCCCTCCTGCCGAGGACGACGCCGACCTTGCCCTGGTAACGCTTGTGGGGCATGCCCTTGTGGACGGAGGGATCTATGTCGATGACCACCTTGCTGCCCACAGGATACTCCACCAAGTAGACGTCCGGCTTAGGGCCCATCCTCGATCCGGCCGGCTTCGTCATCAGCGTCCTGGTCCTGCTCCGGTAACCGTGATGCCTCGCCAAACCTGGAGAGGACTCCCAACACGGGTTTTTTAACGTTTGGAAGTGGCGGCTGGAGGAATGAGAAGGCGGGAAGACCTGGTCTCCTTCGAGCCCTACTCGTGGGAGCCCTCGACGGAGGAGATCGCGAGGAGCGTCGGGCTGAGGCCCAGCAGGATCGTCAGGATGGACACCAACGTGTCGCCCTACGCGCCGGTGAGGGTCCTGGAGGAGCTGGCGAGGAGGTTGCCGAGGCTGAAGGTCAACCAGTACCCCGACACGAGCTACAGGGAGCTGAGGGAACTCCTGGCGGATTACGCTGGCTGGGACCAGGAGCTGATAGTTCCAACGAACGGAGCGGATGAGGGGATCGACATAATCTCCAGCGCCTTCCTGAGGGCCGGCCTAGAGGCCATCTCACCGGTCCCTACGTACTCCTACTTCAGGGTCTCGACGGAGCTGCAGGGTGCCAGGTTCGTCCCGGTGGAGAGAGGGGAGGACTTCAGCTTCTCGGCGGAGCAGCTTCTGGAGCGCTACAACGAGAATACTGCCGTAATCTGGATCTGCGACCCCAACAACCCCACCGGAAACCAAGTCGAGGAGGGGACTGTCAGGAGGCTCTGCGAGGAGACGGAGGCGCTGGTCGTGGTCGACGAGGCCTACTTCGAGTTCTCCGGCCGGACGTCGCTGGGGCTCCTGAGGGACTACCCGAACGTCTGCGTGGTCAGGACCCTCTCGAAGGCCTTCGGCCTCGCGGGTCTCAGGATCGGCTACGTCCTCTGCACGGAGGAGGTAGCGAGGGAGCTGAACAAGGCGAGGCCTCCCAACAGCCTCGGGACCGTCAACGTCGCAGGTGCCCTGATCGCTCTCAGGAACAGGAGCTACGTCTCTAAGGTGGTCGAGGAGATAGTCGGAGAGAGGGAGAGGCTGTTCGGGGAGCTCTCGCGGATCGATGGGCTGAAGGTCTTCCCGTCCAATGCCAACTTCCTGCTGATCAGGTTCCGGAGCGCGGAGGAGGCCGCGGCAGTGAAGGAGAGGCTCCTCAGGAGCGGCATCGTCGTGAGGACCTTCCCCGGAAACCCGAGGCTCGGTGACTGCATTAGGGTGACCGTCTGCTCGAGGAGGGAGAACGAGAGGTTCCTGAGGTCTCTCAAATCGGCCCTCGAGGAGCTCCGTCAGGGTTCTCCGCACCGAGCCTCCTGAGGGTCTCTGCGGTCCTCTGGAACACAGTGACGAAAGAGAGGAGAGACGCTGCCAGTAGGGCCACAGTCAGCGTTTCCTTGCCGAAAGCGATGTACGCTATCGATCCCAGAAATAAAACAATGGTCCTCTCGGCCCTCTCAGCGATACCGACTCCGGCCAGGTCCACACCGAGCGACTCGGCCCTCGCCCTCGTGTAGCTGACGAGCAGGGAGCCGGTGCCGAAGAACAGGGCAGCCAGAGGATCAGCAGCGAACGCGAGGCCCACAGAGACCGAGACCTCCGAGGCCTTGTCCAGCACCGAGTCGATGAAGGCCCCCCTTGACGAAGCCCTGCCCTGTCTCCTCGCGACCTCACCGTCGACCGCGTCGAGGAAGGCGGATACGAGGTAAACCGTCCCGGCCAAGGGCACGAAGAGGGGCGAGATGCTGTGAAGCGGGTAAAGGGCTGCAGCAGCCAGAGCGAGGGCGAAGGCCGTGTAGGTGAAGGCGAAGGGGGAGATGCCCCTCCTGACAGCAGGCTCCACCACCGGTCCGGCGATCCTCATCAGGACCCTCCGCTCGGCCTCACGCTTTCCCATGCCCCTCCCTCACATCCGGACTGATCAAGAAAGAGAAAGACCTTGAAGGGACTCCTTCACTCGACGACGACCGTCTGGGCCTGCTCCCTCAGGAACGAAAGCAAGTAGTGCGGCCCTCCAACACCCTTTCCCGTAGCCCCGCTCGCCTTCCAACCCACGAAGGTCTGGGCACCGGGCCAGGCACCGGTCGTCGAACCTCCCCTCCTGTTGGCGTAGCAGACGCCGAACTGGATTTTCCTGAAGAAGTACTCGACCTCCTTCGGGTCCTCCGAGAAGATCCCGGCTGTCAGGCCGTACTCCGTGTCGTTGGCCATCCTCAAGGCCTCCTCGAGCGTCCTGAACTTGGCCACGAGGAGTATAGGCAGGAAGAGCTCCTCCTTCCAGAGCCTGTGGTTTAGGGGGAGGTCAGCGATTATCGTAGGCTGGACGTAGAAGCCCCTGTCGAAGGGCTCGCCGGAGAGGACCTCGCCTCCGTAAAGGACCTGCCCTCCAGCGGCCTTGGCCTCGGCCACGTACGCCTTGAAGTTCTCGAGGGCCCTCCTGTTGATCACGGGTCCCAGGAAGACGTCCCTCTCCCTAGGGTCACCGATCTTCAGCTTCGAGGTCTCCCTCACCAGCTCCTCGACGAACCTCTCGTAGATCGCCTCCTGCACGTAGAGCCTGGAGGTCGCTGAGCACTTCTGGCCGCCGTAGCCGAAGGCAGCCCTGATCACGCCCGTGACCGCCTTACCTATGTCGGCCTTCTCCGTCACGATCGTCGGGTTCTTGCTGCCCATCTCGAGGACTACGGGCTTGGGGTAGGGCTGGGAGGTGAGGAACCTCCTGTAGAGCCTCATGCCGACGTCCCTCGAGCCGGTGAAGGCTATGCCTGCCACTCCTGGGTTCGTGGTCACCTCCTCCTCGAAGAGGTCGCCGGGGCCTGTGAGGAAGTTGATCGCCCCAGGCGGCACCCCGGCATCCCTGAATATCCGGTAGAGCATGTACCCTGCGAGGGGGGCCTCGCTGGTGGGCTTGAAGACGACCGTGTTGCCTGTGATCAGGGCTCCCTGTATCATGCCGTTGGCGAGCATGAAGGGGAAGTTGAAAGGCGATATCACGACCCATGCTCCGTAAGGCTTGGCGACCATCTTGCACCTCTCTCCTGGAGCACCGGGTCCCATCTCCTTCTCGTACCCGTTGTTCTCCTGCATGACCCGGACGTAGTACCTGATCGCGTCGATCGCCTCCCAGCACTCCGCGAGGGCCTCGAGCCTGTTCTTGCCGACCTCGTAGGTGATCACCGCGGCGATCTCGAACTTACGCTCGTCGATCAGCTGGGCAGCCCTCTCCAAGACCTTCACCCTCTCCCTCCAGTCAGTATCAGACCAATCCTCGAAGGCCTTGTTCGCCTCCTCGATCGCCTGCCTGATGTGCTCCCTCCTGGCCTTCTGGAACTTCGCCACGAGGATCGAGGTGTCGATCGGGCTCCTGTCCTCGAACTCCTCGCCGGTCCTGATCTCCCTGTCGCCTACGTGGATCGGGTAGCTCTTGCCGAGGTACTCTTCCTTGACCTTCTCGAGGGCCTCCTCGTACTTCGGGTGGATGTTCGGGTCGGCGAAGAGCGTCACATAGGTTACCTTCTGACCCGGAGAGGCCATCTCGAATTCGGATCGATCCACACGCTTTTGGGCTTTTCCTTTCAGCTCGCCCGCAGGAACGTGCCCGATATGATCCGGCCCTAGTTCAAGGCCCTAAACACCCGGCCGACGGACGATCGCTACACCCAACTAACCCGCCCCTTTTTCACCCCCTGATGCTTACCAGCTCACCGCGTCTATGGGCTCCATGCTTCTGAAAGTTGGCAAGACTACTTCTCTCCTTCCTCCCCGACTCCGAAACCCGGTTTTCTTTATATCAGGCGCGAGCGATCGACCTTCAGGGGATGCCGCAGAAGGAGAAGGAGAAGCCGAGGCACCAGGTCTACACCGACATCTCGGAGCTGCCCGGAGTAGGACCGGCCACCGCCGAGAAGCTGAGGGAGATAGGTTTCTCCACGATAGAGGCCCTTGCCACAGCTACGGTCGCGGAGCTCGAGGCCGCTGGGATCAGCGAGAAGAAGGCGGAGGAACTGATCAGGTTGGCGAGGGAGTCGATAGAGATCTCGTGGGTGACGGCTAAGGACCTGATAAGGCTCAGGAGCGGCATAAGGAGGCTCACGACCGGGAGCAAGGCTCTCGACGCTCTGATCGGCGGAGGCATCGAGACGCAGGCGATAACCGAGTTCTTCGGCGAGTTCGGTTCGGGCAAGAGCCAGATGTGCCACCAGTTGGCGGTGAACGTCCAGCTGCCGGTGGAGAGGGGAGGGCTCGACGGCGCGGCGCTCTACATAGACACGGAGAACACCTTCAGGACGGAGAGGATCGAACAGATGGCGAAGCACCTGGGACTGGATCCCGATAAGGTCTTGGAGAGGATCGTCTACGCGGAGGCGTACAACAGCGACCACCAGATACTGCTGCTGGAGAGGGCAGACAAGGTGATCAAGGAGAACAACGTCAAGCTGATCATCGTGGACTCCCTCACGGCCCACTTCAGGAGCGAATACATCGGGAGGGAGATGCTGGCGGAGAGGCAGCAGAAGCTGAACAAGCACATGCACCGGCTCCTCAGGCTTGCCAGGGCCTTCAACGCGGCCGCGGTCGTGACGAACCAGGTCATGGCCAGACCCGACGAGTTCTTCGCTCCGATGGCCGTCGCACCGGTCGGCGGTCACGTGGTGGGCCACACAAGCCACATCAGGCTCTTCATCCGGAAGACAGCTGGGAAGAACTTCAGGATAGTCCGGCTCGTCTCGAGCCCCTACCTCCCGGAGGGCGAGGTGCTGATCAAGATCACCGAGAACGGCATCGAGGACGTCGAGGAGGAGGAACGGGAGGAGTACGGCAGGAGGAGGTGATGCGCTTGGACGAGAAGCTGGAGAGGCAGATGGTGAGGATCCTCCAGCTCCTCTTCGACGGCAAGATCTCTGACGCTGAGAGGGTCATCGAGAACCTCGAGAAGCGGGCTAAGGGAACGGAGCTGAACGGATACGTGACGGCGATCAAGGGCATCTTCCTCTCTTACACGACCGACGACAAGACCTCCATGCTTTACAGGATCTATTCGTCCGATGACCCGAAGAGGGAGCTGCAACGATACGTCGATGCGATGCGCGAGGCCGATTCGTCCTTCGACGACTCGACTTCACCCGTCGTGGAGGTGTGGGAGGCGGTGCTCAGGAACTTCGACAGGCTTCCGGTTCCACACAAGTTCAGGCCGTCGCAGGAGGAGAAGCAGCAGACCCTCGATCGGGAGGGGACCGCAGCCGAGAAGGGCTGAGCCTGTCAAAGGCGATCGCGCCCCGTTTCAGATCAGATGAGCAGGTTGTAGAAGGCGATCAGGCTGAGGAGCCAGAAGGAGGTGTAGGCGCCAACACCGACGGTCCACGCCTTCCTCCTGGTCATCTCAGCCTCGTTGAGCAAAGGTCTCATGAAGGCCAGCGTGACCGCCACGTAGACGCCCACAGCGACGGGAATCGTTACCAACCAACTGGTCGTCAGTGAGATGAGCGCAGAGACGTAACCGGTCAGCACCGCCACACCGCACTTCAGGAGGTAGACGTGGATCTCCCTCAAACCGGTCTGTCCCTTCCGAATCTCCTCTTTAGCCTTGCAACTCCATCGGAGACTGGAGCCCAGCAACCCCATATCAGCAATTGGTTTATCAGGGCCCAGCTCAGGGATCGGAAGGATGTCGGCGCAGCAGAAGGAGACGCGGCTGATCGTGAGGCTCCTCGGCACGGACCTGGACGGGACGAAGCACGTTCCATATGCCCTCGCCAAGATCTACGGCGTCGGGATCAACTTCGGGTATGCAGTAGCAAGGGCTGTGGGCATCGACCCGATGACGAGGCTCGGTCAGCTGACCGATCGGCAACTGGCTCTTCTGGAGGACGCCATCACGAACCCCGGGAAGTACGGGATACCGACGTGGATGTGGAACAGGAGGAGGGACCCAGTGACGGGCAAGGACATGCATCTGATCGGGGCCGAGCTGAACCTGACGATGCGGGAGGACATCGAGAGGGAGAAGAGGATCAAATCTTGGAGGGGCGTCAGGCACATGCTGGGCCTCAAGGTCAGGGGTCAGCGTACGAGGACCACAGGAAGGAAGGGAGGGCCTGTGGGAGTAGTGAGGAAGGCGACCAAGTGATT
>JAVVHL010000037.1:0-10346 GCA_032249575.1 Candidatus Calditenuis sp. | reverse complement strand
TCACTCCTGAGCCCTCCCGCACCTCGGGCAGAAGACCTCTTCGTAGGGCATCGACTCGCCGCAGAACTTGCACCTCTTCGTCAACCCCCTCTCCTGTTTCGCCCTCTCCCTCTCGAAGCGCTTGGCTACTAGGATCGCCGCCTCCGTCAGCACCACCATCGGCAGGAAGAGGACCGTGTTGGCCACGAGCCATCCGTCTGGTGTGATGACGGCAATTATGATGTAGAGTATGCCGTAGACGTAGAGTCTGTTCTTGGTGACGATCGAGGTGTTCAGTATCCCGAGCCTCACGAGGAGCACGAATATCGCGGGGAAGGTGAAGAGGAAGCCCATCAGCACCACCGTCGAGAAGACCATCATGAAGTAGTCGCCCGCTGTGACCGTGAACTCGGCGCCTACGACCTCGGCGAAGAAGGCCATGAACCTGATGACGAGGGGCATCACGAGGAAGTAGCAGAAGACCGCGCCGGCGGTGAAGAGGCCGACGAAGGCCGCCATGAAACCCCAGACCAGCCTCCTCTCGTGGGGGTAGAGGGCAGGGTTGACGTAGGCGTAGAGCTCGTAGCCGATGACCGGAGAAATCGTAGCAAGGGCCATCAGGGCCGAGGCGACGAAGTAGACCTCCAGCGGCGACGTCACGGTTCCCGCGATGATCTTGACCTTCCCCTCTGCGAGCTCCAGCGTCTTCTCGAGGACCAAGTTGATCATCGGCCTGTACGTGCCCGTCAAGAGCTCACCGGGGTTGGGCGAAAGGACATCCCTGGGGAAGGCCATCCAGAAGATGAGGGCGGCGACGAAGGAGATCGCTACGACCTTCAGCCTGTTCCTCAGCTCGATGATGTGCTCGATGAACGTCATCTCTTTCTCAGACATCCCGATGGCTCACCCGGTTCCCTCGTCAAAAGGATCATCCGAGACGGTACGACGTCGTGCGGTTCGGTTCTGAAAGTACGTGGTTGCAGAAAGGACCTGGGAGCTCTACTGCCTGACGTCGTGGACGTAGTCCCAGAGCTCGAGGTACCTCCTGTCGATCTTGCCCTCCCTCACCATCCTCTCCACCTCTTCCCTCTCGCTCCCCAGTATGAGTTGGATCAGCCTCGATCCCTCCTCAGGCCCAACCTCGGCCAGCGCGAAGAGGATCCTGGCGTTGTGCTGCACGAACCTCGGGCACAGCAACAGGGCCTTCAGGAACTCCATCACCTGCGGAGCCCTCGACCTGTCGAACCTCGGCGCGTTGGCCAGCGCCTCCGCCTTCGCCCTCTCGGGCGTCGTCCCCAGCACCTTCGCCACCTCCTCCGCAACGCTATCGGCGCTCACCTCTCTGAACGGGCCGCTGGCGTAGGCCTTCGAGACGACCTTCCTAACCTTCTCTACGAGGTCCGCGTCGGCCTTTCCGGTTATGCTCCTGACGATCCTCTCCGCAGCCACCCTGTCCTGCTCAGCGAAGAAGAGCCTCGTCCAATCGTAGTGGAGGTTCCATACCTTCTCGAAGAGCTCCTCGTCGAAGACCGTACCGGCCTTCACTGGCTCCAACTTCCTCGAGAGGACGACGCCGTTCTCGGTCACTTCCGGCCCGAGGAGGTGGCCGTCCCTGGTGATCCGGGCCCTCAGGTGCAGCAGGGTCCAGAGCCAGGCCGTGTAGATCCTGTAGGTGGCCAGGTCGTTCATGAACCTCTGGTTGAGCTCGTAGTCGTCGATCGCCGCGGCCAGGTTGCCGTTGAGGATCTGGAAGGCGTAGTTGGCGGCCATGTAGAAGGCGTGCTGGACGTGCTCGACCGTAACGTGTCCCTCCGGTATGCCGTATAGCGCCTCCCAAAGTCCGCCCTTTCCCCAAATCTTCTCGGAGAAGAGGTCCTCCGGCCTCTCGAGGGCCTTGAGGGGGATGACCCAGGGCCTGATCCTTCCGTCCCTCGTCAAGAGGCCCAGCTCGTAGAACCTCCTCCTTTCCTCCTCCGTCAGCCCGCTCTCGGGGCTCGGCAGCCTCGTGCCGTCGACCTCTACGTAACTCACCGGAGCGTCGATCATAGCCTGCAGTTGCCTGAGGTCGGCCCTGAGGGGTTCGTTCCCAGCTGCGACGTACTGCTCTTCCTTCGTGGCCACCCAGCTCTGCCTGAAGAGGTCGTAGAGCCTCCCCCTTACCTTCCCAGAGAGGACGTCGTCGAGCGATATCTCGGCACCGGGCTGGACGTCTTCCTCCGCGAGGAAGATCAGGCCTGTCAGCCTCTCCCTCAGCTTATCGAGCCTTATGCCCCTGATCGCCCTAATGTTGTACCGGTACCTCCTGTAGTAGTCGGTCTGAGGGTACAGCATGACGGCCGCCATGCCTCCGACAGGGGCCGCACGTGCCTCTCCGTCCTTCAGCCCTGCCAAGAGCATCATCAGGGCGTTGTAGCGCTGGTAAGCCATCATGTTCGGCGAGGTCATCGTCACGTTCTGCGGGTCAGGGTAGTTCCTCTCGTCCTTCCACATCTCGATCAGCGAGCCGAGGTAGTCCCATCGGCCGTTGCTCGACTTCACCAGCCTCTCCCTCCAGATCCAAAGTATAACTGGGAGGTAAAGGCCGGCCACGCCCTCCTCGTAGAGCATGGCGATCTTGATCTCGCCCGTCCTCAGGCCCATCCGCGACTCGAGGCCCCTCATCAGCCTCTCGACGACCAGCGCCTCCTCTGGCGTCATCACCTTCGGCACGTAGAAGTAAATGCCGAAGCCGGAGGCCTTGAGCGACTCGTAGTTGTTCAGCGCGTAGATCACCGAAGAGACGACGATGGCCGGTGCCGGTTTCCCGTCGACGAGGACGTAGTGGTCGAGGAGGTGGACCCCCGGTATCCTGTGGAAGACAGCCGGCCACTCGGACCTCGGCTTCCTCAGCTCGTAGACCTTCCCTCCCTCGTAGTAGGGCCTCGGTACCTTCCCCTCGAGGACCCTCTTCACGTTGAGCCTTCCGCTCCAGACGGGCGGGGCCTTCAGGCCTGAACCGTAAGGGATGTACCATGCGGGCGATGCGTCCTCCTCGTCCTCGAAGGCGGTGACCACGTCCGCGTTCAGCTGGTGGATCGCCCTGCTCAGGGGATGCCAGGGGCCTGTCAGCTCGAGGCCTGCGTTCTTGACCGGATCGATCCTTTCAGGCACAGGGACCCTGTCGTTCAGCCTCCAACGAAGCGGCGTATCCCTGTTGTGGAGGTTGTCGAGCAGACCCTGGACGATCTCCCGGAAGGTAAGCGTGTTCCCGTCCGCATCTGTGAACCTCTCATCCCATCTGGGGAACCTCCACTTCTCTGCGACAGGCCTCCTGTCCTCGAGCATCTTCCTCCTCCTCGAGACCGCGGCGTCTATCGCCGGCCTCAGCTCGACCGTGAGCTCGCCTATGACTTCCTCGACGACGAGCCTCCTTCCGTTGACGAGCTTCTCGCCAAGCAGCTCACCGAACTCGGACCTGTCCACGAGGACCTCGACCCTCATCGCCTGTCGGTGCGATAGTTGACGGCAGGTATATTGGATTGATTTCCTTTCAGCAGGGCTCGATGGTGCTGGGAGGCTTGCTGCTGATCGCGTAGCAGACCATCGTCACGCCGGGTACCTCGTTGGTGATCCTGCGCGATATCCTGTCGAGGAGGTCGTGCGGTGCCCTGAACCAGTCGGCCGTCATACCGTCCTCGCTCGTGACGATCCTAACGATCACGACCCTCCCGTGCTCCCTCTCGTCGCCCTTTACGCCAACCCACCTGTCCTCTCCGACCGCCGCGAAGGCCTGCCAGACCGAGTCGTAGAGCCCTGCCCTCTCGAGCTCCTCCTCGACGATCGCCGACGCGGCCCTGCAGACCTCGAGCTTCTCCTCGGTGACCTCTCCGACGATCCTCACCGCAAGCCCTGGCCCGGGGAAGGGATGCCTCCTGACGATCTTCTCCGGGACGCCCAGCGCCCTCGCAACCTCCCTGACCTCGTCCTTGTACAGGTCCTTGAGGGGCTCGATGAGGTCGAGTCCGAGGTCCTTCGGCAGGCCTCCGACGTTGTGGTGCGACTTGATGACGCTCGTGACGGAGCCGGTTGCGCCGCTCTCAACCCTGTCCGGGTAGATGGTTCCCTGGGCGAGGTACCTCGCGTTGGGTATGTTCTTCGCGACCTCCTTGAAGACCTCGGCGAAGAGCCTCCCGATGACCTTCCTCTTCTCCTCCGGATCGGCCACACCCCTCAAAGCCTCGAGGAACCTCGACCTCGCATCGACGAAGTGGACGTTCCTGATCCCGAGCCCCTTCAGCACGTCGAGGACCTCCTCGACCTCGCCCTTCCTCATCAGGCCGTGGTCCACGAAGACCACATGGAGGTCGTCGCCGATCACCCTGTGGAGTATCAGCGCCGTCGTCATTGAGTCGACGCCTCCGCTCACGCCGCATACGACCGCCTCGCCAGGCCTCACGGCCCTCCTGATCTCCTCCATTATCTCCTGGACCCTGTCGACCGGGTTCCACCTCTCCTTCAGACCGGCCGCTCGCCTGAGGAAGTTCTCGAGGATCCTCCTGCCGTTCTCGGTGTGTCTCACCTCAGGATGGAACTGGACCGAATAGATCCCCCTCCCTGGGTCCTCCATAGCAGCGATCGCTCCGGTCTCCGAGACGGCCGTGACCCTGAAGGAGGGTGGAGGCTCCAAGACGACGTCGCCGTGGCTCATCCAGACGACCTGCCTTTTCCCGAGCCCGGAGAAGAGCACCGAATCTGCCACCACCTCGACCTCGGTCCTGCCGTACTCCCTGACGCTCGACCGCTCGACGCGCCCTCCCATCAGCTTCGCTATCAGCTGGTGTCCGTAGCATATGCCGAGCACGGGCATCCCTGATGCGATCACGCTCCTGTCAACCGTGGGTGCGCCCTCCTCGCTCACCGACCGAGGGCCTCCTGAGAGGATGAGGGCCGAGTACTCGCGGATGTTAACCTCGCCCAACCTTTCGACGTCGACGATCTCCGAGTAGACCCCCAGCTCTCTGCACCTCCTAGCGATCAGGTGGACGTACTGCCCTCCGAAGTCGACGATCAGGACCTTCTCTCTCATCCGCTCCCACAGCTCAGCCCGAGGTCATAAGGGCAGGGGCGTCGCTTTGAGAGCCTTATCTCTCAGCGCTTACGGATCTGTGCGAGTTGCGCGCTGTCCTCCTCAGGGAGATCGGAGGAAGACCAGAGCTGGCAGACCTGCCTGAACCGGCCGAAGTTCCGCCGCGGACAGCCCTCCTCCGCATAGAGGCCGCTGGGCTCTGCTACAGGGACCACCTGGTCACGATCGGCAAGTTCCCGAGGGCGAGGACGCCGCTGGTCCTCGGTCACGAGTTCTCAGGGAGGGTCGTGAGGGTCGGCGAGGGCGTGGAGGGGTTGAAGGAGGGCGAGCTGGTGACAGGCCTTCCCCACACGATCTGCAACTCCTGCGAGTTCTGCCTCACAGCAAGGGAGAACCTCTGCGTCAACAAGAAGTGGTACGGCGAGGAGGCCCAAGGCGTCTTCGCCGAGTGCGCTCTGGTCGACGCCAGCACCCTCGTCAGGGTCCCGGACGGCGTATCCCCTTCGGGTGCGGCCATCTCGAGCTGCGTGGTGGGGATGCTGATCAACGCGATGAGGGAGGTCGGAAGGGCTAGGGCAGGCGAGGTGGTGGTCGTGACCGGTGCGGGAGGTGGGGTCGGGATACACGCGGTTCAGGTCGCCAAGGCCCTCGGGTGCAGGGTGATAGGCGTCACGAGGACCGAGGAGAAGGCCGAGGCCGTCAGGAGGGCTGGAGCCGACTTCGTCGTTGTGGGTTCGAGCTTCGCGGAGGAGGTGAGGCGGACTCACGGAGGTGCCGATCTGGTCCTCGAGGCTGTGGGGGAGCCCACGATGGCCGAGAGCATCAGGTCGCTGAAGTGGGGAGGGAGGCTGGTCCTGGTCGGGAATGTCACCGCAGGCACCTTCCCCCTTCCCCTCGGCCTCGTGATACTGAAGGGCCTCAGCGTCCTCGGCTCTGTCGGATCAACGGTCAGGACGATGAGGGAGGCGCTGGAGATGATGGCGAGGGGCACCGTGAAGCCCGTGGTGAGGGAGGTCCGCCTCGAGGATTACGAGGCCGCCTTCAGCTCGTTGAGGGAGGGGAGGGCCCTGGGGAGGTTCGTCTTCAGGCCGTCGACCTGACGAGCTCGTAGAGCAGATCCAGCGGCGCGTCCGTCTTGACCGCTCCGTGGTCGTAGTGGGCAACTGAGGCCCTGTAACCCATCTCCCTCAGCCTCTCGACGATGACCTTCGGGCTGACCGGTGAGCACCTGGCCCTCCTCGAGAGCTCCGAGACCGGATAGCTGAAGGGGACGTCGTTGGGCTCTTGGGAGATGTGGACCAGCACCTTCCTCGCCTCCTCGAAGGTCTCCTCGCCTATCAGATCTGACCTGAGGACCTTGGAGACGATCTCTTGGTCCTGGAGAGGGCCCAGCCACAGGGGCCCGAGCAGGGAGGCCTGAGAACCGCAGCGACCGCACCTCTCCGATGTTCCCAGCAGCTCCCCGACCCTCTCGACGTTAAGGCAAGAGTGGCAGTACTTCAGGTAGCCCAGCTGGCTGACCGACCTGTAGGCTCCCATCTTCCCCCTCCTCACCTTCAGGAAGACCCTCGCGAAGTGCCGGTGGATAACGGCGAAGACCGGGACGGCGGACCTCGAGAGCCGGGAGGCTGCCATGACGGCCACAGCGGTCAGCGCCCTCAGGGCCACCTCCTTCCTGAAGACGGTCCTCGTGAGCCTGAGCCCGTACCTCCAAAGGGCCGTTTTTGGTGATGCGCCTGAGAGGGCCGCGAGGTCTGTGGCAGATACGCCGAGCAGTCCGTCCGGCAGGAGGGCCCTCAACGACCCCTCGAGGAACCTGACCGGTGAGCCTGAAGGGTCGAGGTCGACGTAGTGCACCTTCTGGCGCTCGGCCGCTATCGTCGAGAGGAAGACGTTAGCGTCCATGTGGTATGCCTTCAGCCTGCCCTCGAGGCCGTTGAGCTGGGCGTTGACCGAGATCAGCCTCGCCGAGTTCTCGTTTATATCACATGCCTTCCCCTCCGCGAAGGCGCCCGACTCGAGGAGGAGCCTTACAGATCTGGCACCGAGTCCTGCTAGGGGCTCAGCGAAGGTCTTGTCGCCCCCTGAGAAGTAGGCGGAAGTCACGAGGACTGCGATGTCCCTTGATATCTTGGAGGCGGGATTGTAGAACGCTGGAAGCTTCGAGGGGTCCACCTCCCCGACTCCCTTCGGGACCAGCAGCCTCGCCCTCCCCTCCACTATCTCCTTGACCTCGAACCCCAGCTCCAGCATGCAGCTTCACCCGAGCAGATGCGATGCCACCCTCTCAGCGACTTGTTGCGAGGTCCCGAACCTCACCACCTCTATCAGCGTCGCGGCCGACCTCAACCTCTCTATCAGCGGGTGTTTTGCCCTGTAGTGGACCGTGAAGGCGGAGGCCCTGACGGAGCCTATGACCTCCTCGACGGACCTCACGAACCTCTCCGAGAGGAGCTCCATCGGCCCCACCTCGTCCACGAGCAGCACCTTCCCCTCGCCTGCGGCCGTCACGATCCGTGGCAGGCCGACGCGCTCCAAGTTCTCTGGGAAGACCGCGTAAGAACCGACCCGATAACGGCTGACGCCTCCCCTCAGGGCGAGCCACGCCGCCTCTCCGTCCGGTATCGTCACTATCTCGAAGCCCTTCCTCACCCCTCCCTCCCTCACCTCCCTCGTGTAGAACCCGCCTACAGCGACGCCCCTCGATGCGAGGATCTCGGCGACCTTGACGATCGCTGTGGTCTTGCCTGAGCCGGGCGGTCCTGTGATGACGGCCAGCTTCATCACGACATCACTTGAAGTCGTCCAGCGTCAGAGCGTTCCGGAAAGACCTCCAGGACCTCCTGACGTGCGGAGGCACCTCGCCTCTGATCGCAACCTCCCTCAGGTACCTCCTCGTCCTCGGATCGCTGGGATACCCTGACCCAGCTCCGATTTCGGAGACCGACCTGTCCCTGATGACCTTAGCGACGATCGATGCGGCTGAGACCACCTCGTACTTCGCGTCGGCCCTGACCTCGCAGACGACCCTGACGCCCTTCACTTCGCCGATCAGCTCGTGGACCCTTTTCGCGTTCCTGTAGGGCGAGTCGATGTAGACCAGCTGAGGCCTGACCTCTTCTATCAGCTCCCTGAAGACCTCCACCTCGAGGGCGTTCAGTCCCCTGCCTCCTCTGGACCTCACGGCCGCGTCGATCTCCGAGGGCTCGACCTTCCGGTAAGAACGCTTCGCATCTAGATTCATCAGCCGCTCGAAGATCCTCTCCCTCGCGCTTCTTGTCAGGGCCTTCGAGTCCCTGACGCCTATCCTCCTGAGCTCCAAGATCCTGTCCTCGTCGATCGCGAAGATGGCAACAACCATAGGCCCTAACGCGGCGCCCCTTCCTGCCTCGTCGATCCCTGCGACCAACATGGGCCTTCCTCAGGTGACCCGGGCGACGACCATGACGTGGTCCCTCTCGTACGGCTCCAGGTCCACCCTCTCCTCCACCTTCAGCCCCTCCCTCTCCATCAGCTCGATCTCCCTCCTGTAGACCCGCTCGGGGTCCTCGACGCTGTCGATGCTCCTAGCCTTGATGGCGACCATGACGTAACATCCCTTGCGGAGGAAGAGCCTGGCGTTGTCGACGACGATCCTCGCCTGGTCAGGCTGGGCCACGTCAGAGTAAAGCACGTCGACCCTACCCACCAGGTGTGCGTACCTCTCGGGGAGCCTCGCGTCCCCCAAGATCGGTACGACGTTCCTCCTCCTCTTTGCCACCCTCTCCACGAACTGGGTCATGACCCTCGGAGAGTACTCGACCGCGTAGACGATCCCCTCCCTGTTGACGATGTCCGAGACGTGGCTGACGGTGGTCCCCGATGCGGCGCCGAGGTAGAGGACCCTGCTCCCGGCCCTGATGGGCATCGTCTCAAGTCCCTTGATGATGGCCGCCGAGAGCTTGCTCCTGAAGGGAACCCATTCCCTGTACTCGGCCTCTCCGAGCTGGAAGAGCTGCTCGCCGTAAACCGAGTATCCCCTGTCGAGGTTTGCGGTGCAGAGGACCCTCCTCATCTCGTCGACGACGAAGTAGACGCCCTCGAACCTCTCGTGCCTCTCGACCTTCATCGCCTCCCCCTCCTCTCCACCCTCTGGGGACGCTGGGGTTGCTTGACGACCTCCTTCTTAGCCGGAGGTTTGGGGTACTTCTCCTTGATCTCCTTGATCCTCCTCTCGAGCTCCTCCCTCAGAACGGCTGACCTGTCCTCGCCCGAGAAGTAGTCGATCTTGGCCGCTATCGCGATCTTCGTCGCGAGCGCCCTCGCTATCTTCCCCCTCTGCCACTTCGGCGACCCGTGAATGTACGGGTGCTGGAAGATCACGCCGTGCTTCGGAGCCCCCCTTCCGGTCCTGAGGAACCTGAAGAGGGCCTTCTCAGCGCCGAGGACCTGTATCAGGCTCGCGGGTGCCCTTGCAAGCCTGTCTAGCCCTCCGATCAGCGTTATGAGCCTCGCACCCACAGTCGGGCCGGCAATAGCAGTGACGTTCGGAGCCTCGACCGCCATCAGCTGCCTGATGTAACGCTGTATCCCGTCCCTGTAGTCCATGAGGAACCTGATCACCCCTGCCAACTCGAGGATCCTCTCCATGTCCTCCTCAGCCACCTCCGCTCCAAGGCTCCTCCCGGCCGCCTCCACCACCCTCTCCGCCGTCTTCCTGTCGAGGACCTTCAGGAGCGCATCGCGGTCGATCCTGCTCCTGTCTCCGATCGCCGCCACGGCCCTCACGTAGTCCTCCGGGTCCTCCACCAGCTCCTTCAGCTCAGGGAAGTGGACGCCGTACCAGTCGACGAGCCTGGAGTAGAGGGCGTTGATCGTCTTCTGGACCTCGTCGAGGACCCTGACCGCCTGGACTATCATCTGGTCCCTCCTCTTCACAGCCTCCTTGATCATCACCTCCGTCGCCGCCATCGACACCTCCCTCGCAGCCTCCTCGTACTCGGCCTCCGAGCGGACAGCACCGACCTCGATCGCCAGCGCCACCCTGTCAAACCTGTTCTTGTAGGGGTCCAAGAGCTCGGAGCCGTAGCCGAGCGCGACCAGGGCCTGATGGAGCTGAGGGTCCAACGTTGAGAAGGAGTCCACGCCGTGGCCCTTTACGGATTCTGCCACCTCCTTCACCCAGCCGAACTCCCTGCCGCTGGCCAGGCCAGCCAGCTTCCTCCCCGCATCCTCTCCCAACGGCACGTGGCCCTTCGAACCGTCCTCCGTGACGTACAGCACCCACTTCGGCGCGAGCAGCAACGTCGCCTTCATCCTCCCA
>JAVVHL010000036.1:0-10402 GCA_032249575.1 Candidatus Calditenuis sp. | reverse complement strand
CGACGAGTATTGCTGTGATGGTCCACCTGATGAGGCTCCTCATCTCCCTCCTCAGGTCGTTGATCTCTCGCCTCAATTGATTCATCTCTTGCCTCAGCTGGTTCATCTCTCGCCTCACCTCATTGAATCGCGCGTCCATCTCTCGCCTTAGCCCATCGAACCGTGCATCCATCTCAGCCCTCAACTGATTCGTCTCCTGCCTCAACTGGCTCATCTCCGTCCTCAATTGATTCATCTCCTGACGAACGTCCCTGACGTCCTGTTTCGTCGCCACCTCTGAAAGGACTGCCGATATCACGGCCATCCTCATCTCGGGATCGGAGACGATGTGATAGATCAGATCCTTTAGCGCTCCTTTGTCGCTGACAATACGCTTGACGATCTCCTCTCCTGTCAGCTCATTCATCGAGCACATACAATCTCAACATGTAATAGGCGTTTCGTCAAGATGATACGTCAATCGATGACGCGGTCGAAGGACTTCATCACTATAGGAATCCTTGCGATCAGGTCGGAAGGCTGACCTCAAGCCCTCATCGATGAGAAGTCACGCGTATGTGAGATCAACGATGTGTAGCTCCCGAGCCCCGGGAGGGATTCGAACCCTCGACCACCGGCTGACACGGCCAACCCTCGCCTACGAGGCCGGCGCTCTACCGCTGAGCTACCGGGGCCCAAGGGCGATAGGTCCTCGGAACTTTTGAACCTTCAGCCCTCCCTGCGACGGACCGTCCTGACGAGGCCCCAGCTCACCTTCCGCTCGGGTTTCAGCTTGATCACGACGGCCTCGCCCTCGTCCCACGGGTCACGCCTGGCCCACTCGAACTTCTGGTAGAAGAGCTCGGAGACGCGCCTGAACTCCACTCCAGATGTCAGCAACTCAACGCTTCCCTCTACCATTACTGCCCTGTTAGGCTTGTAAACGTCGACGACCAGAGCCGCGTAAGGGTTTCGCTCGAGGTTCCTGTGCTTCTTCGTTCCAGGATCTGTTACGATGTAGAACGTCCCGTCGAGGAAGACGTAGCAGACCGGCACGACGTGGGGCCTGCACCGCTCGTCGACTGTTGCGAGTCGGCAGAGCTCCATCCTCCTCAGGAACTCCAGCTCGGCCTCAGCGAATTCCACTCCCGTCACACAGCTCGTGGGCTCAATGGCCTAATCACTGCTTCCTCCTGAAACCCCTCCGGAAATTCCGAGTTTAATACGCGGAGAGACTGGATGGACCCGAGTTGTGGCTCGAGGAATTCAGGGAGGGCATGACCTTCACCACCAGGAGCAGGACCGTGACGCCGGCCGACGTTGACCTCTTCGCCTCGCTGACGTGGGCCGTCAACCCGATCTTCCTGAACGACGAGCTCGCGAGGTCGAGGGGGCTTGGAGGCAGGGTCGCACCGGGCGCGCTCACCCTCTCCTACGCCATCGGCCTGCTCTACCAGACTGGAGTCTTCGACCACATACAGGCCCTCACGAGGATCTCGGAGGTCGAGTTCAAATCGCCCGTGAGGCCAGGCGACGAGATCTCGGTCGAGGCGGAAGTGGTCGAGGTCAGGCGAGACCTGAGGCCCGATGCGGGAGCTGTGACGATGCATTTCAAGGTCCAGAACCTGAGGTCAGGAAAGACCGCGGTCACCGGATCCCTCACCGTCATCGTCCTCAGATCGAAGCCCCAGGCCAGCGGCTGAAGCCCTACCGGACAGGCTTACGGCCTGAGTCTCGACGGCGAGATTTTATCCGAGGCGTCGCGATGGGAAACCGGAGGCATGGAGTTCAGGGTCCTGAGGGTGCCGCCGAGGGCGAAGGTGCTGGTCACCGGTTTACCCGACATGGGGAACGTGGCAGGGATCGCCATGGAGGTCCTCGTGAGGTCCTGCAACCTCGAGGAGTTTGCCTCGGCACAGGGCAAATGGCCTCCCTTCGTCACGCACACCGGCAGCATGATCAGGTTCGAGAGGGGATGGTACAGGTTCTACGGCAGCGACGCGCACGACTTCGTCGCCCTCACCGGTAGCTTCCAGCCACCGGAATCGAGCGAGCTTTACGAGCTCTGCAACGCGGTCCTCGACCTTGCACAGTCGATAGGAGTGGAGACGGTCGTCTCGCTCGGTGCGGCCCACTTCGGCGAGGGCTTCATCGAGAACCCGAGGGTCTTCTTCGCTGCGACCTCAGACAGGATGGCCGAGAGGGCGAGGTTCTACGGCGCGGTTCCCCTTCTCGACGAGGGCTACATCACCGGATACAACGGCCTCATCCACGGCCTCGCGATGGAGAGGGGAATGGAGGGGCTTTGCCTGCTCGGAGAGATAGGGAACCCGAGGGTGCGACAGCCGGCGGCGGCGAAGGCGGTCCTGCAGGTGCTTTCTGCGATGCTGAACGTCTCGATCGATTACACGGAACTCGACAGAGAGATTGAGCAGATCAAGGCTATGCGGGCCCTCAGGAGGGGAAGGAGGGACCTGCCGCCGGGCGTCATGTGATCCCGAGCGTCCTCTTCACGAGGTACTTCAGGTTCCAGAGGGCGAAAGCTATCACGTCCCCGAAGCCGAGCTTGCTCTTGCCTGAGGCCCTCGGCCTGAACCTTATCGGGACCTCGATTATCCTAGCACCGGCCCTGAAATACGCCGCGAGGCTCTCCACCTGGAAGACGTATCCCTTCGTCGATGGCGGTATGCTCGAGAGGACTCTGCGCATCAGTGAGGACGATACAGCCCTGTAACCTGTGGTGGCGTCCCTGACGGGGACTCCGGTGCAGATCCGTGCGAGCGAGTTCGCGCCCCTGCTGATGAACTCCCTCAGCCTTTGACCTCCCTCCCATCCTCCGCCCTCGACGTACCTCGAACCGAGGACCACATCGGCCTCCCCCCTGAGCACAGGCATCACCAACCTCGGCAGATCTGAGGGGTCGTGGCTTCCGTCGGCGTCCATCTCCACCAAGACGTCAAGGTCGGGTATCGATGCGAGGGCGTCCCTGAAACCGTCGAGGTAGGCGCTGCCGAGCCCGGACTTCATCGGCCTCACGATCAGCCGTATACATCCGTCCTCCGAGCTCAGCCGCCTCACCAGCTCAGCGGTCCCGTCAGGGCTGCTGTCGTCGACGACCGTGACAGTCCCCTCCAGGCCCTCCCTCGCCATCACCTCCCTCACCTGCCTCAGGACCCTGACTACGTTCTCGGCCTCGTTGTAGGTGGGTATGATCACAGCTACCTTGCCAGCGCCCCTTTCCGCCTCGACCCGTGCACGTTCACCCTCCAAAGGATCCTACCTCCGATTCCCGACCCAACCGTCCTTTCCCCCTGAACACTTAAATCTGAGGGAGGGGATGATCTGCCGAATAATGGTCGATTCGTGTCCCACGTGCGGCCTGCCGCGGAGCCTCTGCGTCTGCCAAACGATCGCATATGAGACGCAGAAGGTGAAGGTGAAGCTCGAGACGAAGAAGTGGAACAAGGTCACCACCGTGATCGAGGGGCTTGCCGACTCGGGGATAGACCTCGAGGACCTGACGTCGAAGCTGAAGGCGAAGTGCGCCTGCGGAGGAGCTGTCAAGAACGGCGTCATCATGCTGCAGGGCGACCAGAGGGAGAAGGTAGTGAGGATCCTCGCCGAGGAGCTGGGTATAATGCCGGAGAACATAGAGGTCATCTGACGGCGCCGAAGTGGACTTCAGGCTGGTCGACGGAAAGCGAAACAAAGGAAGTATGTTGTTGAGGGCGATAAAGGATCAGCCTGAGACCTCTGCGGACTGCTTTCCCTCGAGGACCTCCTTCAGCCCCTTGAACCTGTTCCTAACGGTGACCTCTGTCACACCGGCCGCTCTCGCTATGTCCTTCTGGGTGACGTTCTGCATCGTCTCCTGGCAGGCCATGTAGAGCGCCGCTGCAGCTATCCCGACCGGGTCCTTCCCGACGGTCGCCCCCCTCTTAGCGGCTTCCTTCAGCAGCCTTATCGCCTCCTGGACGGTGCGCTCGTCGACGTTGACCTTCGACGCTATCTTCGAGATGTAGATCGTCGGATCGGTAACCGGAACCTTCAGGTCTAGGTGCTTGAGCATCAGCCTATAGCCCTGCGCTATCGTCTTCCTCTTCACCAGCGGGTAGGCCTTCTCGAACTCCCTGAGGTCCCTCGGGACGCCGCTGAGCCTACAGGCCGCATAGACGGCTCCTGCCACAATGACTTTTATCGCCCTTCCCTTGAGTAGCCCTGCCTTCAGCGCCTTCCTGTAGATCAGCATCGCCTGCTCCGCGACCGACTGGGGGAGGTTCAGCTTGTCCATGTAGATCCCGAGGATGTTCGCCGCCTGCTGGAGGTTCCTCGTCTCGGAGGCGTTGACCTGAGAGGTCTGGTCGAGCTTCTTCAGCCTCAGCATCTTCTCCTTCGCCTCCTTCGGCAGCTTCCTCCCTCCCGCGTCCTCGCTTGTCTGGTCGATCACCGTCGAGAGGCCGAAGTCCTTGTACATGATGGAGAGAGGTGCTCCGGCCCTAGCCTTGCTCCCCTCACCCTCCTCCACGTTCCTCCACTCGGGACCCCTGTTGACGCCGCGCTCGATGACGACCGCGCCGCACTCCTGGCACGTGACCTCTCCCGTGACCGGATCGGTCACGAGCTTGGTGCTCCCACACTCTGGACACATGAGGTCCTCTCTCCAGGCCTTAACCGGACTGCTCATTTTTCCCACCTACCCCCGACAGGGTTATGCGGAACCCCATCAACCACAAATAAATTTTACCTTGAGATAAATCTTCCGCTGCGTCCACGCCTTGAGCTATTTCGGTATAACGTGGATTATCCTCTGGAAGCCTTCAGGCGCCATCTGGGGCCCCTCGATGTGTCCTCAACGGAGATGCCGAGCGACGCGAGACCGGACCTGATGGTGTCGGCCAAATCGTACCTCCTCTCGCGTCTGAGGAGCTCCCTGACTTCCAGCAGCAGGTCCAGAACACCCTCGAGGAGCCTGGCGCTTTGACCGAGGTCCTCCGGGAAGATCCCGAGCACGCCGTCGACCAGCGACCTGAAGCTCTCCGCCTCGACCACGACCGTTCGGGAGACCTCGCCCCTCGACTCGAGGTACCTCGAGAGGGTTCTCGTTGCTGCGTGAAGCGACGCCAGCGCCTCTGGAGTGTTCAGGTCGTCCTCGAGCGACCGGAGGAAGGAGTCGCGTTGTGACCTCAGCTGCTCCACGACCTTCTTGTCCTCCTCCGACTCTCCGTCCGACACGTCCCTTCGGCGCAACTCCTCGAAGACGCTCAGCACGCCCTCGAGGGCCCTCGATGCAGCCTCAAGCTTCTCCCAATCGAACTCTACAGGACTCCTGTAGTGGGAGGTCGCGTAGAAGTACCTGAGGTCCTCCGCTCTGAAACGGCGCAAGACCTCGCGGATCGTGACGATGTTTCCGAGCGACTTGGACATCTTCTCGCCTCCGACCGTGAGGAGACCGGTGTGGACCCAGAACCTGCTGAAGGGCGAGACGCCCGAGTAGGCCTCGGCCTGGGCGCGCTCAGCCTCGTGGTGCGGGAAGATCAGCTCTATAGCCCCTCCGTGTATGTCGAGCTGGGGTCCGAAGTAGGTCAGGATGATCGCCGTGTCCTCGATGTGCCAGCCGGGCCTCCCGTAACCCCATGGAGAATCCCAGCCCAGCTCATCTTTGGGTCTCCGCTTCCAGAGCGCGAAGTCCTGCGGCCTCTTCTTCGTAGGGTCCGGCTCTATCCTGTGGACGCTCAGCTCCTCAGGCTCCCTCCCCGAGAGCTCTCCGTACGGCCCGAAAGCCGAGGTGTCGAAGTAAACTCCTGTCTCGGTGACGTAAGCGAAGCCCTTCCTCAGAAGCTCCTCGATCACTGCGATGATCTCGTCGATGTGCTCGGAAGCTCTGGCGAAGAGGTTGACGCTGTTTATCTTCAGGTCCCTCAGGTCCTCCATGAAGTAGCGCTCGAACTCCCTCGCGTGCTCCAGCGGGTCTATCCCCCTCTCCGCTGCCCTCTGGATGATCTTGTCGTCGACGTCTGTGATGTTCATCAGGTAGAAGAGCGAGTAGCCCTGCAACCTCAGCATCCGGGCCAGGAAGTCGTAGGAGATGTAGGTCCTGGCGTGGCCGACGTGGGAGTAGTCGTAGACGGTGGGACCGCAAACGTACATTTTCACACGATTGGAACGGAGCGGCCTGAACTCCTCGACCCTTCGCGTCAGGGAGTTGTAGAGTCGGAGCACAATACGACGTCCACCTACCCGCACCATCCAGCTCCTCCTGAAAGACTTATTCTGAGAGGGCCGGAGGTGAACGGGGTTGCGGGTCTACGCCGACCTCCAGATCCACTCGCGGTATTCAGGAGCCACATCCAGCAACATGAACCTCGATGAGTTGACGTACTACGCCGACCTGAAGGGCATTAACCTCCTCGGCACCGGCGACGCCCTCCATCCCCTCTGGCTCAGGGAGCTGAAGGAGAACCTCGAGGAGGGGCCTCCCGGGATCTACAGGTACAGGCGAGGTGGGAGGGTAAGGTTCGTGGCGCAGACGGAGGTGGCGACGGTGCACGAGCATGAGGGGAAGGCTCGGAGGATCCACCACGTGATCCTGATGAGCTCGCTCGAGGTGGCGGAGCAGCTGACGGATGTGCTGGGGAGGTTCGGCGACCTCGCGTCCGACGGAAGGCCGGTGCTGAACGTCCATCCGGCCGAGCTCGTGGAGCTGGTCCTCGAGACAGACAGGAGGGCCTACGTCTTCCCGGCCCACGCCTGGACGCCTTGGTGGTCCGTCTTCGGCGCGATAGGAGGGGTCGACAGGATAGAGGACTGTTACGCCGACAAATCGGACAGGATATTCGCCATCGAGACGGGGTTAAGCAGCGATCCTCCGATGAACTGGAGGGTCAGCCGGCTCGACAGGTTCCTCCTCCTGAGCTCCTCGGACGCCCACAGCCCCTACCCCTATCGCCTCGGGAGGGAGATGGTGGTCTTCGAGTTGGAAGAGCTCAGCTACGAGGAGTTGTACGGAGCGCTCACGAGGTCTCCAGGGAGGTCGAGGGTTTTGATGACGGTCGAGGTCCCTCCCAGCTACGGCAAGTACCACTGGTCCGGTCACAGGAAGTGCGGTGTGGGTCCGCTGCCGCCTGCTAAGGCTAAGGAGCTGAACTACAGGTGCCCCAAGTGCGGGAGGAGGTTGACCAAGGGCGTCGAGGACAGGGTCGAGGAGCTGGCGGACAGGCCTCCTGGTTACAGGCCCGAGGGAGCGGTCGACTTCGTCTACGCCATACCCCTTCAGGAGCTGATAGCCCTCACCCTCGGCGAGGACCCGGCCTCCGCGAACCTGATGGGCCGAAGGATCTGGGACGAGTACCTCAAGCTGGTGGGAGTCTTCGGGACGGAGGTTGAGGTCCTGCTCAACGCGCCTTTAGAGAAGGTGGCCGAGGTGGGGGGAGCGGCGCTGGCTAGGCTGATCGGTATGGTGAGGAGGGGGGAGCTCCAGGTGATTCCGGGGTACGACGGCGTCTACGGAAGGCTTGTGCTGCCGGAGTCCCTGAGGACGAAGCGGGCCAGGGCGCGGAAGGGCAACGGTTCCCACACCCAGCTCGACGAGTTCGTGTGAAGCCTCCTCAATCGCCTGTCAGGTTCACCGAGTCGAGGTTCTTCGGCATGTAGATCGAAGCGCCTGGCACGACCTTCCTCGCAACTGACGCGATCGAGCTTATGGCCTCGGGCTCTCCGTGGACGAAGATCAGGTTCCTCGGCTTAGGGCTCACCCGCTTCATGTAAGCTATCAGCTGCTGCCTGCTCGAGTGACCGGAGAAACCGTCGATCTTCTCGACCTGCATCCTGACCGTCAGCGGCTCGTACTTCCCCTCCTCGTTCATTATCTGGACCTCCCTCATCCCCTTCAGGATCTTCCGGCCTAGGGTGCCCTCTACCTGGTAGCTGACGAAGAGCAGCAGGTTCCTCTCGTCGCCGCAGAGCTTCCTGAAGTAAGCGAGGACAGGCCCTCCCTCCATCATGCCCGAAGTTGCGAGGATCACAGCAGGCTCCCTCGACTCGAGGACCTCGGCCCTCTGCTGGGGACTCCTGACCAGCGTGAAGTAATCCGAGAGGAAGACGTTCCCAACTTCGGCCATCTCCTTCTGGAGCCTTGGAGACATGTACTCTGGGAACATCATGTGTATGGCGGTGGACTCGATCAGAAGGCCGTCCGCGAAGACCGGAACCTCCTTCAACCTCTTCTCCTCGAAGAGCCTCCGGAGGACCAGCATCACCTCCTGCGCCCTCCCCACAGCGGGCACCGGCATCAGGACCTGACCGCCGTTCTCTACAGTTCTGGAGATGTGCTCAGCTAGGAGCTTGACAGCCTCCTCCCTCGTGTAGGGAACCGGTGTGGCTCCGTACGTGCTCTCCGTGATCAGCGCCTCCATCCTCGGGAACTTCGTGACCGCAGGCCCCAGCATCTCTGTCTCCTCGTACTTGAAGTCGCCGGTGTAGACGAGGTTGTAGAAGCCCTCGTCGAAGTGGAGGTGTGCTATCGCAGATCCTATTATGTGCCCTGCGTTGTAGAAGGTGAGCCGTATGTCGGGCGTGATGTTGGTGACGACGCCGTACCTGAGGGTGGTGACGTACTGGGCCATCACCCTGACGTCGTTCTCGGAATAGGGCGCCAGCTCACCCTCCTTCCCCATCAGGTTCAGGTAATCCAAATGCTCCATGATCATCAGGGGCAACGTCGGCTCCGTCATGTAGACTGGACCCCTGTAACCGTACTTGAAGAGGAGGGGAAGGGCGCCGTGATGGTCCATGTGGGAGTGCGTTATCACCACCGCGTCCAGCTCCTCGATCAGCTCTGGCCTAACGTCGAACCTCGGGAACGCCTCGGATATCTTCGAGGCGCCTGCGTTGATCCCCGCATCGAGAAGGACCTTGCTCTCCTTCGTCTCCACGAGTATGCACGACCTGCCCACCTGCATCCCGCCGCCGAGGAAGGTGATCCTCACCTCGTTCCCCTGCAGTATCCTGTCGCGGAAGATCCGCTCGCCGATCGACCTCAGTATCTCCAGCCTCTCCGGCCCTGCACCGTAGATGTACCTCCTGACCTTCTCGACCGTCGTGGAGGTCATCGGAGGCTCCCTGTTGACGACGAAGACCCAGTTGAGTCGGCGCTCGAGCTCCGAGATCAGCGACTCGTCGATCGGGACCACCACGTCCCTCGTCTTTATCGTCAGTACGACCTCGCCCAGCTCCTCGTCTATCCTCAGGGTGTACTGGTGGCCGGCAAAGGCCTCCGAAACTGCCTTCTCCACCTCCTCCCTGGGAGCCCTGATCGAGGGGTCTGGCCTGACGATCACCCTCTTCTTGATCAGGTTGACCAGCTCCCTCGCTATCCTGTTCCTGTCGGCGAAGATCTCTGGCCTGTCGGTGTATATCGCTATCCTCGGCCCCTCGAAGTCGAGCTTCGTGGCCACCCTCTGCCCGTTCCCGAGCGAGGCTAGATACCTGAATATCTCGTCCCTGAGCGCGCTGAACATCTTTCTCACATCACCACCGGACTCGAATTCGCTGTCCTCCTTGTGGATTGGTGTGGTCGTTAATAGCGTTTCTTTTCCTTCTCATACCGGTCCCTCTCCCTTTCAACTCCCTCTCTCGGGATCACGAAGAAGATGGCGGTGATCGACTACGTGCGGAAGCTGAAGACTTTCAACTCCCTCTCTCGGGATCACACCGATCGCCCTGCCCCCAGGAGTGTATGAAGTGACGAGGACTCTTTCAACTCCCTCTCTCGGGATCACTAATCGATTGGAAGGGGGAGTACGTGAATTACTTTAGGGGTGCTTTCAACTCCCTCTCTCGGGATCACCCGCGCGGGGGCCATGCTAGAGGCATGGGAACATTTACGAAAGTGCCTTTCAACTCCCTCTCTCGGGATCACACAGGGCTCCGACTGGTTCGTCTGCGGTAACGACTACGATAACGGTAGCTTTCAACTCCCTCTCTCGGGATCACTCAACGAAGACATTAATTCGCGGAGATATCAGCTGACTTTCAACTCCCTCTCTCGGGATCACTAGGTTCAGGCCCGGTGGCGGGCGCCGGGCGCATGGATCCTTTCAACTCCCTCTCTCGGGATCACGTTTTCTATATGAGTGGATGTTTATGAAGCGAGGATTTCTCGGACTTTCAACTCCCTCTCTCGGGATCACAGAGAGGATTATCCGGAGATCGGTTTAATAGTAAGCCGATTTACTTTCAACTCCCTCTCTCGGGATCACCAGTTGATCGCAACAGTCTGTGCATTTAGCGCACTCGCCCTGTCCTTTCAACTCCCTCTCTCGGGATCACGAGCTTGAGAGGATTGAGCTAAGTTTGTCCGACGTAAGAGCGCACTTTCAACTCCCTCTCTCGGGATCACCGAGCCCGATTCCGGGATTTTTCGGCT
>JAVVHL010000035.1:0-10550 GCA_032249575.1 Candidatus Calditenuis sp. | reverse complement strand
CAAGAATGCTGAGGCTGCTGAAGGAGGACGAGGAGTTCAGGTACGCGGTGGCAGGACTGCTGGGCCTCGAGGAGATTTTGAAGAGGTTGGACAGACACGAGGACGAGGTCAGAAGGATCTGGCAGGAGATCGAGAAACTGAGGGAGGACATGAATAAGCTCAGGGAGGACATGATGAAGGGGTTCGAGCTCATGGACAGGCGCATCACACGACTGGAGAATCTCATCTCAGCCATCGGCGCGAGGTGGGGCATTATGGCCGAGGACGCCTTCAGGGGAGGATTGAGAGGAATCCTCGAGAAGGAGTTCGGTGTGAAGGTTGAGCGGTGGATAACAATCGATGAGGAAGGACTAGTCTATGGTTTCAAGAGCGTTATAGAAGTCGACATCGCAATCAAGGACGGAAAGACTACGCTGATCGAGATATCCTCGAGTGTGGACAGGTCCAAGGTCGCAGCTTTCTTGAGGAAGGCACAGCTGTACGAGAAGAAGACGGGGATCAGGCCTGACAGGTTGATCATGGTCACTCCTTATGCTGAGGACGCTGCGGTAGAGGCTGCCAAGGAGGTTGGGGTTGAGGTCTACACGAGGGCATAGCGCACCGCATTTCGCTCAGCCCCTTCCTTAACCCGAGGATCTCGGCAGAATGACCCGCGTCGCAACACTCACCGGATTCAGCGCCTCTCGGGCGGATCCCAGCATGCAAACAGACCTTGAGCTGTGCTATCCGGTGAAACCCTGGAAAACTATTTGAAGGGACCCCTCTCAAACCGAAGCGCTGGGGTGGTCGAATCGATTACGTCGAGCTTCTCGACACAACGCTCAGGGACGGCTCCCAGACTAGAGGGGTGACTTTCACCCTCCACGACAAAGTCAGGGTGGCGCAGCTTCTGGACGAACTCGGAATCGACATCATAGAGGCTGGCTGGCCGGGATCGAACCCGAAGGACTCAGCTGTCTTCACCGCGTTGAAGGAGGCCGGGCTTTCGAGGAGCAGGGTCGCGGCCTTCGGCAGCACCAGGAGGAAGGAAGTCAGGGCCGAGCAGGACAGGTCACTGAACGCGATCGTCGATGCGGACGTGCCGGTTGCTGTGATTTTCGGCAAGTCCTGGACCTTGCACGTCACAGAGGTCCTCAGGTGCAGCCTCGAGGAGAACCTTAGGATGGTGACCGAGTCGGTCGAGTACTTGACCGACCACGGGCTGGAGGTGGTTTTCGATGCCGAGCACTTCTTCGACGGTTACAAGGAAGCTCCGCAGTACGCGCTGTCAGTGCTGAAGGGTGCAGTCGACGGAGGTGCGAGGACAGTCGTCCTTTGCGACACGAACGGAGGCACCCTCCCGCATGAGGTGGAGCGGATCGTCGGCGAGGTCAAGAGGGAGCTCGGGGATGGGGTGAAGCTGGGCATTCACACCCACAACGACACGGGCTGCGCGGTAGCCAACTCGTTGCTGGCCGTCAAGGAGGGGGTCAGGCACGTCCAGGGGACGATGATAGGGCTCGGGGAGAGGTGCGGGAACGCGGACCTGACGCAGATCATCCCGACGCTGGTCTTGAAGATGGGGTTCGAGTGCCTCGGAGGGAACGCCAGGGAAAAGCTGAGGCGTTTGCGTGAGGTGGCCCTGACGGTCTCCGAGCTCACAGGCTTCCCCGTCCTTCCTAACCACCCCTACATAGGGAGGAACGCCTTCGCCCACAAGGCAGGTGTCCACATCGATGCGGTCCTGAAGACGCCGAGGGCCTACGAGCACGTCGACCCTTCATCGGTCGGCAACGAGAGGTCCTTCTCCGTCTCGGAGCTGGCGGGGAGGTCTGCGATCGTCGAGGCCGGCAAGCGGCTCGGCCTGGCTCTAAGCAAGGAGGAGTCCGGGAGGGTTCTGGAAGTGGTGAAGAGGCTGGAGGCGGAGGGCTATCACTTGGAGGGCGCGGAGGCAACGGTCTCTCTGGTCCTGTTGAGGGCCCTCGGGAGGTTAAAGGAACCCTTCAGGCTCGTCTCTTGGAACGTCGAGACCGGATGCGACGGCGGATCGCTCACCTCGCGGGCCACCGTAACGGTCTCCGTCGGCGACCTGGTGGTCTCGTCCTCGGGTCAGGGCGTAGGGCCTGTCCACGCGCTGGACGTGGCCCTCAGGAGGGCGCTGGTGAGCAGGTTCAGAGAGCTGGAGGAGATCGGGCTCTCCAACTACAAGGTCTCGGTCGTCGACTCGGGAGACGGCACGTCGGCCGCAGTGAGGGTTTACACGGAGTTCAGGCGAGGCCACAGGATCTGGTCCACTACAGCGCTCTCGAGGAACGTGGTGGACGCCAGCGTGAAGGCTCTGGTCGACGGCTACGTGTACGCGCTGGTCCTCGGTGACTTGGAGAAGAGCGCTGAAGGGGGTATTAGGCCCGCCGGGCACCAAGTCGGACGATACACACTTTAGCAGATCGTCAGGTTCGCCCATCGGGATGCAGGCGGCGACGTGGATGAGGGAGCCGATAGTGGTGGTGCTGGGGCACGTCGACCACGGGAAGACGAGCCTCCTCGACAAGATGAGGGGGACGATAGTGGCACAGAGGGAGGCAGGAGGGATAACGCAGCACATAGGAGCGAGTCTCTTCCCATACGACGCAGTAGTCGAGGCCTGCAGGAAGCTGTTGGGAGAGGTCAGGGCCCAGATACGCTTGCCGGGGCTCCTCTTCATCGACACGCCGGGACACGCGGCCTTCGCCAACCTCAGGAAGAGGGGCGGATCGGTGGCCGACATGGCGATACTGGTGGTAGACGTGATGCAGGGAGTCCAGGAGCAAACGGTGGAGAGCATCCAGCTGCTCCGCTCTAGGAGGACGCCGTTCGTCGTTGCCCTGAACAAGATCGACATGATATACGGCTGGAAGCCCGTCCCAGGCGCTCCGCTGAAGGAGACGCTGACACGCCAGGACAGGAAGGTGGTAGAGGAGCTCGAGACGAAGACGTACATGTTGGTCGGAGAGCTCTCCAAGTACGGTTTCACCGCTGACCTCTACACCAGGATAACGGACTTCAGGAGGACGCTCGCGATAGTTCCGGTCAGCGCCAAGACCGGCGAGGGGATACCTGACCTCCTGCTTGTTATACTGGGGCTCGCGCAGACCTTCATGGCGAAGCAGCTGACCGTCTCTGAGGACCGTTTCGAGGGCGTGGTCCTCGAGATAGTCGAGGAGGAGGGGCTGGGGGCGACCGCGAACGTCGTCGTCAGCTCAGGAGTCCTGAGCGAGGGCGACACGATAGCGCTGATCGGGAGGAAGGGGCCCGTCGTGACGAAGGTGAGGGCCCTGCTGATGCCGAAGCCGCTGGACGAGATGAGGGACCCGAGGGACGTCTTCAAGCGCGTCAAGAGCGTCAGGGCCTCGGCAGGCGTCAAGGTGGTTGCGGAAGGGCTCGACGAGGTCTATCCGGGATCGCCGGTGCTTCTGGTGAGGGGCGAGTCGGACCTGCCCGAGATCGAGAGGAGGCTCGAGGAGGAATTGGCAGAGTTCAGGATAACAACCGACAAGACCGGGATCGTCGTCAAGGCCGACACGATAGGATCGCTCGAGGCCCTCGTCGGCTACTTGAGGGAGAGGAACGTCCCCATCAGGATAGCGGACATAGGGAAGGTCTCTAAGAGGGACGTGGTGGAGGCTGAGGTCGTCAGGCGCAAGGACCAGTACCTCGGCAACATTCTCGCCTTCAACGTCGACGTGGACAGGGAGGTGGAGCTCGAGGCCAACAGCAAGGGCGTCAGGATCTTCAGGGGCACCGTGCTCTTCAGGCTCGTCGACGAGTACCTCAGCTGGGTCGAGGAACGGAAGCGGGAAGAGGAGGAGGCCGAGTTCGGGAAGTTGGTGAAGCCCGGGAAGATCAGGTTCCTCGAGGGTTTCGTCTTCAGGCGGAGCGATCCGGCGATCTTCGGTGTCGAGGTCCTGGCAGGTGAGATAGCGCCGGGGGTGCCGCTCGTCACAGCTTCGGGCAGGCATGTCGGAGAGATACACCAGATCCAGGAGAGCGGAAGACCCATTTCAAGGGCCACTGTGGGGATGAAGGTGGCCATATCGATAAGGGGCGTCACTGTAGGCAGACAGGTGAAGGAGGGAGAGGTCCTCTACGTTGCAGTGCCTGAGAGGGACGCGAGGCTGCTGCTCTCCAAATTCAGCAACAGGCTCGACGAAGGCTCGAGGAAGGTGCTGGAGGAGCTCGTGACGCTGATGCGCGCCCAGAACCCGCTCTGGGCCCGGTGAGGCTGGTGGGGTGGAAGTGGGAGGGAACGCAGGCGAATTGGAAGGCGTGCTGGAGAGGGCCAGGGAAATCGCCATTCCGAAGCCTGAGGAGGAGGAAAGCCTGAGCTCGGTTGCGCGGGAGGTCCTGAGGTCAGTCGACGCGACCTTTGCGGGAGTCGAGGGTTTCGTGAGGGCCACGCTCGAGGGGTCGGCGGCCAAGGGGACGTGGATCAGGGCAAGGCCTGAGGTCGACGTCTTCGTCCACTTCTCTCCGAACGTCAGCAGGGAGAGGTTGGAGAAGATGGTGGTGGAGCGGGGCTCAAGGGCCCTCGAGGCGTTGGGAGCGAGGTGGAGGCTGAGGTATGCCGACCATCCGTATGTTGAGGGGTTCATCGGCGAAGTGACTGTGAACGTCGTCGGATGCTATGCGACCGAGCCGGGCAAATGGCTCAGTCCGGTCGACAGGACGCCCTACCACACGAGGTACGTGCTCTCCAGGCTCGACGACCGCCTCAGGGCCGAGGTGAGGTTGGCTAAGGCCTTCATGCGGGGCATAGGCGTTTACGGCGCGGAGCTCAGGGTCGGCGGCTTCAGCGGATACCTCGTCGAGCTACTGGTGCTGTGGTATGGAAGCTTCCTGGCGCTGCTCAGGGACGGAGCCAGTTGGAGGCCTGGCAAGGTCATCGATATGTCGGGGAGAAGGAGCGAGCAGGAGCTCAGGGCCCTCTTCCCCAACAGCCCTCTGATCGTGACCGACCCGGTCGACGTCAACAGGAACGTGGCATCTGCCGTGACGCTGACCCGCTTCTCCGAGTTCGTCCTCGCATCGAGGCTCTTCCTCTCGGAGCCCTCAGTCGAGTACTTCGACCCGAGACCCCCTGCACCGCGCAACACCACTTCTCCGCTGGGAGGTTTGATGGCGGTGAAGTTGAGGGGTCTCCCCGAGCTGCCGACAGACACCATGTGGGGAGAGGTGCTGAGGTTCGCGAGGAGCGTCGAGAGGCGTCTCCAGAAGGAGGGGTTCAGCGTCAGGAGGTGGGCTGCCGAGTCGATAGGGGACGAGGTGCTGTTGCTCTTCGACCTCGAGGCCCTTGACCTTCCAGAGCTCGAGCTGAGGGTCGGCCCTCCAGTCTGGATGAAGAACGCCGAGGACTTCGTGGGGGAGCACCTGGGGAGCCCGCTGACCGTAGTAGGGCCGTGGGTCTCCGGCGAGAGGCTTTACGTCCTGAGGAAAAGGTCTGTGAGGTCGGCCGAGGAACTGTTGAGGAGGTGGATCGAGCGAGGAGAGGTCTCGGTCCCGAAGGACATAGCGAGTTCGGTGCGTTCAGCCGAGGTCTTCAGGGTCACTCCCGAGAAGCTCACAGATCTGAGGTCATCTGGTTACGCTTCTTTCGTTGACTCTTTCCTAGACGGCAGACCCCCGTTCCTCAGATGATCTACAGTTCTGCGCGACGCTGTAACGGCGTTTGAGGAGAATCGCAGAATGTGTTGTCTGCTGACATAGGTGAGGGGGTCAGGGTGAGCTGGGCTCCTCATCCGGCATCGGATACTGCAACCCTCTTCATCCCCCACAACGTCACCGATGAGCCGAAATTTCGCCTTGAGCGCCGAACTGCAGGGGAAGGCGTGGATTGGGTCGAGGTCGAGGAGCTCTCAGAGGATCTGGTCCTCCAGCTCTCATACCCCAGGAGGATCCAGGAGTACGCGGACGGAGTCCTGAGGGACGTGTATGCGCTCGAGGTGAGGAAGTTCGCCGTCGATAGGGGCCAGCTCCTACTGCTCGGTAAGGGGTTCAGGAACGTCGTCTTCCTCGTCGAGACGGAGAGGGGTCGGGCGGCGCTGAAGGTGAGGCGCGACGATGCGCCGTCTACCTCGGTCGGCAGGGAGGCGGTCGTTCACGCTGCTGCGAACAGGGCAGGCGTAGGGCCGAGACTGCTGGGGAGCGGGGAGCACTCTTTGCTGATGGAGGTAGTCGTGGGCACACCACTTCACCGTTGGCTTCCGGAGGCTTCGGGGGAGGAGGTGAGGACCACCATCGGGAAGGCGCTGATGCAGTGCAGGGGCCTCGACCTGGCCGGGATAGACCACGGCGAGCTGACACGGGCCCACAAGCACGTGCTCGTCACCGAGGAGTTAGAGGTGAAGATCATAGACTTCGGAGCAGCGCGCTTCACACCGAGACCCGGCAACGTCACTTCCTTCCTCAGGTACCTCTACTCGAGAGAGGTCAAGCCGTTGCTGGCGGAGAAGCTGGGCGACCGCGAGGTGGATTTGCAGCTCCTCAGGGAGTACAAGAGGACGCTCTCCGAAGAGGCCTTCCGAGCCGTTTTGCGGTCGATCGGGTTAGCGTGAGGACCCTTTTTGAGGGGGCGGGTGCGTCGTGGGGCGTGGTCAAGCTGGAGGAGGTGGCTGCTGGCTGCCCCGAGACTACCAAGCTCTACCTCGAGGACTCCTACCTGAAGGAGGCCGAGGCTGTAGTCCTGCGGTACGTCCAGGAGACGAAGAGGTCAGGTTACCTAGTCCTCAACCGGACGATCTTCCACCCTAGGGGCGGAGGGCAGCCGAGCGACACCGGAGAGGTCCTCTCGCCGACCGGCTCCCGTTTCAGGATCAGGAAGGTTATGGAGGTGGGAGGGGTATTGGTCCACTACGGTCAGGTCGTCGAGGGAGAAGTTCCGAGTGGCACGGTGCGCCTCGTGCTGGACTGGGAGCAGAGGTACGAGGTGATGAGGTACCACACGGCTGGGCACGTCCTCGATTACGCGGTCCTCTCCTCGGTAGGCCGTCACCTGACGTCGGCCTCGGCCTACCACGGTCCGCCTGAGGGTTACATCGAGTTCGAGGGCGATCTGGGGCGACTCGACCTGGAGGAGCTCGAGAGGATAGCCAACGAGGTGGTGCTCGAGGGCAGGCGGGTTCACGCTTTGTGGGTGCGAAGGGAAGAGCTCCCGTCCGTGGTGAAGGGCGCCTTCAACCTCTCGCGCCTTCCTGACCTCCCGAGGTACAGGGTCGTGGTCATAGAGGGGATCAACGCCATACCGTGCGGCGGCACCCACGTCTCGAGGACCGACGAGGTGGGAAAGGTCGAGGTTACGGGCGTCGATTCCTCGTCGGGGACGACCAAGGTGAGGTACAGGGTCCTCTGAAGCGTCAGATGAACTCCGTCGGCTTCCTCTCCTCCCTCGCCCTCACCTTCAGGACGCCATAGTGGATGGCGCACGATATGCAGAGGTTCTCGGTGATCACGTTCTCGGCGATGTAGGCTCCCATCGACTTCAGCTCTCTCGCCAGATCTCCCCTCACCAGCGATACCCTCCTCGTCACGCGCTGGACCTTGCTCCTCGGAACGAAGGCTCCGCAGTTGTCGCATTGGACCATCGGCTCAGAGCCCTTCTGGCCCTTCGCCCTGCCGCGGTTCTTCCTCTTGACCGGCATGACCCGTCTGTACTCCCATTCGCTCTCTAAAAATCGTTCTGGTGGGATTGGGGGGATGCGACCCCGAAGGTCCTGACCGCGCAAAGGACTCTGCCGACAGGCGGAAATCCGGTGCTTGCTGGCGGTCCTGTGAGCGTTTCAGCGCCTCCTGTAGTAGAAGGCCTTGTAATGTGTGCCGAAGATGTCCTCGGGGCTCCTCCCGACCTCCTCAGGCTCGATGTACGTCTCCATGACCTGAAGCGGATCCAGCTCCTCCCCAGCAGGTCCGAGCCACTTCTTCTCGAGCAGGTACCTTATGCCCCACCGGACCTCAGGCACGTCGATCTCCCTGATCACCGGCTCGAAGAAGCCGAAGGAGATCAGCTTCACCGCCTCCTCCCTCGGTATCCCCCTGCACATCAGGTAGAACAGGTGCTCTGGGTCGATCTGGGCCACGCTGGCCGAGTGGGTCGCCTTGACGTTGTCCGTCTCGATCTCCAGACCCGGTATCGCGTCCGCCCTCGCCTCAGGGCTGAGGAGCATCGCGTGCTCAGCGAGGTACGCGCCCGTGTTCTTCGCCTCCCTCTCGATCCGGATGATGCCCTTGAAGAGCGTCCTCGACCTTCCGCCTCCTATCCCCTTCGCGTGGACCCTGCCTATCGTATCTGGCGCCACGTGCCTGAGGTTCAGCGTCACGTCGAACATCTGGGTCCCTGTAGTCATGGTGACCTCGAGCGTGTCGGCCCTCGAGCCGCGTCCTGCCAGCACGTTGTCGACCCTGTACTTCGCCTTCGCACCTCCTATCAGGGCTCCGGACCAGAACTGGTGCGCATCCGTCCCCGTTATCGATCGGCTGAAGGAGACGAAGATCGATTCCTCCGAGAGGTTCTCGAGGACCGCGTACCTGACCTTGGACCCTGTCCCTCCTATCACGTGGACCACGTTCCCGATCAAGACCGGGCCGTCGAGCGAATGGTACTCGTCGACTACCCTCACGTCTGTGTTGTCGCCGGCCAGCAACACCGTGAACGCAGAGGTTCCCCTGTTCCTCCCCGATCCGATCCAGACCAGCCTCACCCTCACAGGCTCCTCGATCCCGCTCGGGACCTTGACGACCGCACCGGAGTTGAGTCTCGCCAAGAGGTAAGCGAGGGGCCTGCTCTCCTCAGGCTGGAACCCTCCCCTCTCGATGGCCGATCTGATCTCGCCCTCCACCGTCCTCAGGGCCTCGTCCAGCGAGTGAGCCCTCACGCCCCTCCTCGAGTGGACCTCCGGGACCCTCACAAGCACAGGTGAGCCGTCGACGTGGAGCACGACGACCTCCTCCACCTCCTCGAGGCCCCTGAACCTCTCCGGCACCGACTCGACCCGCTGGGGCTCGAAGTCCCAGTCCCTGGCCTCGAGGTCCTGAGAGACGGGGATGTGGTGCTTGACGTAGAGAGGACTCACCTCCTCGGCGACCGCCTGGTGAACCCTCCTCGCCCTCTCCCTCAGCTGCGTCAGCCAGCTCTGCTCCTGCGACATCCCTGTCAACGGACCTGCGGGTTGCTAAATACCGTATCAGCTTCACGCGGAGGAGGTGTGACTACTAGGCAGCGGCCTTCCAGGCCTTGAGGCCCTCCCTTCCCTTCTCCAGCAGCGTCTTCCGGTACCCGTCGCTCAGGTCCAGCTGCACGATCATCACGTTGGAGACGTGGACCGGCACCCTCACCTCCGTGCCGTCGACCTTCTTCCTCGTCACGTTCTCGAGGTAGACGTACTGCCTCTCCCTGTCGACCTCAACGACCTTCGCTGTCACCCCTCTGTACTCGCCCCTCAGGACCTTCACCGTGTCTCCGACCCTCACGGGCAGCGACCTCCTCCCGTACTTCTCCCTCAGCTCCGGAGAGAGGTGTGCAGACATCAGCTTGTGAGGCCAGACCCTCGCTAGGACCCTCCTCAGAACTCTCTGCTTCCTCGGTTTCGAGGAGGCCGTAGTGACCACCTGCATCACCTCCTACACGATGATCGACGCGAGGTTCGCGATCTTGGGCCAGCGCTCGGCCGCCTCCTTCGCCACAGGTCCCCTGATCTCGGTCGCCTTCACGTCGCCCTCCGGTGTGACGAGCACCGCCGCCGTGTCCTCGAACATGATCCACGTCCCGTCGGGCCTGCGGTAGGGCTTCCTCTGCCTGACTATGACCGCATACATCACCTTCTTCCTCAGCTCGATGTCGCCCTTCTTCACAGTCACCGCCACGAGGTCACCGACGCACGCGGCCGGCTGACGCCTAAGCCTCGTCTTCAGCCCCATCACTTGGATTATCTTCAGGATCTGCGCGCCCGAGTTGTCGGTGCAGTTGATATAGGATCCGACGTTGATGGTCCTCGGTATGTTGGGCTTCGTCAGAAGTAGGCCGACCTCTGCTACGGCCCTTGACCTACGCGCCACCCCTCATCACCTCGCCTTTGAGAGGTTCTCGATGACGACGAAGCTCACCGTCTTGGATATAGGCCTGCACTCGGCGAACCTGACCAGATCGCCCACTTCAACGTCGATGCACGGCGGCAGGTGGACCGACATCCTCTTCCTCTTCCGCATGTACCTCTTGTACTTCCTGACGTACAGCACGACGTCCCTCTCGACGACGATCGTGTTCCGCATGTACTTCTTGAAGACCCTGCCCTCGAGGATTATCCCCCTAACCTTCAGGTGGCCGTGGAAGGGGCACGCTTCGTCCTCGCAGGTCCTCTGAGGTGGCACCACATCTATCCCGATGTTCCTCGCCTCCTTCATCCCGTTACCGTTTGCATGCTCTGATGAGAGCTAATAAACCTGGGAAGGTCTGCACGAGTTCCGGACCGCGCAGACTAAAGCCTCGCCCTCGAGACCGTCAGACGGACCTCGACCAGCCGTACCGCATCGCCCTCTTCAACCTC
>JAVVHL010000034.1:0-10743 GCA_032249575.1 Candidatus Calditenuis sp. | reverse complement strand
GGAGTAGAAGTTGAATGGAAGTAGGGCAGCCAGAAACCTCCCACATCCACCGGTTTGAAAACCACCTCGTCGCCGACCGAGACGTCCTCCGGTCTCGCGTAACCCGTCACCCTCGCGAGGATCCTGACCCCTTCCTCGAGGTCGACCATCGCGATGGCATAGGGCATCTCTCCCTCGAAGGTCTTCATCTCGCCGATAACTACCCTCGGTACCGTGACGCTGTAGATCCTCCCCCTTCCCGATGACTCGACCCACTCGAGCTCCCTAGAGCCGCAGGAAGCGCATCCGGGCCTCGGGTAGTGCTGGTAGCTGCCGCAGGCCCTGCACCTCTGGATCAGAAGCTTCCCCGCCTTGACGCCCTCCCAGAAGGGCTTCGCGTACTCGGAGACCCTGGGAAGCGGACGGGACGACATCGATCCCATTTTCCCGTTCGCTCTTTATAAAATGGACGTGAAGGACGGTGAGGACGCTGCTCAAAGGTGAAAGGAGTGAAGGCGGTCAGCCGCTGTACCCAGGGAGCTTCGATATCACACGCGCCACCTCGAGGTTCCTCCTCCAGCTCTCCTCATCCCTGACAGAGACGATGATGTTGCTGACCCTGTCCAGCATGACCGGCTTGTAGCCCGTTATCCCGTCGACCCTCCGCTCGAATTCCCTCAGCTCCTCGAAGGTCGGCGAAGCTTCCTGCGGCAGCCTCTGCCTCGACTCGCCGAGCCACGCGTAACCCTTGAACTCGGTGAAGTTCGGCCTGAATCTCTTGATCAGCTCCGCATATCCCTCAGGGTCCTTCATGTTCAGCCCCTTAACGAGCGTAAGCCTGATCACGGTCCTGCACCCGCGCCTCTCGAACTCGCCGAGCAGCGATAGGCTCTCCAGGACCCTCTCGAACGCGTCGGGAACCACCGACTTCGTCACCTTCACGTAGTCCTCGGGGTTTGTGGCGTAGACGCTGACGAAGAGGTTCGTCGGTATCGCTTCCTTCTCGAGCATCTCCCTCAGCCTGTGCGGCATAGTACCGTTCGTGACGAGGAAGGTCGTCATCCCCTTGGCGTGGATCGCCTTGATCAGCTCGGCTATCTTCGGGTAAAGCGTCGGCTCGCCGTCGAGGGAGATGGCTACGTGTGCGGGCCTCAGCGCCTTCCTGTAGTACTCCTTGTCGGTCTTCGGGTTGCCTCCGAAACCTGAGATCAGCTGCCTCTGGGCCCTCACCATCTCCCTCACGATCGTCTCCGGCTCGTCCCATTCCCTTCCGTGGGCCTTGTGCCTGTAAGGGCCGAAGGGTCTCCAGCACCAAGGACACGCGAAGTTGCAGAAGTCCAGCGTGGGCGTCATCTGTATGCACCTGCCCGAGTCGATGCCGTAGACCGACTTGTAGCAGTTCCTTCCTCCCCTCAGTCTCGACTTGGTCCAGCGGCATATCTCGACCGCCGAGTGTTTGAACTCGCCCACCACCCTGTAGCCAGCCTTGTGGTAGCGCCTCAGGTCCAGCTTCACGAACTGGACGCCCGCCTCCGCTCCGTCAGCCATAGCCCCCTCCACTGACGTCCGTGAGGTCCCTTGAGAAAAGCCTTAAACTGTCACACTGAACGGCAAAGAAAAACCCCATAGAAGGAGCTGAAAGAATGGGAGCTCATTCCCTGCGCTCCGGAATCCTCAGGTTCCGCTTGACCTCCTCAGGGAGGACCGAGTAGATCCTGTCGTAGGAGGCCTCGAGGAGCTCCGGGAGCACCTTGGTACCGCCGATGACGGGCATGAAGTTCGTGTCGCCGACCCAGCGCGGCACCACGTGGACGTGGAGGTGATCCTCAATCCCAGCACCTGCTGCCCTACCGAGGTTCATCCCTATGTTGTATCCGGAAGGTTTGTAGGCTTTGTTCAGGAGCTCTACGCAGAGCCTCGTCAGCTCGCTGAGCTCGTAAAGCTCGTCGCGCCTCAGGGCCGTCAGGTCACCCACGTGCCTCACAGGTGCTACCATGAGGTGGCCGCTGTTGTAGGGGAAGGCGTTCATGACCACAAAGGCCCTCCTTCCCCTGACCAGTATGAGGTTCCTCCTGTCGTCGCTCTCCCTGTACTTCTGGCAGAAGATGCAAACCTCACTTTCACCGCTCTTCAGAGCCCTCTGGATGTAACCCATCCTCCAAGGAGCCCAGAGCCTCTCCAACGCCCGCAAATCCTCAGGCGTCGGTAATAGCGGTTGAGGCGCTCAACCCGTTCCCCTCTTTCCGGTCAAAGCTTCCATCAGCTCCCTCAACAGGGCCTCGTGCTTCCTCTCGTCGAGGTCCACCGACATGAGGAGGGCCTTGACCAAAGGGTCGTCGCTCCTGATGAGCTCGCTCAAGTTCTCCGACTCCGCCTGCTCCTCGAACGCCAGCATCTCCCTCAGCACCCCGTAATCTCTGATCTGTGATGGGGTTCCTCCCTCCAGCGTCCTCAGCAAAGTGGTCAGGATGTCGGCGTGCCTCATGCTGTCCGATGCGATCTGCCTGAGCAGCATCGAGAGCAGAGGGTCGTCGCTTTTGCTGGCGAGCTCGAGCGCCTTCGCCGCCGACCTCTCCTCCAGCTCTATCCGCTTCAGGACCCTGAAACGGACCGAGTCCTCGAGCGGCCTCTGGTGAGGTGATGCCTTCATCTCGCGCAGCAGGTCCATAACGAGCTCCTCGAGCTCCCCGCTCCAGGACCTCGTGAGCCCGAACCGGATCCCCTTCGCCACCTCCTCCGAGAAGACCTCTATCCTGCTCCAGAGCGCCGGATCTCGTCTCAGATGCTCGACCTTCCCCGTCCTGCCCTTGAGGTACTGCGTCACCGTTGCAGGGCTCACGCCCAAAGCTCTAGCAGCGTCTGAAGGCCTGATGTTGTGCTGCCTGACGAGGGTTGTCGCCACCGCACTCCTCACTGCCGTCAGCAGCTCCTCGAACTTCATCCCGCCGAGCTATGGGAACCCCCATTTTTGCCCTTCCCCTCGACCGGAGAACCCGTCAAATACCGTCGAGGCGATCCGTCCCCGGGTTGGGCAGGACCTACCTAGTAGTGAAGTGTCAGCGCTGCGGCAACGTGATGGCTATCCTCTCCTCGAAGCGGTTCACTTGCAGGTTCTGCGGAAGGGAGAACGAGCTGGCCGAGGCTTCGGTCCTTTTCACCACCGACGACGCCAGGAAGGCTAGGGAGATGGTCGCTTCGATCAAGGAGAGGATGAGGGAGGGCTCCTGATCAGACCGAGTGGAGCTCGACGATCTCGCCGCTCAGCTCCTCACCGTTGAACCGCGCTGGGCTGTACTTCACCTGTTCCTCACCCTCGACCGCCTTCAGCGCGAGCTCCGCGATCCCTGCGGCCCTCATCAGCCCGTACCCGTCAAGGCCGTCTACCAGGTAAGCGTTCTCGAGTCCCGGGATCCTCCCAATTACAGGGTATCCGTCTGGCGTGATGCTGCACGGACCCGACCAACCGCCTTCGACCCTGAAGTCTTCGGGGTTGAAGACCCTCTCGGCCAGCAGCTCGGCGATGTGCTGCACGTACTCCTTCTCGAGCCCGTCCATCGCGTCCTCTGGGACCTCGACGACCTTTGCGTATCCGTTCCCGGCTATCGACGTCCCTCCGACGTCGGGCCGCATGTAGAGGTGCTCCCCCATCGTGTAGAAAGGCACGTATTCGCCTATTCCGTCAGCCCTCACCCTCACCACTTGACACTTGTATATTGTGAGGAAAGACGCTCTAATTCCGATCTCCCTCAGGACGACCTTGTTCCACGGTCCCGCAGCCAGCACATAGCTCTCCCCCCTCAGCTCTGTACATCCGTTGACCGACACCCTCCCGATCCTCGCCCCGTCGAGGGAGATGACTGTCCTGCCGTTCCACTGGTAGAGGTCCACGCCCATACCGCTCAGCACCTCACTGAAGGCCCTCCCCATCTCAGAGGCGTCGACGGTCATGTCATCGAACGTCAGAATTCCTACCTCGTGGTCGTAGAGCTTGAGGAACGGGACGTACCTCTCCACCTCGTCTGCCTTCAGCACCCTGAAGGTGGTTCCGTTGGCTCTTAGCGGTTCCAGCGACTCCTCAAGCGTCCTCTCAGGCAGCACCGTCAGGAACCCGGTCTTCTTGTGGAACGGTATGCCCGCAGCTTCACTCACCTCCCTGAAGACCTCGATCGTCCTCTTAGCCATCGCAACGTCCTCAGGCAGGCTCAGCTGGACGGTGACGATCCCGGCACTCCTTCCCGTCGCTCCGCTGCAGAGGTGTTTGCTCTCGACTACAGCCACCCTGTACCCTCTTGAGGCTCCGAGGTACGCCAGAGAGAGCCCGACCGCTCCACCTCCGATGACCACGATGTCGTAGATCGCCATTTTCCCACCCGTTGTTTGGTGTATGGTCTCACAATATAATTGTGATTTGATATAAAGCCTCGTACCATAACATCCTGCCAACTTAAAAGTGCAGCTTGTTATGATAAAAGTGCCTGTAATAGGAAATCATCCATCAGATATGCCTTGCTGAATTCAGTGATTCTTCTTTGTTAAGTATTCGGAGCAGCTTTTTTACTACGTCAACTGCGTCCTCACCAAATATGGTTATCATCGGTTCTTTGCCGAAATCGCCCAAGTGGTAAACTATGTCCGTCACTTTACCGGCCTGGTTAAATGCCTCCCGAACGCCCCACCTGATGCTCATCCCCTCCACGCTCTTGATCTCAGGAGGCTCCCTGGACCTGTCGTAGCTCGAGACGCTCATGCCGAGCCTGACCGCGGACTCGAGGATCCGCTCGTCGTACCTGACGTTCATCGCAGCCCTGACCCTCCTGTCCAAAGAATGAGCCACGAGGACAGCCGATGCCACATGCCTCGACCCTCCAGGCCTGGGGCACGAAGAAGCCCTCAACCTACCTCCGACGTTCACTATTCTCCCAGGTATGCCGACGACGTCGTCGTTGGAGGACCCGTATGGCACGACTTCCGCCAGGTTGATCATCGATTCGGGACAGATCCAGCCTATGCCATCAACGCGCTCGAGGACCTCCGTCGCAACCCTTACGTTCTCGATCGCCTCGTAAAGCCATGCCTTCCTCAGCGTCGCCCAGAGAGGGTTCACCGGCCCTGATCCCTTCCCCAAATCGAGCCCATATCTTATCGCGTCCGTGACGAACTCCTTCGCCTTCCTTACTGCCTGCACGATCTCCGTTCCGTGAGCCAGGTGCGCCGCGATGGCTGAGGCGAATGTGCAACCGGTACCGTGGGTGTTCTTCGTCTGTATTCTCTCCGATTCGAGAACTATATAATCGCCGTTGAAGTAGAGGACATCGCGTGCTACGGGTCCATCGACGTGTCCTCCCTTGACAACGACCGCTCTCGCTCCAAGCTCAGCGATCTCCTTGGCAGCCCTCTTCTGATCCTCCAGCCCCTTCACCGGTATCTTCGTCAACCTCTCGGCCTCCCTGGCGTTCGGCGTCACGACGTCGGCAATCGGTATCAGCTCCTCGACCAAGGTCTTGATGGCGTCTTCCCTCAGGAGAGGTGCACCGCTCTTCGCGACCATCACCGGGTCGACCACCTTCGGTGCCGAGATCTTCCTGAGCTCGTCAGCGACTGCCCTGATGATGTCAGACGTGTGAAGCATCCCAGTCTTGACCGCGTCGACTCCTATGTCCTCCACGCAGACCCTGATCTGCTCCACCACCATCTCGGGGTCGAGGTCCACAACCCTCGTGACGGAGTAGGTGTTCTGCGCGGTTATCGAGGTGATCGCTGACATGCCGTGGACGCCTAGGGCTGCGAAGGTCTTTAGGTCCGCCTGAATCCCCGCACCGCCGCCCGAGTCGGAGCCTGCAACAGTGAGGGCCCTCGGGATCCTCACCCCACCTCACCCCCGTCGACCACACTCCCCTCTCGACGGACAATAAACGGTTCCCTCAGTACCAGAACGATGTCGACCCTTCCCTTCAGCTCGTCCAGTCTAGTCCTCTCGATTGCCGTGATCCCGGAGCCCTTGTCGTCGCTCAGGCGTTCCCCCTCGTAACAGGTGGCGACGAACGTCTCAGCTGCCTCCAGCACCTCCTCCAGCAACGAGGGATCGCCCGCATGCAGGTAGATCGTGAGGTCGTTGACCAGCAGTATCCTGGTGGGCCTCTTGATGAACTCGAGCAGGAGCGGCCTGATCAGCGATGCGTTGCGCTCCGCTAACTTGAGGACCTCGGCTGCGTTCCTGCCAGCGAGCCGGGGCGGTGCAATCCCGTCATCGGTCAGATACCTAACCCGCTTCACCGATTCCGTCAGGTCCCTAAGCTTCCCGCCGATCCCCGAGAACCTGAACGGTGCCATGTCTATCACCGTGATCTCTTCCGGACCGAGGGCCTCCACCATTTTCTCGAGGATGCGGGCCAGGAGGTGGGACTTGCCGGTGCCTGCCTCTCCGACGATCAGGGTCTTCCTGCCCAACAACCTACCGACCTCGAGGCCCTCCATCACCTTCTACCCTCCGATCCCGGAAAGATGTCGGGGAGCGCTCTGCTTAGGACCAGCGTCACGACGTAGCCTATCGAGGCGCCGATGAGGGAGCTGACGGCCCATCCGGACCAAAAGGTGAGCAGGGCCGCTACGACGGTCTCCCTCGAGAGGAGGTTGACGATCGAGGGGACGTTCAGCAACGGTCCTATGATGAGGAGCGAGAGCGTGCCTCCTATCAGGACGGTACCTACGGGCTCCGCGAAGGCCGAGAGGTACCTGATCCTCGGGTCCCTGAACCTACCTGTTACGAACCTGTGCAGGAGGCCCACCATGACGGTCCCAGGTATGCCTCCGGGGTAGGCGAAGACCGTTCCTATCCCGAGCATCAGCCTGACCGTTCCGACGATGACCGGTACAGGGATCGACCTAAGCGGCCCCAGCAGGACTCCGGCGAGGACGTTGACGAGGTGCTGACCGGGGAAGGCCCTTGTGCCGAGGAAAGGGAACCAGAAGAACGGCGCCAGCACTATGCCGAGGACCGATAGGGCGATGATCACTGCGACCGTCCTCGCGCGTTCGGTCTTGTTGACCATTCCGAATCAGGTAGTGGTCCCCTCCCAATTTAACCAATTTCATAACCCGGTTATTGGTGCGAGGCGAGCAGGTCCTCGACGGCCTTGACGAGGTCCTCCAGCTGCTGCGGCAGCGAGTAGACTTTCCCTGCCAAAACGGCGTGCGTTCCCCTCCTCAACCTGTGGAGGAGCGAGAGCGCCAGACCCTTGAGGCTCATCGCGTGAACCAGCTCGACCTGGAGGTCCGGGAAGAACCTGATGAGCTGGGCAACCGCCTCGGCGGCCGCGGCTACTTGAGCCCTGACCTCTTCAGGGTACTCGGAGAGCTGCGACTCGAGCGTCCTGAGACCGGCAACCCCAGCCGGGTCGCAGACCGCCTTGCACCTCGTAGAGAAGACCGTCGGGAAGAGCCCCACGATCGAGACCTTCAGTGTCAACCTCACACGATTTCAGCACGGTACAAGATTAGATTTGCCCGACCACAACCACCAAGTGACTTCCGGAGCCCTCTTCCGCATCGAGGCTAGGGTCTCATCTGGCGAGCCTGACGAGCTTCTCACGGCCTGCCTTCTGCCTCACCACGACACCCTCCCTCTCGAGGACCTTGAGGATCGTGCTGACCGTCGACTTCGATAGCCCGCTCTCCTTCACGATCTTCGACTGGGCGACCGCGCCTCCGTGCCTCCTAATCACCTCAAGGACCCTCCCGACGTCGTCCGAGGCATACGCTGCGCTCCTCTTGTTCCTGCCGCGGGTCAAGGCTACAGCTCCGATCGCGATGACGGCGGCTGCGGCCCCGAAAGCCGCAAGGACCCATGGGTCCAGGAATTGGGACGGCCTCTCTGAGGAAGGTGAGGGCCCGGTGAGGGGCCCCTGTTGGGTCGGCATGCTGGGTGCGAGGACGATCCTGGGCTCTCCGTCCTGGAAGACCTTCCTCCCCGCCCATCCCACAAATCCTGCCCCTATCGTGTCAGGTTTAGGAGAGACCTCCGCTATTGACAGGTGCTCGGGGAAGACGAACCTCAGCGACTCGCCGTCGAGGAGGACGAGACCGCCGATGAAGACGTCTCCAACCTCCAGCTTCCCGTCGACGAGCTTGGCGAAGCCCTTCCAGACGAAATCGATCCTGATGACGCCGACGCTCCCCGTCAAAGTCTCCGTGACCTTCGCAGTCACCGTCAGGTTCTCGACGGACATCGGCCTGCCCAGCTGGGAAGACACCCTACTGACAACAGATTCGAGCCTGCTCCTGTAACTCTCCGCAAGGCTTCCCAGACTCCTGCTGGCCTGATCGAAGAGGTCCGCCGAGTCCTTCTCGCCTAGAGGATATCTGTGCTCGACGGTCCAGAGGGCCGATCCGTCTGTTCTAAGCTGAATTTGATAGACCGTGATCTGCGCTCCCTGACCCGCAACCACAAGAGCTAGCAGCAACAGGGTCAGAGGTGTCATGCGCTGTTCGACCCGATTGTCTGTATTTGATATAGGCTTTTGCACTTCATAAAAGGCCACCAATCGTTACGGTCTCGTTCAGGAGCTAGAACTGCGTTGCTCAATCGTTGTTGCCGCGTCCATGCCCTCGACCGCGCTCCCCACGCGACTCAGTTGCAGTGGTTGTTGTCGTCTCACTCGAGTGTCGGCCCCCTCTTTCATGACGCTCGCTGGCCGTAGTGGTCGTTGTCGTCTCTTCATGCTGGCCCTGGCCTCTGCCCTGTCCGCGGCCCCGTTCGGTGTTGGTGCTCTCGCTCTCGGCGTTGCCCCTGCCCCTTCCCCTGTGCCCCGTCTGGGTCTGGTTGGAGGTCTGGTCGGTCTGCTCGGTCGTGGTGGTCGTCTGACCCCTCTCGCGGGCCCTCTCCCTCATCTCCTCGCCTATCCTCCTGGCCTCCTCCGAGACCCTTTGACCGAATTCCCTGTTGACCTCCCTCAGCCTCTCCACCTTCTCCTTGACAGCCTCCTTGAGTTCCTTAGTCAGCTCCTGCATGAGTTGCCCTAGCTTCTCGGACGTCTTGCTCAGCGCCTTGAGCTCGTCCTTCAGCTTCTTCAGCGCCACGAGGTACTCCTCCTTCGTCATGTTTCCTGACCTGTAGAGCTCCCTCAGCCTCTCCATCTCATTCCTGATGGTCTCGGTCCTGTTGAGCCGCTCCTCGAGGAACTGACCGATCAGCTCAATCCTCCGAGCGGTTATGTTCTCGAGCTTGAGCTTGAACTCGAGGATGATCGAGCGGACGGCCTCCTTGTGCTCCTCGATTATCGCCCTCAGCTCCGACGTCAGGTCGAGTCCCGGTGAAAGGGTAGGCTCCTCAGAGCTCCCGTTGCCCTCCTGCGCCAGGACATGCGGGACGATCCCTGCGACCAGCAACGCGACTATCGCAGCTCCTATCATGCCCTTCACGAGGCTCATCGTCCCATCCAGGTAGAGACCCGCTGATAAGCCGATCTGGATTGGAATCCTCCAAATTCCAGCTCCCAAAGGTTCCCAAAGGTTCAAACGGTCCAGTGCCCTGAACGGATCCTGAGGTACCGCGTCGGGCGCTTCAATTATTTTAATAACGTACGGGGGTTGACTTTACCGAAAGGGGTAAGTCATGACGAGTCAGCCCAGCTCGACGAAGTACGTGATCGAGGCGAGGATAGAGGTGGACGGACTCGTTGACAAGAACGACGTCGTCGGAGCGATCTTCGGGCAGACTGAGGGCATCTTCAGCTCCGACCTCGACCTAAGGGAGCTCCAGCGCACGGGGAGGATCGGACGAATAGAGGTTCAGGTCCACGCCCACGGCGACAAGGTCGTGGGGAAGATAACGATACCGACGAGCATGGACAGGTTCCACACGGCTCTGGTCGCAGCGTTGGTCGAGAGCGTCGACAAGGTAGGACCCTACTCGGCGAGGGTCGTCGTAGAGAAGATCGAGGACGTTAGGGCCGAGAAGCGAAAGAGGATCATCGAGAGGGCGAGGGCCATCCTGCTCGAGTGGGAGAAGAAGAGGGTGCCTGAGGTCGACGAGGCGCTGAGGGAGCTGGAGGAGTCGGTCGTGAGGGCCAGGGTCGTGAACGTGGGTCCAGACAATTTGCCTGCAGGTCCTGACGCTCTCACCTCAGAGGAAGTTATCCTAGTCGAGGGGAGGGCTGACGTCATCAACCTCCTGAGGTACGGGTACACCAACGTCATCGGGATAGAGGGCGTCAAGATCCCCTACTCGCTCGAGGAGCTGTTGGCGAGGAAGAAGAAGGTGATCGCTTTCCTCGACGGAGACCGCGGAGGCGACATGATCCTGAGGGAGCTGGCCCGGAGGGTGAGGATAGACCTAGTGGCGAGGGCGCCGCAAGGCAAGGAGGTCGAGGAGCTGAGCATGAAGGAGGTGGCTGAGGCGCTGGAGAACGCGGTCCCACTCCAAGAAGCCCTGAGGAGGATAGGGGCCCACACGGAGAGGGAGCAGCCGCCCATCGCGGAGGGCTCGAGGGAGGTGATAGGTAAGATCGTCGAGGAGGTCGAGGGCAACCTCATAGCCGTAGGCCTGAGGGAGGACATGACGGAGGCATTCAGGGTTCCTGTCAGCGAGCTTTATCAGCGGCTCTCGGCGGGCAATGACGTCAAGTACGTCGTCTTCGACGGCGTCGTGACCCAGAGGCTCCTCGACCTCTTCAGGGATAGGACTGGAACCTACTACCTCATCGGCGCGAGGACTTCCGACCAGCTCGACGTTCCGCCGAACGTGAGGGTCTCCACGTTCGAGGGCAT
>JAVVHL010000033.1:0-10901 GCA_032249575.1 Candidatus Calditenuis sp. | reverse complement strand
GTATCCTGTAATCCCTCTCGTCAAAGGTCCTGAAGAACTCCGTGGCGATCGAAAGGGCCTCCTTGGGGCCGATCATGGACTTGATATCGCTGGATCCGAGGAGCAGGACCACGCCGTTGCATTCGTGTAGTCCGTGATAGAACTTGCTGTGCCGCCGACGGAGACGTATTTCTCGTGCGCTTGAAACGTGTTGACGTGATAGACCTCCCCGAGAGCGAGGACGTGGTCCTCCTCAGGCGTCAGGCGCAGGAGCTGATGCGTTCCTTCCCTGTCGACTACTGGAGGGAAAAGGACAGGGACAGGGAGTTCCCGAGGGAGTACTTCGAGGCGGCTGCAAGGCAGGGTTTCTTCGGCATCACCGTCCCGGAGGAGTACGGAGGGCTGGGCATGGGGATGGAGGCGGCCTGTGCGGTGATGAACGAGGTGGCCCGTCAGGGCGGAGGCCTTCCGGCCGGCGACATCATGATGAGGGAGCTCGTCTTCGGAGGCCTGGCGATCTCGAGGTTCGGGACGAAGGAGGCGAAGGAGAAGTACCTCCCGGCTTTGGTGGAAGGGAAGGCCCTGATGGCGATAGGTCACACCGAGCCGAACGCCGGAGTCAACACCTTCGCGATAGAGACGAAGGCAGTCAGGAAGGACGGCGGCTTCGTGGTCAGGGGACAGAAGGTCTGGATAACCCTGGGCCACTTGGCTGACCTCGTCCTCCTCATCGCGAGGACCACACCTACAGATCCTTCGCAGCCGAAGGCCCACGGACTCACCGTCATGTTGCTCGAGACGAAAGATAACAACGTCAGGGCCTTCCCGATACGCGGGATGTCCATGCGACCCCTGACCTCCACCCAGTTCTACATCGAGGACGCATGGGTCCCGGAGGAGAACGTGCTCGGTGAGGTCGACAGGGGTTGGGATGTGCTCAAGCACGTCTTCAACGCCGAGAGGCTCTCCACGTCCTCGATCGCAATAGGGTGTGGCGAATACGCCCTCTCAGCCGCTGTGAGGTACGCAAAGGAGAGGGTCGTCTTCGGCCGTCCTATAGGTTCCAACCAGGGCATCCAGTTCCCCCTCGCGCAGGCCTACGCCGAGCTCTACGCCGCCAAATTGATGACCCAGTATGCCGCCAGGCTATTCGACTCAGGAAAGGAGTGTGCGGTCGAAGCCAACGCTGCGTCCCTCCTTTCGGCGAGGGCCGCCTTCTCCGCTGCCGACAGGGCCGTCCAGACCTACGGCGGCATGGGTTTCGCGGAGGACAACGACATGGAGCGCTTCTTCAGGGACGTCAGGCTCTTCAAGACGGGCCCGGTTCCGGAGGAGATGGTGCTGAACTTTCTGGCGACGCGGGGCCTCGGCCTGCCGAGGAGCTTCTGATCCGAGCTCACATCCAATAGGAGCAACGCTTGTGGCTTAATGCAAATGTCCGACCGTTTCCCACCCATTCCCCGGAATCTGAGGTGGAAGTACGTCGGTCAGCGAATTCCGACGAGGGAGGGCCTGAGGCACGTCAGGGGCCTCGGGAGGTTCGTGGACGACCTCAGGATGCCCGGCCAGGTCTATGCGGTCCTCGTCAGGAGCGAAGTGCCCCACGCGAGGATCAGATCGATCTCGGTGGAGAGGGCGCTCCGCGTCCCAGGGGTTATTGGCGTCTTCACCGGTGAGGACATAGCGAGAGTCCAGCAACCCTTCCCCCAGCTCGTTCCGCCTCCTGCATCGGAGGTCGTCGATTATGCGATGGCCTACAGGAAGGTGAGGTATCAGGGAGAGCCGGTCGCTGCGGTCGTCGCCGAGTCCCTCGCTGCGGCCCACGACGCGGCCGAGCTGGTCGAGGTCGATTACGAGCCCCTGAAGGCGATCACTGACCCCTGGAAGGCGATCGAGGAGAAGGAGGTCCTCGTCCACGAGAACATCGGGACCAACGTCGCCGCTAAGGTCGATTACGAGTACGGCGATTACGAGGCGGCGAAGGCCAGGGCCGACGTGGTCATCAAGAGGGAGCTCGTCTTCCACAGGTTCAGCTCGACGCCACTGGAGCCCAACGCCGTCCTTGCCCACTACGACGGATCGACAGATTCCTACCTGATCTACTGCAACAACCAGATGCCGGTCTTCCTCTCGCCCTCCATCCTGAGGGCCCTCAACGCTACCGCCGACAGGGTGAGGATCGTGACGCCCGACATCGGAGGCGGTTTCGGCGTCAAGATCATCAACTACACCTACATGGTCCTCACCGCCCTCCTCTCCAAGCTAACGCGCAGGCCCGTCAAGTGGGTCGAGACGAGGAGGGAGCACATGCTGGCGAGCTCCCACGGAGCCGACAGGCACTTCAAAGTCGAGGCGGCCTTCAGCAGGAATGGAGAGCTCCTGGGAATCAAAGCGCTGACGGTCGACGACATAGGTGCCTATGCCAGGCACGAGCCCGCAGGTCTGACGGTCTGGGCCCAGGTCGCACCAGGAGCCACGAGGCTCAGGAACCTCTCCATGACGATGTACGCCGTCTTCACCAACAAGTGCCCGGCAGGTCCGAACAGGGGCTTCTCGAGGGCACCTCACCAGTTCATGATAGAGAGGGTCCTGAACGCAGGAGCGAGGGAGCTCGGGATCGATCAGGTCGAAATAAGGCGCCGGAACTACGTCACGAAGGAAGAGCAGCCCTATGTGACGCTGAACGGTTGCGTCTACGACGGCGGCGACTACGTCGGAGCTCTCCTGAAGGCCGCTGAGGCCCTCGGATACGAGCGGTGGAGGGCCGAGAAGGAGAGGGCGCGGAGGGAGGGGAGGCTGATAGGGATAGGCTTCGCCTGCACGCTGGACTCCGGTTCGCCCAACATGGGCCAGGTCAAGATGATGAACCCGAGGGTTCCGAACGTGGGAGGGAGCGAGGCGGCAACGGTCACGGTGACCTTCGACGGCAAGGTCCATGTCAAGCTGGGAAGCGTCCCGCAGGGCCAGTCGCACGAGACGGTTGCGGCCCAGATAGTGGCCGACGTGCTCGGCGTTCCCGTTGAGGACGTGACCGTTGCAAGGGGCTTCGACTCCCACTCGCACCCGTACACGATCCACTCGGGGACCTACGGCAGCCGCTTCGCTGGCTTCGGGACGGCCGCTGTGCTGGGCGCTGCCCTCAAGGTCCGGGAGAAGGTCGTGAGGTTCGCGGCGAAGCTGCTCGAGTGCTCGCCTGAAGACGTGGTCCTCGAGGACGGAAAGGCCTACGTCGCCGGATCTCCCGACAGGTACGTGACCCTCAGGAGGATCGCGAGGGCCGCGTACTCCAACGTCGAGGAGGCCGGTGAGCTCGGGCTGGGGCTCTCGGAGACCTTCGTCTACGCACCGGAGATGCGCTCGCCGGACGAGAGGAAGATGGCCAACCTCGCCCTGACCTACAGCTATCAAGTTCACGGGGTCGTGGTAGAGGTCGACAAAGAGACCGGAGTGGTTAAGGTCCTGGACTACGTCATCGTCGACGACGCCGGAAGGGTCATCAACCCTCTGGTCCTCGAGGGTCAGCTGCACGGAGCGGCCCTCCACGGCCTCGCTGCCGTCCTCTACGAGTCGCTGGAGTACGACGAATCGGGTCAGCTTCTGACCTCCTCTTTCGTCGACTACCTCTGCCCCACCGCACTCGAGGCGCCTGAGTTCAGGACCTACTCGATCGAGACGCTCTCCACCTCCTCACCCCTCGGCTCTAGAGGGGTCGGTGAGGGATGCGGCACGCCCATCCCGGCCCTCGTCAACGCGATCGAGGACGCCCTCTCAGACGGAGGCGTCTGGCTGGTCTCGTCCCACGTCAAGCCCGAGGAGCTGCTCAGGTTGATCAGGAGAGCGGAGGTTGTTAAGGCGTGACGGGTTTCAGGGGCTCCGTCTCCATAACCGCTGTCTCCCAGACGCCTTTCAGCAGGGGAAGGGCCGATAGGGGCGAGCCAAGGCTGACGCCGAAGGAGTACTGCGCCTGGGCCCTCGAGGGGTTGCTGAAGTCGACCGGCCTCGAGCTGAAGGACCTCAAGGGTCAGGGAGTAGGCGTCATGGGGAGCGAGTATCCCCACTCCGAGATATGGTCGCCCGAGCTCGTCCAGGACTTGGGTCTGGAGCCGAAGGTCCTTGTGCGCGCTGACCAAGGCGGGACCAACGCCGCCGCCCTCGTGATCCAGGGTGCCCTCATGATCCACTCGGGCTACATCGACCACTTCCTGATCGTCGGCGCCGATTCGCCGCTGCTAGGAGGTCCTGGACCGACCTGGGACTACGACACAGACTTCATGAGGCCCTTCGGTTACATGGGGCCCGTCAGCGTGGCTGCGCAGCTGATGAGGAGGTACATGCACGAGTCCGGTGCGAAGCCGGAGCACTTCGGGAAGGTCGCGGTGACCGAGAGGCTCCACGCTTCCCTCAACCCCATGGCCTACTTCAGGACTCCGATGAGCATGGAGGACTACCTGAACTCGAGGGTCCTCTCTGATCCGCTGAGGATGTTCGACGTGACGCCATTCGTCAACGGAGGCTTCGCGATCCTCCTCTCATCGAGCAGGGTCGCCCGTCAGGTCTCCGAGAAGCCAGTGCCGATCCTCGGCTTCGGCGAGTACCACAACTACCGGGAGGGGAGGCCCTTCGCACCTGAGATAACCACGACCGGCGTCAAAGTGGCTGCTGCGGAGGCCTACAGGATGTCGGGCACCTCGCCCAAGGAGATCGACAACTTCCACCCTTACGACGACTTCACGGTGGCGGTCCTGATGCAGATTGAGGACGCAGGCTTCGCCGAGAAGGGCAAGGCGCCCAAGTTCCTCGACGAGAACGACATCTCCTACAAGGGCAACCTCCCGATCAACACGAGCGGCGGCCTCCTCTCCGCCGGTCAGGCTGGGATGGCCTGCGGCTGCCTCCACATCGTAGAGGCCGTGATGCAGCTACGTGGCGAGTGCGGCGAGAGGCAGGTCAAGGGCGCGAGGAGGGCCCTCGTGACGGCCGTCGGAGGCATCGGATACCACGGCTACTTCGTCAACGCTGCCGCTCTGATCCTGGGAGCCGAGTGACCTCAAAGACCTCCGTCCTTCCTGAAACTCTTATTATGCAAATGAGCTGTGTGAAGACGAGCTGAGAGGGTTTGAGGGTTCTCACCTTCGCACAGGCCCTCAACGAGGCGCTGAGGGAGGAGATGAGGCGCGACGAATCGGTCGTGGTCCTCGGGCAGGACGTCGGAAGGAAGGGCGGCGTTTACCTGGTGACGCAGGGCCTCCTCGAGGAGTTCGGGCCTGAAAGGGTCGTCGATACACCTCTCTCCGAGTCGGCCATCGTCGGGTCGGCGATAGGTCTGGCTCTCTACGGCTTCAGGCCGGTGGCAGAAATCCAGTACGCCGACTTCATCTTCGGAGGCTTCGAGCAGATCGTCAGCAACCTCGCGACGCTCAGGTACAGGTCCGGAGGCGACTTCACGGCCCCCCTCGTCATCAGGGCCCCAGTAGGCGGATGGATCAGGGGAGGGATGTACCACTCCCAGAGCCCCGAGGCCTACTTCGCCCACACGCCCGGGCTCTTCGTCGTCTGCCCCTCGAACCCCCACGACGCGAAGGGCCTGCTGAAGGCCGCGATAAGGTCCGAGGACCCCGTGATCTTCTTCGAGCCGAAGAGGCTCTACTGGACGCTGAAGGGAGAGGTCCCCGAAGGCGAGTACGTCGAGCAGCTGGGGAAGGCCCGCGTCGTCAGGGAGGGCGATGACGTCACGGTCGTCACCTTCGGATCGGTCGTCCACGAGGCCCTGGAGGCAGCGCGGAGGGCCGAGGAGAGGGGGATATCGGTAGAGGTGATAGACCTCAGGACCTTGAAGCCTCTGGACCTGGAGACCGTCGTTAGGAGCGTCAGGAAGACCGGGAGGATCGTCGTAGCGCACGAGGCCCCCTTCTTCGCAGGATACGGTGCGGAGGTGGTCGCTGAGGTCGTCGAGGAGGCCTTCCTCCACCTCGAGGCACCGCCGAGGAGAGTCGCCGGCTTCGAGTCGCCGATCCCCCTCGCCCACGAAACGCTATATCTCCCGAACTCGAACAGGATCCTCGATGCGATCGTCGAGGTCCACAGCTTCTGAGGTGATTCCGCATGGAGCTGAGGCTCCCTGAGATAGGAGAGGGCGTCACGGAGGCCGAGATCGTCCGTTGGCTCGTCAAGGAGGGCGATCAGGTCAAGAAGTTCCAGCCGATAGTCGAGGTCACGACCGTCAAGGTGAACATCGAGGTCCCCTCTCCGGTTGAGGGCAAGATCGTGAAGATCCTGGCGAGGGAGGGCGAGGTCGTCAAGGTCGGCCAGGTGATAGCCGTCATAGAGGAGGTAGGAGCGGCGGTTGAGGAGCGGGTGCCCGAGGCGGTTGAGAAACCCGTCGCAGCCCAGCGCGTCGAGGAGGTCGCAGTGAGGGCAGAGAGGCCGAAGAGGGAGATTTTGGCTTCTCCTGCGGTCAGGAGGCTTGCCCGGGAGCTCGGCGTTCCTCTGGAGGAGGTGGAGGGCACAGGGCCTGGAGGGAGGATAACCGAGGAGGACGTGAGGAGGTACTACGAGACGAAGCTCGCCCGGAAACCGGCCGAGGCACCGCCAGCCCCGCAGCCAGCGCAGGCCGTCGAACTGGAGTACGAGGAGGTGCCGATGAGGGGCGTCAGGAGGGCCATAGCGGAGCACCTCTCGAAGGCCGTTAGGTCCGCCGCCTACGTCACGATCTTCGACGAGGCCGACGTCACGAGGCTCGTTGAGGTGAGGGAGTCATTGAAGGAGGAGGCCGAGAAGGCCGGTGTCAGGCTCACCTACCTGCCCTTCGTGATCAGGGCGATCGTCAAGGCCGTCAAGAACCATCCTGTGTTGAACACGACGATCGACGAGGAGCGCATGGTGATCAGGTACCACAGGCGCGTGAACGTCAGCGTAGCGGTCCACACCGAGGAGGGCTTGGTGGTGCCTGTCCTTCACGGGGCCGACGAGCTCTCGCTCTTCGAGATAGCCCGGAGATTAGAGGACCTGATAGAGCGGGCCAGGAGCAGGAAGCTGACGCTCGAGGACGTGAAAGGAGGAACCATAGGGATCACTAACTACGGCGCCGTAGAGGGCCTGAGCGGCACGCCGATTCCCAACTATCCGGAGACCGCGATCCTCGGGACCGGAAGGATCGTCAGGGTTCCGAGGGTGGTGGGCGACGCGGTGGTGCCCAGGTACGTCATGCCCCTCTCGCTGACCTTCGACCACAGGATAGTCGACGGAGAGCCAGCCTCGAGGTTCCTCAGGGAGGTCGTCAGGTACCTCGAGCGGCCGGAGCTCCTCTTGCTCTGACCTCCGACTGGAGACTTCAGCCTCATATCGTGCCCGTTCATGCTTTGTCGAGGGATGGCATTCCAGTATCCGTACCCGGGAGCCACGACGCTGGGCATCAGGGGAAGGGACGCTGTGGTCCTCGCTTCGGAGAAGAGGTTGACCTACGGCTACTTCGTTATGTCGAAGAACGTCCGCAAGGTCTTCCAGATCACGCCGAAGGTCGGAGCGGCCTGTGCAGGTTTCGTCTCCGACATGCAGAACCTGATCAGGGACGTGAAGTTCCTCATCAACCTCTACACGATAGAGGAGAGGAGGCAACCGAGCGTCAGGGCGATCGCGAAGGTCGTCTCCAACCTCCTCTTCGGCAACAGGTACTTCCCCTACCTGACCGAGACGATCGTCGGAGGCTTCGACGAGACGGGCCCCCACGTGATAGTCCTGGACGCCATGGGTTCGATGATCGAGGACGACTTCGCCGTGGTAGGGACCGGTGCTGAGATCGCTGCAGGGGTCCTCGAGGGAGAGTACAGGCAGGGGATGTCCTCGTCCGAGATCTACGAGCTGGCGACTAAGGCCCTCAAGGCCTCGATGGCGCGGGACAGCGGCAGCGGCAACGGCATCGACGTCCTTCTGATCGGGCCCAACGGCGTCATCAGGGACGAGACGATCAGCCTAAGCTGATTGCTTCTGCGTCATCAGGTGCGCCTCCTTTCCCTTCAACCTTATAGGGGACCATAACACTGTTATGAAGAATGGCTCTGAACCTGCTGGCCCTGAAGGCGCTGATCTTTCTGGCTTCACAGAACGGCTTCACAGGCATGGTTAGGATCTCGACTCCGAACTTGGCCCGTGTCCTTGGGACTTCCCAGCAATCGGCATCGAGGATCCTGATCAGGCTGGAGAAGGAGCAGCTGATAGAAAGGAGGAACGTCGGCCGGATAGGGTACGCGAGGATCACCAGCAAGGGCTACCGCCAATTGGTAGACCTATATTCTGACCTGAGGCTGGTCGTCGAGAGGCCTTTGGACTTCGTGATAGAGGGGAAGGTCTTTTCGGGGCTCGGTGAGGGCGCATATTACGTCTCCCTGCCCGGCTACCGGCAGCAGTTCCGTGAGAAGCTCGGGTTCGACCCTTACCCAGGGACGCTTAACGTGCGGCTCCTGACGGTCGACGCGATAACGAACAGGAGGCTTCTGGAGAAGCTGGCCGACGTGAGAATCGAGGGCTTCAGGAACGGCGCCCGGACCTACGGCGGCCTCAAGGCGATCACGGGGACCTTCAACGACTCCGAGCTCTGCGCGATCCTCTTCATCGAGAGGTCCCACTACGGCGAGGACGTGATCGAGGTGATCTCCCCAGTCTACCTGAGGGGGAAGTACGGGCTCCGCGACGGAGACAAGGTAAGGGTCCGCGTAACCCTGCCGAGGGAGAGGGTGAGCCAGGAGCGGGTCGACGAGGAGGGAGCGGCTGCGATCAGCGCCAACGGTTGACGGAGCGCCTGAAGGGATCAGGACGGCTTCCTCAGGATGACAGCACTCTCCCTCGACTCACCGATCCTGTGGACCCTTCCTGAGGTCGCCACGCGCTTCCCGAGGGCCAGTATCCTCTCCACCTCGAACCCGAGCCTTCTCGCGATCCTCGCCAGAACGACGTCCACCTCGACCACCAATCCCGGGTAGACGCCTCCCGACACGACGAGCGCTGCCCTGCCCCCTTCCCTCAGCACCCTCATGACCTCCGCCAAGACCTGCTCCATGTCGACGAAGTACGCGATCGCAGAATCGGGCAGCCCCTCAGCCTCAGGCGGAACCCTCCTGATCCTCGGCGAGAGACCGATGTAAGACCTCAGCAGCTCTGGCCTCGCTCCTCCAGCGAAGAGTTCCATCTCTATCTCGTACACGCGGGTGTACTCGATCTTGTTCAAGTAGGGGGGCGAGGTGATCACCGCGTCGACCGATCCGTCTCCGATGACTTTCATCTCCCTCGCGTCACCCAAGTAGATCTGGGCAGGACCCGATCTGAGCACGATCCGCCTGATGTCCTCTATCATCGACCTGACTGTAGACCTGAAGGCCTTCGCAAGCGGAGGGGTTGACCTTTTCTCGAACCTGATCACGGAGCCGTCCTTCACAGCATAAGAGCAGCTCATGGCCGCCTTCATCAGGGCCAGCGTCAGGAAGAGCCTCGCATCTTCGTCCTCTACCGACATCACCTCCTCCCTCATCCCTAGCAGCTCCCTCAGGACGTCCTGCCTGAAGGCCTTCCTGACCAATGCGCTCACCGATCCCACGTCACGCACTGGCCTGCTGCGCTCCAGGACCCTCTGAGCGGAGGCCTCGAGCGCAACTGGATCGTACTTCCTCGTCTTTGCGAGGCTGATCATCACCATCAGCGGAGATGCGTCGATCCCTATCCCCTCGAGTCCAAGCTCCATGCACGTGAGTGGCGTTGTCCCTGAACCTACGAACGGGTCCAGCACGACGTCCCCCTCGCTGAGCCCGAACCTCCTCGCGAGGAGCTCGACCAGATCCCTCGAGAAGCCCTCCTTGAAGTGGAACCACCGGTGGACAGGGTAGTTCTCGTTCGGGAGGAAGGTCGCTAACCTCCATAGGTCGTACCTCAATTCGAAGACGAACTCGCCGCCTTGAGCCTCCTCCATTCCTCCGCTCTCACTGGGGCCTCTCTGTCCTCTTCATCAGCCGCTTGTAAAGGTAAAGCACCGCGTACTCCCAGGGCACCTGCTCCTCCTGCATGACCTTCTTCAGGTGCTCCTCCAGCCTCGCCTCGTCTATGCCCTTCTGGGACTTCAGCTGCTTGTAGTACTCCTCCGCCAGATCCCTGTAGGTCGTCATCCTGTAGATCGTCTTCGGCAGGTCCCTCAGCGCCTGTACCTTCTTCCTCAGGTCCTCTATCAGGCCCCTCGTCCTGGCGATCTCGGACCTGATCCTGTTGCATGCCTCCTCCACAGCTCTGATCTCGGGCCCCACTGGCGCTCCGGAGCTCCTCGCTGCGCTCATCTCCTCGAGCTCCACCAGCTTGTCGAATAGGAGCTGCTCGAGGTCCGAGACGACCGACTCGAGCTCGGCCATGGCCTGGGTCAGCTTCTGCTCGACGGGACCAGCGGAGGCCAGTATAGCGCTCCTCTCGTCGTTCATCTCGTCCAGCTTCTTCTTCACTACAGTCAATCGCGTGACGTCTTCCGCTTTTATGTAGGCGTTCTGGATGCTCCTGTCCCTATCCCTCAGCCTTTCGATCCTCGAGAAGAAATCGTTGAACCTCTGTACCGCATCCTCGTAGACGTTCCGTGCCCTCATGAAGACAGCCTCAACTTCCATGTCCCTGGTTTCGGTCGCCTGAGGCTGCACCGCCGGCTGCTGGGCCTCGATGAACGTCTCCTTCAGCTGAGAGGGGTCGAGCGCCACCGGTGGCTCCTGCTCCTCCTGTCCCTCGGCCGGTCTCCTCCTGATGATGATGCGCTTCCTCTCGCCGCTCATCGGGCCCTCCACCACACGAGCCTTGCGATGAGCTGGTTGATAACCGATGAAAGCCTGTTAGGCAGAAAACGCGTCAACTTCTCAGGGCTCGAGGCTTGGTCCCCATCGATCCCTTCTGCGAAAGGGCCCCAT